>NZ_JAINWD010000001.1:0-346993 GCF_021021315.1 Halomonas sp. IOP_14 | reverse complement strand
TGGAGCCTCCGGGAATCCCGGTACGGTTCAATAAACATTATTCCTTACATCAAAGGCCAGATGCCGTATAGCTGCATTATCACCAAAAGGAACCCATGGGCTTTCTACCTCAGAGAGCCCTACATAGCTTCCCTCACGCCCAAATCGGTCTTGCATTGCCTTCATTGGCTCAGGAACTTCTACGATACGATAAGCATTACTAGCGGGTGCATTAGCCATTATTGTTCTCACTTTATTTATGGAAACGATGTATTACAGAGAACTATTCAGCAATTGCTATGCCAACTACTCAAAACCTAGACCTTAGTATAAAAAATAAAGTAAAATTCTTATTATGCAAAGGAAGTTAAGAGACTAGACACGACTAAAGTACAACTGAAGGATTGAACAAGACTCGCCAGTATTTAATTAATTTAATATTTTTAATAAAAAAATGAGAAAGACATGACAAAAAAAATGACGCTTTCGAAAATGACAACGCAACCCAATCAAGCGAGCTCTTGTGAGATAGGCCTTGATGATGGAGACCCACCCACTTTACGTGATTTGACAGAGAGGCTGCGCCTTACCCCTAACGATGGAAAAATTTGGTTCGATGATCGCCGCATGGTGCTACTTGGGGCTAATGCATTTGGTGTGTTGCGCAGAGAAATCATTGAATCACTAGGCTTTTCTAGAGCATGCAGCTTGCTGATGCGCGTAGGTTTTTCAGCTGGATCTGCCGACGCAGCTTTTGTACGAAAACATTGGCCACTAAACGATGAAGCTGGTGCGTTGACCGCGGGAGAGCGGTTACATGCGGTCATGGGGATGGTTAAAGTCGAAACGGTACGACGCGACCACGACATCCCGAACGGTATTTTCAATGCCGAGTTCCTTTGGCATGGTTCAATCGAAGCCGCCGAACATATAAATGCGTACGGCCTATCACGTGAACCGGTTTGCTGGATGCAGCTAGGTTATGCCAGCGGCTACGCCAGTGCTTTCTACGGTAAGCGAGTGATATATCGTGAGTTGGAGTGTGCTGGCTGCGGCGGCTCTTTCTGCCGAATCGTAGGTGAGATGACAAATCAAGAAATAGGCAGTACCCATGACCTTAGCTGGCTCACTCCAGGAGAATACCTTGCGCCTGAAGCGCGTAAGTCGTCTCGACAAACCACTGGCGTTACGACAGCGTCATCTCCTGCCTCTATCCATGAGAAAATAGATACCCAAAAGATCGTGGGTATTTCAGCAGCGGTCAGTATTGCTTTGCAGAAGATCGAAAGAGTCGCGCCAACGCCAGCCACGGTACTGTTCAATGGAGAATCAGGTGTTGGGAAAGACTTGTTTGCTAACGAGCTTCACCGCAAAAGCAACTTGGCAAACGGCCCCTTTGTCGCCCTTAACTGTGCTGCAATCCCTGACACATTGGTTGAGGCAGAGCTGTTTGGCGTAGAAAAAGGTGCGTTTACAGGTGCAGAAAAAAGTCGACCGGGTCGGTTCGAACGAGCCAATGGGGGCACACTATTTCTTGATGAAATTCCATCATTAAGTTATGAGGCACAAGGTAAGCTTCTGCGCACCCTGCAGAATGGTGAGATAGAAAGAGTCGGTGGTGCACACCCTATTCAAGTTAACGTCAGGGTTGTTGCCGCCTCAAATAAAGATCTTTTCAAGGAAGTGCAGAATGGACTATTCAGAGAGGATCTTTATTACCGCTTAAATGTTTTTCCTATTCGCCTTCCCCCTCTTAGAGAACGCCAGGATGATATCCCCTTATTAATCGAACATTTTTTATACCGCTACTCAAACGTTTATAAAAAAAATATTCCAGGACTCACCCGAAAGGCCAGTGAAGCACTTTTAGACTATAGTTATCCTGGAAATATTCGCGAGCTTCAGAATTTAATAGAACGTGGCGTGATTAACGCGCTAGATTCTGAGCCGCTCAATGTGTTTCATATGTTTGACGACGTTGGCTTTGCCACAAAACTCAATCCCCCTTCAGGCCTCAATATTGATCCCACAGGAGAGCTGGAGGCTGGCACAAGTGGGCCTGATCTATTTGGCCGGGGTAAGATTGACGATACGCAGAAGAGCGCTAAATATCACAGGAGAAGTGAAGCAGAAATTTTGTCAAATGCACTTTATAAAACAGATGGCAACGTGTCTAAGGCCGCCAGAGAACTAGGCGTAACGAGAGCTAAGCTAGCCTATCGAATTCAAAAAGCTGGATTAGATCCTAGTCTGTTTCGGCACTTGTAAGGAAGCGCCTGATCGACCTACCAGCCGACCTCTTGGCAGCATTGCCCTAGGCTCTGTTGACTTTTCAGCGCTGCCATAAGCGAAACGTCAACAGCCCCTAAACTTGACCCCATCGCCAAAATACAAGAGGCTTAATACAGCAAATGTATCAAGTTACGGCACTTGCAAATCTTTGATCAGCTTATTAAACAGCCTGCCCGCAGGCTACGCCACTCGCCCACGCCCACTGAAAGTTATACCCGCCTAGCTCTCCCGTTACATCTAATACTTCTCCGATAAAGCGCAACTGTGGTAAGCCTTTAACCTCAAAGGTTTTGGACGAAATCGCGTCGGTATTGACCCCGCCCATGGTTACCTCTGCGGTACGCCAACCTTCTGTTCCTGCTGGTTTCAGTTGCCAAGCGTTGAGTCTTTGCGCCCACTCATCCAATGCGGCATTAGCATACTGGGCCAGGGGCCGCGCCAAGTCATGGTCGGGGTACCACTCCAGCAGTGCTTGCGCAAAGCGTTTCGGAAAGCGTTCGCCAAGCCAAGTCGAGAGCTGACGCTTAGGCGTTTCTTGGCGTGCCTCACGTAGGGATTCCGCCACGTTTTCATTGGGCAGTAGATCGATACTAATGCTCTCCCCTGGCTGCCAAACGCTGGATATCTGCAGCATCGCCGGCCCAGACAAGCCGCGGTGGGTAAACAGCATGGGTTCCACAAAGCGGCGACTGCCAGCACTAACAGCCACTGGCACGCTCAAACCAGAGAGCTCAGCTGCGCGCGCTTTCCAGCTATCGCTTAAGGTAAAGGGCACCAGCCCGGGTCGCGTAGCGAATACCTCTAGACCAAATTGACGGGCAATGTCGTAGCCAAAACCCGTCGCGCCCATGCTCGGAATGGAAAGCCCACCGCTCGCGATGACGACCACCCCGGCATCGATTTTACCTATCGAAGTCGTTAGACGCATGGCACTGCCCTGTTGCTCCACGCGGGTAACCTGGGTGCTGAGCCTGATTTCAGCCCCAGCCCACTCACACTCGGTCAGTAACGTATGGACAATATCTTTAGCCGAGGTTGCACAGAATAGCTGACCCGGCGTTTTCTCAACATGTTCAACGCCATGGCGCTCGACCAGCTCAACAAAGTGCTCAGGGCGGTAACGTTTGAGCGCCGAAATACAAAAGTAAGGGTTTGAAGAGTAAAAGTGCTGTGGCGTTGTGCCAAGATTGGTAAAGTTGCAGCGGCCACCCCCGGACATGAGAATCTTCTTGCCCGCTTTGTTAGCATGATCAAGCACTAAGACCCGCTTTCCGGCATAGCCTGCTTGCGCTGCGCACATTAAGCCTGCGGCGCCAGCACCGATGATGACAACGTCATAGATCATAATGGACAGCTCATATTGAGAGCGACTCCCGTCGTAAAAGGCAGGCATTCTAACAGGGTCGCACTTAAAAATTATTATGCGGATACAATTACCATATACAATAACTGTATAAATATTATCTAACGCTGAGAACACTATGCTTTTGCCCTTTCATCGACGACGGCTGTTGCGACTCGCACTCCTGCCTCTCACTCTTCTGCTTTCCAGCGTAGCGTTCGCCCAATCGGCGCCGTCAGTCATAGGCACCCGGGCGATCATGACTACCTGGTCGGATCCAATAGAAGCCTTGGGCACCCTTCGTGCCGATGAGAGCGTCACACTATCGGCTACCGTCACGGATATCGTTGCCGAGATCAATTTCCGTGACGGCGAGCAGGTCGAAGAAGGCCAGTTGCTTATTCGTCTGGAGGATGCCGAGGAACAGGCGCAGCTGAGGGCGTCCCAGGCACTTCGCGAAGAGCGGCGTAATGCGTCAAATCGCGCTTCGCAGTTGCAAGAGCGCAACCTGGCGGCTCGGGCCGATGTAGAAGATAGCCAATCACGGCTGCGCCAGGCAGATGCCGATATTCAAGCGATTGAAGCGGAGTTGGCCAATTACCAGATAAAAGCCCCCTTTAGTGGCCGCGTCGGCTTTCGCAATATCAGTGTTGGCGCCCTGGTCACTCCAGGCATGGATCTGGTGACGCTCGATAAATTGGATGTTATGCAGCTAGATTTCAGCGTCCCCGAAGTATTTCTCGACCGCCTCTCACCAGGCTTGATGCTCAATGCCACAACTGCCGCCTACCCTGACGCCCTCTTTAGCGGTGAAATTGCCACCATCGGCACACGGGTGGATCCAGTCACGCGCAGCGTAAGCGTCCGCGCTGATCTCGAGAATACCGATGGCCGCTTGCGGCCTGGCATGCTGATGGAAGTGATCGTTCAACAGCACGTACGCGATACGGTTGTTATCCCTGAGGCGGCCATTGAGCCTAGCGGTGACCGTCACTTCGTGATGTTAATTGAACAGAGTGAAGGCAGCACACGCTTGGCACAGCGTGAAGTGGTGATCGGCGAGCGCCGCAATGGCGAGGTGGAAATTCTCGAGGGACTCGCCGCCAACGATTTAATTGTCTTTCATGGCCTACAGCTGGCCCGTGACGGGCAAGAAGCCAGGTTAATCGGGATCGCCGATGACGAGACCGGTATACGAGCGCTGTTGGAGGCCGACCGCTAATGCGTTTATCGGATATCTCTGTTCAGCGGCCGGTATTGGCGATGGTAATCGCGGCGCTGATTATTGCCTTTGGCCTGCTGGCACTCAATCGTCTGCCGCTGCAAGAGTACCCCACCATCGACCCGCCAGTGGTCACCATCGATACCCGCTACCCCGGAGCCTCGGCCAGCGTCGTCGAAACACGGATTACCCAAGTATTAGAAGACCGCATTGCTGGCGTTGAAGGCATTGAGCTGATTACCTCGCAAAGCGAGGATGGACGCTCTCAGATCGAGATCGAATTTGGCATTGATATGGATATCAATGCCGCCGCCAATGATATTCGCGACCGCATCTCCGGCGCGCTGCGCAACCTACCCGACGACGCTGACAACCCAGAGGTCACCAAAGCCGATAGCAGCGAAGAAGTGGTGGTTTGGTTAAGCCTTTCCGGAAACGACTATTCCATTACTGAGCTAACCGACTACGCTAACCGCTTTTTGGTCGACAGCCTCTCCGTTCAGCCAGGGGTAGCACGGGTGCGTGTCGGCGGCGGCAGTGACTACGCCATGCGCGTGTGGCTGGATCGCAATGCCTTGGCCGCACGGGGACTCACCGTTAGCGATATCGAAGACGCACTGCGGGCAGAGAACGTAGAGCTACCGGCAGGCTCGCTTGAATCCAAGGATCGGCAGTTTATTGTCCGCCTCCCCCGTAGTTTTGCCAGTGCCGAAGATTTTCAGCGCCTCGCCCTCAGCTCTCCTCAAAACCAGGAGGAAAACGGCTATCTGGTGCGCCTTGCTGACGTAGCAAGAGTAGAGGTCGGCGCGGTGGAGGATCGTTCTGTCTTCCGCTCTAACGGCATCCCCATGGTCGGCCTGGGTATGATCATGCAGTCGACGGCCAATGTGATAGAGCTCTCTGAAGCCGTTCAGGTCGAACTTGAACGCCTGCAAGGTACGCTGCCTGAAGGGATGTCACTGAGCCTGAACTACGACGCCTCGCTGTTCGTCTCCGGAGCGATTGAGCAGGTCGTTATGACGCTGTTTATCGCCATGGGCTTGGTGGTGGTGGTGATCTTTATGTTTTTGGGCAATTTGCGCACCACCCTGGTACCCGCGGTGACCGTTCCGATTGCCGTTATTGGCGCCTTTACTGCTCTGGCCGCGATGAATTTCTCAATTAACCTGCTAACTCTGCTGGCGCTGGTGCTGGCGATCGGTCTGATTGTCGATGATGCCATCGTCGTGCTTGAAAATATTAACCGGCGTATGCACGACTACGGCGAGACGCCGCTAGTCGCCGCATTTCGAGGTACCCGGCAAATCGCCTTTGCAGTCATCGCCACCACCCTGGTGTTGGTGGCGGTTTTCTTGCCACTCAGTATGTTGCAAGGCGATATTGGCCGACTATTTTCCGAGTTCGCGCTAACCATGGCCGCTGCGGTAGTGGTCTCTACTCTCCTGGCACTGACGCTTACGCCGATGATGGCGTCTAAAATTCTTAAGCCGGGCATGCACGAAAGCCGGATTGGCAAGGCTGTGCAGTGGCTGCTCAGCGGCACACAGCGCCGCTATCAGGCCACGTTAGAGTGGATGCTCAAAATGCGCTGGCTGGTGGTCGCGGCGTTTGTATTATTGATTGGCGCCACCGCCTGGCTGGCCACGGTACTGCCCAACGAATACACACCTCAAGAGGATCGCGGTAACTTTATCGTATTAGTGAATGGCCCTGAAGGCGCCACCTTCGACTACATGATGGACTACATGGATGAGATCGAAGCGCGGATGACGCCACTGGTGGAGAGCGATGAGTTGGAGCGCGTAGTCGTTCGCGCCCCTCGTGGCTACGGCAACATAGAGAATTTCAATAGCGGCTTTATTATCGTCAATATGGCCGACTGGGGCAGTCGACGCAGTGCCTGGGAGATCATGGGCGAAGTACGCGAAAAGCTGCGTACGTTGCCGGGGGTACAAGCCTTCCCGGTGATGCGCCAGGGGTTTGGGCAGCGTACCCAAAAGCCGGTGCAGTTTGTACTGGGCGGTGGGACTTACGAAGAGCTTGCCCACTGGCGCGATACGCTGATCGATCATGTGCGAGAAAACAACCCGCGCTTGATGGCACTAGAGAGCAACTACAACGAAACCCAGCCACAGCTAAGAGTCGATATTGACTACGAGCGTGCCGCTTCGTTGGGCGTTACGGTTACCGAGATCGGCAGAACGCTTGAAGTACTGTTAGGTGGCCGTAACGTCACTCGCTATGTTGATGATGGTGAAGAGTACGACGTCATTTTGGAAGGTGACCGCGGCAGTCAAAACAGCCCGAGGGCGTTGGATAACATTCAGGTTCGATCCGCTCGCACAGGTGAGCTGATCCCCCTGGCCAGTTTGGTCACCCTCTCCGACTTTGCTGGCGCCAGCACTTTGAACCGCTTTGACCGTATACGGGCGATTACCATTGAAGCCAACCTGGCGGATGGCTACCCCCTTGGCGAAGCTTTGACCTATTTAGAGCAGAGCGCCGCGGAGCTACTGCCGGAAGAGGCGCAAACCAATGTGGCAGGCGCCTCAAGGGACTTCCAGCAAGCCAGTGGCGCCACCGCGTTCTTGTTAATACTGGGCGCGCTTGTGGTCTTTTTGGTGTTAGCAGCGCAGTTCGAAAGCCTGATTCACCCCTTTGTGATAATGCTTACGGTGCCGCTCGCGATGAGCGGTGCGCTACTCGCCCTGCTACTAAGCGGTCAATCGCTTAATATCTATAGCCAAGTAGGCTTGGTGCTGTTGATTGGACTAGCGGCGAAAAACGGCATCTTAATTGTCGAGTTTGCCAACCAGTTGCGCGATGAGGGTAAAGCGTTCCGTTCGGCGTTGATTGAAGCCTCTGTAACGCGTTTAAGACCTATCTTAATGACCGCCGTGACCACCATGGCCGGCGCCATTCCGCTGATTGTCTCGACAGGGCCGGGGTCTGAGTCTCGCTTGGTTATCGGCACCGTGATTATGGCGGGGGTCGGCTCGGCCACGCTGTTTACGCTGTTTGTGGTGCCTGTGGCTTACGACTTGCTGGCGCGCCACACCGGTTCGCCCGGGGCAGTGAAAAGGCGATTAGAGGAGGAAATTGCTAATGCACCATCTGACTGATGTCATTGCCAACGCAGCGAAGCAATCTGGTTTTTAGAGGCCACCGCACGCTTGAGATTGCCGCGTCGCTGCGCTCCTCGCAATGACGACCTCAATGAAAAAGGGTGCCTGTTGGCACCCTTTGAAAAGAGAGCTAGCGATTACTCACACTCGCCAAGATACTCGCCTTCAATCACGGTATTCATGCTCAGCTCACCCATGGGGGACTGGGTAAGGATATCGACGCTGCCTTCGATACGCTCGCCCATAAAACGCATTTCGCCATCGATGGTAGCTTCGCCACCCTCAGCGCGACACACCATGCTGTAGCTGAGACCGTCCGCATTCAGCTCCTGGTCGAGCAGCTCGCAGCCTTCTTCTTCCTCGATGAAGCCAAATTCAGCTCCCTCAAGCTCTTCCTGACTAATACACTGGCGCTCGGTTTCCGTTTGATCCGGAATTTCCATTTCGCCGGTGACGCTGGTTTTGCTCACAAACTCCCACTCACCAGCGGTGACATTGGGGGTTTCAGCCAACGCGACCATCGGAAAGGCCACTAGGGCCGCTACTGCCATGTTACGTAACATCATCGCTACTCTCGCTGCGTTGCTTTGGGAACTTAAATCCTGGGATATCCTACCTGATTCAATCCTACGATGCCCTACCCGACGACCACACTGCTACACTCATTGGGTAAGAAACTGATTTAGCGCATCCGCTATACAAGGTAGCCAACAATGCAAGGCGACGCCCTGGTCAATTATGACTTCCACTGCCCCTACTGCGATTCGCCGCTGACCTTTCTGATTGATACGTCACAGGGCAGCCATGATACCTGGGAGGATTGCCATCAATGCTGCGCGCCCATCCAGCTACAGATCATCGTCTCACCGGTGACCGGAGAACTCGATAGCGTCGTCGCCGGGCGCGACGACGACGTTCTATAGTTTGATTTAAACTTCTCGTAGAGCAGCCTTCCGCCGGGTCTCATTACGTCGCATAAGAAACCACGCCAACAGTGTCGCCAGCGATACCGTTAGGATGATCAATGTAGCAAGCGCATTGATCTTCGGCGACACCCCCATACGCACCGAAGAAAACACCACCATCGGCAGCGTATTGGCCCCTGGCCCGGAAACAAAGCTGGCGATCACCAGGTCATCCAGGGAGAGGGTAAACGCCAGCAGCCAGCCTGCAGCCAGCGCGGGGGTAATGATCGGCAGCGTGATAGAAAAGAAGGTTTTCACTGGAGGTGAGCCCAAATCCATGGCGGCCTCTTCAATGGAGTGATCCACTTCCCGCAGCCGCGCAGCCACCACGACAGCCACATAGGCACTGCAAAAGGTGGTGTGAGCAATCCAAATGGTTGCCATGCCCCGATCGGCTGGCCAGCCGGTAACCTGCGCCATCTGCACAAATAGTAGCAGCAGCGAAAGACCGGTGATGACTTCGGGCATTACCAGCGGCGCCGTGACCATGCTCGACAGCGCCGTTTTACCACGGAAGTGGCCATAGCGTGTCATTACAAAGGCTGCCACGGTGCCCAGGCAAACCGCCATGCTGGCCGCGAAAAACGCGATGCGCAGGCTCGTCCATACCGCCGACAAAATCTGCTGATCACGAAACAGCTCGCCGTACCACTGGGTGGAGAACCCCGCCCACACCGTGACCAGTTTCGAGGCGTTAAACGAATACACCACCAGCACAAACATTGGCAGGTAAAGAAACAGCAGGCCAAGCACCAGCATGACCGTTGAGAAGCTCGGCCGTCGCATGCTCATTATTCAAGCTCCTTGGACTGGTAACGATGAAACCAGACTATCGGCACCAGTAACAGCAGTAGCATCACCATGGCCAGCGCCGACGCCACGGGCCAGTCGCGGTTGAGAAAGAACTCCTCCCACAGCACTTTGCCGATCATTAGCGTATCAGGGCCGCCCAGCAGTTCAGGAATCACAAACTCCCCTACCGCAGGTATGAACACCAGCATCGAACCGGCCACAATGCCGCCCGTAGAGAGCGGCAAGGTGACTTTGATAAAGGTATTGAACTTGCGCGAGCCAAGATCTGCAGCGGCCTCTAACAACGAGTTATCCATGCGCGTTAAGTGGGCATATAGCGGCAGCACCATGAACGGCAAGTAGGCATAAACAATGCCAATAGTCACTGAAAACTGGGTATTCATCATGCGCAGCGGCGAATCAATCAGGCCAATCCCGATCAACAGGTTATTGATTAACCCACTGTTGCTTAGAATTCCCATCCAGGCATAGACACGAATCAAAAACGACGTCCATGACGGCAACATGACCAGCAGCAGTAACAGCAGTTGCCAGCGTGCTGGGGCTCGGGCCATGGCATACGCCATCGGGTAACCGAGCAACAAACAGGCCAGCGTGGCAATAAACGCCGTTTTCACTGAGCCCCAATAGGCGGCGATATACAACGAATCTGAGAGCAGAAAGAGATAATTGCCCAGATTAAGAAAGACATGCAGCGTCTGATCGGCGTACTCAAGCAGCGGGCCATAGGGCGGAATCGCAATCGCCGCTTCGGAGAGGCTGATTTTGAGCACCAGCGCAAAGGGCAGTAAAAAAAACAGCATCAGCCACACGAGCGGAAACGCGATCACTGCTCGGCGCCCCAGCTGCAAGCGTTTGAGCAGTGCTGAAGAACGAGATAACTTCATTAAAGGCAGTCTCCTCGCGGTAAGGAATGCGCCACTATCGCAATTCAAAACGTTAGCAGCTCAAGACGCTAGCGGTTCAAAACAATCGTACTGTGATCTTCCCAGTAGACATACACACTGTCTTCCCAGGTGGGTCGATCACCGCGACGCTCGGTATTGGCCATACTGACTTTAATGATCTGGCCCGACTGGGTGCGCACGTAGTAGAGCGAGAAACCGCCTAAATAGGCAATATCATCCACCTTGCCTTCTGCCCAGTTATATTCTGTTGTGGGTTTCTCGCGGGTTAGCCAGATTTTTTCAGGGCGCAGCGCGACCCAAACCCGCCGATTCGACGCCTGGGTGGTAATACCGTGGTCAATATAAATGGGCCGCTCGAGCGCGGGAGCGACGATGCGGCAGTGGTCAGCAGCATCTTCGCTAATCTCTCCTTCAAACAGATTCACCGTACCGACAAATTCCGCCACCATGCGGCTCACCGGGCTTTCATAAATATCGATCGGCGAGCCTATTTGTTCGATCCAGCCATCGGCCATGATCGCCACGCGGTCGGCCATGGTCATGGCCTCTTCCTGGTCGTGAGTGACCATAATGCAGGTAACACCCACCTGCTCGATGATCTCCACTACCTCTAGCTGCATTTCAGTGCGCAGTTTTTTATCCAGTGCGCCCATGGGCTCGTCTAACAGTAACAGTTTGGGCCGCTTGGCCAGCGAACGCGCCAGTGCTACACGCTGGCGCTGACCGCCAGAGAGTTGATGCGGTTTGCGCTTGGCAAAGCGCTCCATATGCACCAGCTTCAACATTTGCGCGACGCGAGCGTCGATATCCGCTTTGGGGAGCTTATCCTGCTTTAAACCAAAGGCAATATTCTGCGCCACCGTCATATGCGGAAATAGCGCATAGGACTGGAACATCATATTGATAGGCCGCTTGTGCGGAGGCATAGCGGTGATATTTTCACCGTCTAATAAAATACGGCCCTCAGAAGGAGTTTCAAACCCCGCCAACATCCTCAGCAGGGTTGATTTACCTGACCCGGAACCACCCAATAGCGCGAAAATTTCTCCGCGCTTAACCTGCAAATTGACATCATCCACCGCCAGCGCATCATCAAACCGCTTGCTTAAGCGTTTTACTTCCAGCACCACATCTTCAGCAAACCGCGGGGTTTTACCCTGGGGGCGCGACGAAGAAGGAGTGATTGGCGAAGCAGATGAAGGCTCGTTCGACAGGGGCGTAGTGACCATTCGCCACTCCCATCAAAAGGCCCGGCAATCCGGGCATTAAAAAAGACGAGCAGCGAGCCATAGAGAATTAACTCCAGGCTCGCCGTCGGATAAATGTCGGTTTAACGACCAGACTTTACGCGGTTCCAAATGCGCGTACGGGCACGCAGCACATCTTGAGGCTTTTCAGCCTGCACGTATAGGTTTTGCATGACCTCGGTTTCTGGGTAAATAGCCGGGTCATTGATGATTTCATCAGAGAGGTACTCATCGGCCGCCGCGTTAGGATTGGCATAACGCACGTACTCGGTAATTTCAGCAGCGATTTCCGGGTCAAGAATAAAGTTGATAAAGGCGTGAGCGTTTTCAGTATTAGGCGCATCGGCGGGTACTGCCATCATGTCGAACCAGAGCGCGGCGCCTTCTTTAGGAATGCTATAGGCGATGGTGAAATCTCGCCCTGCTTCTTCAGCACGATCGGCGGCCTGGAAAACATCACCCGAGTAACCAGCGGCCACGCAGATATCGCCATTCGCCAGATCGGACACATAGCGGGAAGAGTGAAAATAAGTCATGTCGTCGCGAACGTCGGCGATCAGTTCGCCAGCCGCTTCAATATCGTCCAGATTTTCACTCAGGGGATCAAACCCCAGGTACGCCATGGCGGGCGAGAGCATTTCATCGGCAGAGTCCAGCATCGACAAGCCGCAGCCCGCTTCGCTCAATGCAGCGGTTATTTCAGGATCAAACAGCAGTGCCCAACTATCTACCGGCGCGTCATCACCCAGAATTTCTTTTACCCTGTCAACGTTATAGCCGATCCCATTGGTGCCCCACATATAGGGAACCGAGTATTCGCTACCGGCGTCGATGGTTTCCAGGTTGGCCATCAGCTCGGGGTTGAGATTGTCTAAATTGGTTAGTAACTCATGGTTGAGCGGCTGAAAAACACCGGCTTTCACTTGGCGGGTAAAATAGTAGGTAGAAGGTACCACCACATCGTAGCCGGAACGCCCGGCGAGCAGTGCGGCATCCAAAATTTCATTGCTGTCATAAACGTCATAAGTCACTTCAATGCCGGTACGCTCGGTGAATTTTTCCAGCGTTTCCGGGGCAATGTAGTCTGACCAGTTAAATACCCGCACCTCTTCAGCGTGGGCAGCGCTAGCCGCTGCGGCGAATGAGATAGCCGCAACGGCCGCGGAAAGTTTGTGGATGTTCCCCATTATCACTGCTCCTGTTGTCTCAACTAGTCATTAAACAATTCAGCATTCACTAAACAATTCAGCCAAATGTTTTGCCAAGTGTCTTCATACCAAGTGCGCCCTGCTGCTGCCGGCAACAGCCCTCAGCGGCTAACAATAGCGTAGGCCATATTACTGACCGTGCGAATTTTGCGGTGCAGTGACGCCTACCGCAAGCCAATGTGAAAAATTCTTGTATTTTGCCCTACCGACCCCATTAAGTAGCTAGTAAAACAGGATCTTGTGGTACGCCAATAGGGCAATGCTATTGGCTAGATGGCTTTTTTTAATTTTAGACATTAGTCGCTAGCCGTTAGCATTAGCACTACTTTATAAATCCTTCGCTCATGACAACTGGAGATTATCTGAATGTCCTTGATCAACACTGAAGTAAAACCGTTTAAAGCCACTGCTTACCTGAATGGCGAATTCGTCGACGTAAGTGAAGCTGATCTGCAAGGCCAGTGGTCTATTTTCTTCTTCTACCCCGCCGATTTTACCTTTGTTTGCCCCACTGAGCTGGGCGATTTGGCCGATCACTATGCCGAGTTCAAGAAGCTGGGCGTTGAGATCTACAGCGTTTCGACCGATACCCACTTCACTCACAAAGCATGGCACGACAGCTCAGAGACCATCGGCAAGCTGCAGTACCCAATGATCGCCGATCCGACGCTACGGATTTCACGTAACTTCGAAGTGTTGATTGAAGAAGCGGGTC
This sequence comes from Halomonas sp. IOP_14, assembly GCF_021021315.1. NCBI lineage: Bacteria > Pseudomonadati > Pseudomonadota > Gammaproteobacteria > Oceanospirillales > Halomonadaceae > Halomonas > Halomonas sp. IOP_14. The sequence goes on along the minus strand of NZ_JAINWD010000001.1, from coordinate 333,177 downwards.
TTGCTGAGCGCGGCACATTCGTTGTCGACCCAGACGGTAAAATCCAAATTGTCGAAATCAACGCTGGCAATATCGGCCGTAACGCCGAAGAGCTGCTGCGTAAAGTGAAAGCCGCTCAATACGTTCGTGCCAACCCGAACGAAGTGTGCCCGGCTAAATGGAAAGAAGGCGAAGAAACGCTGGCACCTTCACTGGATCTTGTAGGCAAAATCTAAACCGCCTACGGCTTTCACGCGCTTGCTCTTATTTGCGTGGCGCAAGAGCGTGCAGGTTCAACGCCCGGGTTTCGCCCGGGCGTTCTGTTTTAAATTATTAATGATTAGCGCCGTCACACGCGTGTATTTAATACGTCTGTTACTTGCGAGGAAGCTACTGTCATGCTGGACGCCAATTTAAAATCCCAGTTAAAAGCGTATCTGGAAAAAGTGACTCAGCCGTTCGAGATCGTTGCCTCCCTCGATGACGGTGCCAAGTCACAAGAACTACTCGGCCTGCTTGAGGACATCAGCAGCCTGAGCGATCAGATTACCCTACACAGCGATGGCCAGGACGACCGCACGCCATCGTTTGCGATTAACCGCCCTGGTGAAGAAACTGGCGTGGTGTTTGCCGGTATCCCCATGGGCCACGAGTTCACGTCGCTGGTGTTGGCACTGCTGCAAGTCGGCGGTCATCCGCCTAAAACGTCTGCTGAGCTACTCGACCAAATCAAAGCCCTCGACGGCGAGATGCTTTTCGAGACTTACTACTCGCTCTCGTGCCAGAACTGCCCTGACGTGGTTCAAGCGCTTAACCTCATGGCTATCTTCAACCCGAACGTTCGTCACGTCGCTATTGACGGGGCACTGTTTCAGGACGAAGTTGAGTCGCGGGAAATCATGTCGGTGCCAAGCATCTATCTGAACGGTAAGCCGTTCGATCAAGGCCGTATGACCCTTGAGCAGATTTTGGCCAAAGTTGATACTGGTGCCGCCGAACGCGATGCCAAAAAGCTCAACGAGAAAGCCGCTTTCGATACGCTCGTCATTGGTGGTGGCCCGGCAGGCGCGGCGGCCGCCATTTACTCAGCACGCAAAGGCATTAACACCGGCATTGCCGCTGAGCGTTTCGGTGGTCAGGTGGCTGACACCATGGGAATTGAAAACTTTATCTCCGTTTCCCATACCGAAGGCCCCAAGCTAGTTAGCGCGCTTGAAGAGCACGTAAAAGATTACGAAGTCGATGTCATGAACCTGCAGCTTGCCACGGCGTTTAAAGCAGCCGAGGCGGAAGGTGGGCTGCACGAAGTCACCTTTGAGTCGGGTGCGACGCTTAAGAGCAAAACCCTGGTACTGGCGACGGGTGCCCGCTGGCGCGAAATGAACGTGCCCGGCGAACAGCAGTACCGCAACAAAGGGGTGGCTTACTGCCCTCACTGTGACGGCCCGCTGTTCAAAGGTAAGCGGGTAGCGGTGATTGGCGGCGGTAACTCTGGCGTTGAAGCGGCGATCGATCTGGCGGGTATTGTCGGCCATGTCACGCTCGTAGAGTTTATGGGTGAAATGCGTGCCGACGCGGTGCTGCAGAAAAAGCTCAAGAGTCTGCCTAACGTCGATATTATCCTCAACGCACAAACCACCGAAGTAACGGGCGATGGCAGCCGTGTGAATGGCTTGAACTATAAAGACCGCACGTCCGACGAGAGCAAATCCATCGCGCTGGAAGGCATTTTTGTTCAGATTGGTCTGGTGCCTAACACCGAGTGGTTGAAAGGCTCTCCGATTGAAATGACGCCCCGCGGTGAGATCATCGTCGATGCTCACGGTATGACATCCGTGCCCGGCGTCTTCGCCGCAGGCGATGTAACTACCGTGCCCTACAAGCAGATCATCATCGCCATGGGCGAAGGCGCCAAGGCATCGCTGGGTGCTTTCGACTATCTCATTCGAAACTGACAGTGGCGAAGAAAAGCCCGCTGACAAAAATGTCAGCGGGCTTTTTAGTGGGAGGGAGCTGCAGCTCGCGAAACCTTAGGCTATTCGCCTATGCCAATTACGAAGAAGACGGGATTTCCCCCAACACTTCAGGGATTGTCATCTTCACGTAGCGGCCCGGCGCAGGCTCAATAATGTTGAGTTCACCGTCCCCTGGTTGGCGCACGGACACCATTTTTTCGCTATTGGCATAGCCATTGTCGGTCATCCATGCCTGCCAGTGAGGCCACCAGGAGCCTTCCTGAGCCGTAGCACCTGCAAGCCACTCCTCATGGCTTTCGGGCAGTGTGTCGTTAGTCCAGTAGCTATACTTGTTCTTATGGGGTGGGTTGACGATACCTGCGATATGCCCCGAGCCGCCGAGCACAAAGGTCACCGGCCCCTTGGGTAGCAACGCCCCATAGTAGGTGCTGTTCCATTTGGCGATGTGGTCTTCTTTGGTGGAGATAAAATAGCTGGGCGCCGACACCTTGCGCAGATCAATTTTCACGCCATCCAGCTCAATGCCACCTGGCTCAACCAAGCGGTTCTCTAAATACATATGGCGTAAATACCAGGCATGGGTGCCTGCGGTTAAATTGGTACCATCAGTATTCCAGTAGAGTAGATCAAAGGCGGCAGGCGTCTCGCCCTTCAAATAGTTATTAATGTAGAACGACCAAAACAGATCATTCTCACGCAACAAATTGAAAGTGTAAGCCATCGAGCGGCCATCAAGGTAGCCCTTCGCTTCTAGCGTTTGTTCGATCCCTTCAACCACCCGCTCATTGAGAAATACGCCGATATCGCCAGGATCACGAAAATCCTGCAGCGTGGCCATATAGGTCACCGACTTTACTTTGCGCCCACGGCGGGTGCTGGTGAGGTACGCTACCGTAGATGCCGTTAACGTGCCGCCGACACAGTAGCTGAGGAGATTAACCGACTTCTCGCCGCAGGCCTGCTCGATAGCTTCTATCGCGCTGATCGGCCCCATCTGCATATAGTCGGCCCAGGTAATATCGCGCTGCTCCGGGCCAGGATTACGCCAGGAGATCAGGAACACCGTATGGCCCTGATCCACCAGCCACTTCACCATGGAATTATCTTCACGCAGATCGAGAATGTAGTACTTATTGATCCACGGCGGCACCATTAGCAATGGCGTTTTAAAGGTCTTTTCCGTCGTTGGCGTGTATTGGATCAACTGAATCAGTTCGTTTTCATACACCACTGAACCGGGCGTTACCGCTATGTTTTCGCCCACGCCAAAGGCGGCGCGGTCTGTCATGCGGACATTAATGCCTTCACCAGAGTTACCTAAATCTTCACGTAGACGGGCCAGACCATCCACTAGGTTTTGACCACGGGTTTCAATGGTGCAGCGCATGACCTCTGGATTGGTAGTTATAAAGTTAGTGGGCGCCATCGCGTTGACCAACTGGCGCGCGTAAAACATCAAGTTACGCTTCTGGGTTTCATCCAACCCACTTAAGTTTTCAACCAGCTCTTCCACCATCTGCGAGAACAGTAAGTACTGCTGCATAATGGCCATATAGTGGGGGTTTTGAGTCCAGGCTTCATCTTTGAAGCGACGGTCACTTTTAGCCGGGGTAATCAGCGGCGTTATTTGCTCGCCAGCCATGCCACGCAGGGCCTGTTGCCACAATAGCCACTGGTCTTGAAGCAAACGGTTCTGGGTTTCCCACAGCAGCGTAGGGTTTTGCATTAATGACTGAGCACCCGCTTCAAAGCTTTCACGCATATCACTGTAAATTGAGTCGGCGGCTTCACTGGGCGCAATACGGGAAAGCAGATCCTGCATCAATCCTTGGTACTGTTCGCTAATCTCTTTAAGCTGATTATTCCAGGCTTCAATTTCCTCTGGGGATAACCCTTCAGGCAGTCCTTGAGAAAGCCCTTCAGACAGGCTGTCAGATAGCCCTTGTGATATTGCCTGGAACGGATTGTGCCACGCTGACTGCATACTCATTCTCCCTACGCCTATCATCGGGCGCACCGACCACTTTGGCTATGTAAGCATATATAAATTAAAGCTTATAAATGCATCGCGGCGCCCTTGGGCGCCGCGATGAGGTCACTAATCAGCTTTTGCGCGATGACTGACTAGAGGCTTTGGCAGGTTGCTCGCTTTTTGTAGCCGCCTTGGCTTGCTCGGACATTTGCTGACCGGCTTCGCTGAACATTTTTTCCATTTCAGACTTAAACTGCAGGCTCATTTCGCTCATGACGCGCGCGTCTTCCTGCATCTGCTGGGAAAGCTCGTTCATCATTTCAGCTTGCTTGGTGCCGAAATCACGCAGGCTTTCTGCGTCTTGAATTTCAGTGGCGCTACGAATGCGCTCTGTACCCATCTGGCTGTAGCGCTTCATGGCTTCCAGCTGATACTGGGTCATTTTTTCCATGTTGTTGAGCATCAGCGAATTAATTTTACGCATGGGCTCAAACATTTGCTTAGTTTGGGCGTTGAAGGCGTCCATCATATTGTCTTGCATAGTGTCTGCTCCTGTTTAGTTCCTTGGCATGAGCCTTGGAGTGACTCATCGTGATGTAGCTTGTCTTGCCTTGATTTGCTGCACTGCAAAAAGAGTAGTCCCTGGCATGCTGCATTGCAACAGCGACACTGTTTTAAGTAGCTGCATTCAGTAACGCTGCAAAACGTCTCCGCATTGCCTCTCTCACATCGCCATTAGCGATCTTTCAATCCACTTCCCCACAATCTATTTTTGCCAGTCTATCGTTACTGATTTATGAATCACTGCGCTTGGATGTTGAACGTGTGCTTGAGCCGGAACGGGAGCGCGACGACGCTGTTGACTTGGCCTTACCACCACTACTGGTACTTTTATTGGCACTACTATTATTAGTACTGCTCGCCCTGGAACTCGCCGCACTGCTTTTAGAGCTGGTGTTACCACCCTGTTCAGCCGCACTGCTGTTAGACGAGGACGCACTAGTGGCATTAGTGCTGGCGCTGCCCGCTTGGCGCAACATATCCAGCATCATTTGCTGATAAGTGCCGAAGTTGGCTAGCCCTTGAGACAGTCCTTCAGATAGCCCTTGAGACAGTCCCTGCGAGAGCCCTTGCTGCATCATCGGCTGCTGGAGAAAGGGCCTCATAAGACTCATGGGGTCGTAGCCCTCTACCCCAGACTCCATTTGCCGCTGGATATTTTCCAGCAGGTTTTTCTGGAAAGCTTCGACATCCGGCAGACCCAGAGATTGGCGAAATTCGTCCGGGGTAAGATCAAATTCAACGTTAATCTTCATAGGCGGCTCCTGCACTGTTTTGTTTGAGTGTAGCAGTGAACTGCAAACCTCACCGTATTGCGCTAGCGCTGGGTTAAACGCGGCGTATCAACGCTCACCTCACTATTTTGGCCGCGATGACGCAGCCAGTGATCCAGCAACGTAATCGCCATCATCGCCTCAGCGATGGGCGTTGCGCGAATACCCACACAGGGGTCGTGACGCCCTTTGGTAATCACTTCGACGGCCTGTCCATGGATATCGATAGAGCGGCCAGGCGTGGTAATGCTGGACGTCGGTTTTAGCGCCAAACGAGCCACAATGGGTTGGCCGCTGGAAATACCGCCCAGCACGCCACCAGCATGATTGGAGAGAAAGCCTTCAGGCGTCATCTCGTCACGGTGTTCACTGCCCCGCTGAGCGACACAACCAAACCCTGCGCCTATCTCCACACCTTTTACCGCATTAATACTCATCAAACCATGCGCTAGGTCAGCATCCAGGCGGTCAAACACCGGTTCGCCTAGCCCTACCGGCACCCCTTCGGCAATCACGGTGATCTCAGCACCTACCGAATCCTGATCGCGGCGCAGCTGATCCATGTAGGCTTCCAGTTCTGCTACGCGCTCCGGGTCAGGGCAGAAAAAGGCATTTTGACCCACCGCTTCCCACTGTTTGAAATCAATCTTGATGGGGCCTAGCTGGCTCATATAACCGCGAATCTGAACACCTTGGGCGGCCAAATATTTCTTGGCAATCGCCCCTGCCGCCACTCGCATAGCGGTTTCACGGGCGCTGGAGCGCCCGCCGCCGCGGTAGTCACGGTGGCCATATTTATGGTGGTAGGTGTAATCCGCATGCGCTGGCCGAAACTGCTCTTTGATTTTTGAGTAGTCGTTAGAGCGCTGGTCGGTATTTTCGATTAACAGGCCAATAGAGGTGCCGGTGGTCTTGCCTTCAAACACCCCTGACAGGATGCGCACCTGATCAGGTTCTTTGCGCTGGGTAGTATGCCGCGAACTGCCCGGCCGACGGCGATCCAGATCATGCTGTAAATCTGCTTCGCTTAACGGTAACCCAGGCGGGCAGCCATCAACGATCGCGCCGAGCGCTGGGCCGTGACTCTCACCAAAGGTAGTGACGGTAAATAGTTTGCCAAACGTATTGCCAGACATGGCGATTAGTTCCTCACTGGAAAGACGCCACATGGGCGTCGAGTTCAGCGGCGCTCAAGGCAAATACGCCCTGGCCGCCACGCTCGAATTCAAGCCATAGGAAAGGCACGTCGGGAAACGCCGCTTCCACATGGCGATCAGAGTTGCCGACTTCTACGATCAGCCAACCCTCATCGGTTAGGTGTTCCCGCGCTTCACGGAGTATGCGCCGCACGATATCCAAGCCATCGCTGCCTGCCCCCAGTGCCAAGGAGGGTTCATGGCGGAACTCAGCAGGCATGGTGGCCAAGTCGCGGGCATCAACATAGGGCGGGTTGGAGACGATGAGATCAAAACGTCGACCTTCCAAGCCGCTGAATACATCCGATTCCACCGCTCGCACCCGGTCTCCCACATCATGGCGGGTAATATTTTGCCGTGCCACGGCCAGGGCATCCTGGCTGATATCTGCAAGCGCCACTTCACAAGTGGGCAAATAGAGTGCCGTAGCAATGCCGATACAACCGGAGCCAGTGCATAGATCCAGCACGCTAGCAGGCGGCTCTTCGGGAAACCAGGCAGCAAAGCCGTCTTCAATCAACTCGGCAATCGGCGAGCGCGGAATCAGCACGCGCTCGTCAACGCTAAACGGGTGACCGGCAAAGAAGCTCTCGCCGAGCAGATAAGGCAGCGGGCGGCGGGTGGTAACACGCTCCCGCGCCAGGGCAATAATCCGCTGACGCTCCACGGGCAGCAGCCGCGCCTCTAGCACACTGGGGTCGATATTCCACGGCAGGTGCAGCGCGCCCAAGCAGAGTGCCACCGCCTCATCCCAGGCAGAATCGGTACCATGGCCATAGTGCAGGCCCGCCAGATAAAACTCGCTGGAGACCCAGCGCAGGTAGTCGCGCAGCGTAAAGAGCTGGCTCACCAGCAACGACTCCGACAGGGAAAGGGTTGAGTGAGAATGCTCAACATTTAGATGCGTGGTCACAGCGGCTCCTGGTTAACGATAATCATGACTGCAGGCAATAGAACCTGAGCCATATGACGAATAAAAGATTGTACCTTTCACGCCGCCCGGTTCACAGCAACGCTCAGCCCGCTATACTGTGCTTCTTTAACTGATTCACCCGTGCTACCCCCATTTTTCTACCACCCGAGCCTGACATGACGCGACACCGCCACCTGCCGAATGATGACGATATCAGTGCCTTCCGCGACGCCTTGAAGGCGGCGGGGGTACGCCCTATCGCCACTAATCAGGCCGACCCAGGCAAACCCAAGCACGACGTTAAGGCCCATGAAGCACGGCGCAACGCGGCGGTTGAGAGCAGCGCCCCTCAATCCAGCGGGCGCACTTCGGATGGCCGGGTGGAAGCCGTGCGCCCCTCAGAGTACCTCGAGTTCAGCGTGCCCGACTTGCCATGGCGCACGTTTAGCCAGCTAAAGCGCGGCCAAACCGCATGGCAGGCGGGGCTTGATCTGCATGGCTATACGCTGGAGGAGGCCCGCACGGAGTTGGAGAGTTTTCTGCGTGATTCAGCGGGGCAAGGTCTGCGCTGTGTGCTGGTGGTGCATGGCAAAGCGTGGGGCACCACCTCTGATTTTCCTGTACTCAAAAGCCATACCAATACCTGGCTACGGGAGTGGCCGGGGGTGTTGGCGTTCTGCTCGGCCATCGATCTCGATGGTGGCACAGGGGCAGTGTACATCCTACTGCGCAAGCGGGGTCAGTAGCCGTTACTCGGTAGCATCGGAAGCGATACTGGGCATCCGGCGTTCCAGCGCTTCATCTGCCAAGTGGCGACCAAGGCGAATCAAATCTCGGCCCCGGTAAAATTCGTAAGTACTACACACCGTTTTGGGGATTTCGATCAGCACATCGGGTGGATACCCTGCCACTTTGTACTTGGCCAACGCCGCCTGGGTAATATCGAATGACTCCAAAATCATATCGAGCTTGCTCCACTCGCGCTTGCCGCGCGCTTCAGTGGTTTCTTCTAGCTCTTTGTCGTCGCTCTCCCCGTTTGCGCCATCACCATTGGCACCCAGCCCTGCCCACAGTTTTTGGGTAGCTGCGCGTACATCGCCTATCCAACTGCTCATGCGTTGATCGCGGTCGATCTCGCTTTGGGTGCGGCTATCGGCTTTTTCCTCCTCTTTAGGCAGTAACTCATCCAAGGTCACCGGCAACGGGCTATGGGCAGTCACATTAACCGCTACCACAAAGTCTGCTTGGTGCGCGGCTACCATAGGCATAATCGGCAGCGGGTTGAGCAGCCCGCCATCCACCAGCACCTGCTCGCCCAGATGAACAGGGGTTATAACACCCGGCACGGCCATTGAGGCACGAATCGCCTGCAGCAAAGGGCCACTTTGAAACCACACTTCCCGTTGCCGCACCAGGTCTGTCGCTACCGTGGTGACGGGGATCGCTAGGTCTTCAATCAGAATATCGCCGACCAGCGCTTCCAGTTTGCTCATGACCTTGCTTGCACGCATCGCCCCCATCGAGCTCCAGGTTACGTCAACCAGTTTGAGCACATCCAGGTAGTCGAGTTGACACACCCAGTCACGGTATTCAGGCAGCTTACCCGCGGCATAAATACCGCCAATCACTGCGCCCATTGAACACCCCGATACGGCAATAATTTCGAACCCCCGCGCCTCCAGCGCTTCGATCACGCCGATATGCGCGTAGCCACGGGCACCACCGCTGCCCAATACCAGAGCGACTTTATTGCCACTGCTCACGTGAGCCAATTCATTCATGCTGCGTTCCCTCCCTTAAACGGCACCAGTGTTACCCCAGTGAGTGCCGATAACCGTGGCAACTTGCGCCACTGCTCTAGGCTCCAAGTGTAAATGGTGGCCCCCCTTGAGCACTTTTCGGGTTAATCCTTTGACCGCTTGCCGTGCCTCTTGAGCCCATTGGCGCTCGCCTAAAATTCCCTGCTCGCCTTCTATCAATAGCAGCGGTGCGTTAATTTCCGCCAGTAGCGATAGCACTTGCTGAGGGGTAAAGCGCACCAGGGACGGCTTCAGTAACCGGCTGTCGGTGCGCATTTGCACATGACCATCAGCAGTAGGCTGGGTGTTACGCTCTACTAGCGGCGTTGCCGTGATGCTATCCAGCGGCGTGACCCCGCCTGCAACACGCGCAGCAACGGCACTCTCGATATCGGGGTAACGCGGCGCTCGTGACAGCGGCCGACGGTAGGCTGTAAGCCCCTTACGCAGCTGGCTGGCGGTCTCTTCAATGGGTGTATTGAGCGCCCCAAGTCCATCAATCAGCGTTAGCCGCTCGACGCGTTCGGGTAACGAAGCGGCGAGCAAGCAGGCCACTGCCGCCCCCATGGAATGGGCCAGTAAGCTGGTTTGCTCCAGCCCCAAGGACTCCATGGCATCCAATACATCATGGCAATAATCCCAAAGAGCATAGTCGCATAAGGCATAGTCACCGCCCTGTGGCGCGTGTGCCGAATGACCATGGCCGCGAAAATCCAGCGCCACAATACGAATATCCAACGCCTCGACCAACAGCGGGGCTAACCGGGTAAAGCTGGCCGCATTATCCAGCCAGCCGTGTAAGGCTAACCAGGTTGGGGCGTCAGCACGCCCCCAGCTCAGCGCCGCTAAGCGTCCTTGGGCAAGTGAAAGCGGCTTTGGCGCAACAGAGAGCGCTACCGGGGTGATTTGGGGCATAGAGTAACAGTCCTGAATAAACAGCTAATGATCCTGAACGAACGGTCGCGTCACTGGATCAGTAAGATGACGGCGCAGACGACAAACGTTACCATGCTAGGCATATTTTACTTCAACCTTGTACTTAACATTGTACTTAACACTGTATTGGTGCCGTTATGAAACCACGTCGTGATACCCGCGCCCGTAATCTGGTCTTTTTTGTAGCTGTCATCAGCGCCACCGTCGTCGGTTTTTGGCTGGCCCGCTGATTCATGAGTCGTCAAATCCTCACCGGATTAAGCTTCACCCAGTAGGCCGAGGCTGGCTGCCGGCGCTTGGCGGCGCAACCCCCGCGAAAGCGCATGCCCAATGACACCGATCAATAGCGCCCCGCCAACGGGAAGGAAAACCCATAGTCCCAGGTGCAAACGCGGGGTGAGATCCAGCAGGTAAATATACAGTACGGCCGAGGTTAGCTCCGCAAGTATTGCGCCCATCAAACCACTGGCAAAACCCAACAGCGCGTACTCGGCCCCCTGTACCCGTGAAATCATTCTGCTGCCTGCGCCAAATACGCGCAGTAGGCCGCTTTCATGGGCACGCACCGGGCGGCTTGCGGTCAGCGCGGCATACAGCACGCTAATCCCTGCCAGTAGCACCAAGGCGAGCACCAACTCCACTGCCCGGGTGACCTGGGCAAGCACATCCCGCACCTGACCTAAAATCGCGTCCACATTAAGCAACGAGACGCCTGGGAAGTCGGTGATCAGCTCACGAATCAGTCCCTGTTCCGCGTCTGGCAGGTGAAAAGCGGTGATGTAACTATGGCCAAACTGCTCCAGCACGCCCGGCGGGAAAATAACGAAGAAATTAGGCTGGAAGCTATCCCAATTCAGACTGCGCAGGCTGGTAATTTGGGTAGTGATCTCGTCGCTACCCACCGAGAAGGTCATCTCATCACCAATGCTTAGCCCAAGCCTTTCGGCGAGCCCATCCTCCATTGAAATGGGCACAGGCCCCGACTGTGGTGTTGCCTCCACGGCACTCATCCAGCCTTGGCTTTCATCGCTGCTCTCACTGCCTGAGTTGCTACCCAGCTGCGCTGGCGTGAACCACTCGCCAGCCACCACTTGGTTGCCTTCTGGCACTTCAGATTGCCAAGTAAGGTTGAGCTCACGACGCAGTGAGTTGTCGCCACGGGCATCCGGCGGCACGGCCTCTCTGGGTGGCTGATCATTGATCGCTATCACTCGCCCACGCACCATCGGGTAGAGGGTGCTTTGGGTTTCCACCCGTGGTGAAACCGCCGCTTCAAAAGGGTCACGCTCGGAAGGCTGAATATTGATGGCAAAGTAGTTAGGCGTATTTTCAGGCAGTTGATCCTGCCAGGTGCTTAGCAAATCGCCACGCACCAAGACAATCATCGCCATGGCAAAGAAGGTCACCGAGAAGGCCAGCAACTGACCTAGACCCGCTTGGCGACGCCGTGCCAATTGACGGCCGCCTAAGCGAAGTGCCTGTGACCACTCACTGCGCCCTGAGAACCGCTGCACAACACGCAGTAAGCCGCTAAGTAATAAGGCACTAATTATCCAAAGCACACCAAGCAGCAGCGCACCACCGATCAATAATCCAATCGCCAGTGGCAGGCTACCCGAGTAGAGCCAAAGCAACCCACCAAACACGATGCTCGCTACGCCAACGACCAGCCAAGCCGATGGCGGCAGTGGATCTAGCTCACGACGCAGTACTTTTAGTGCGCTGACTTGCTTGATACGCAACAGCGTTGGCCCGGCAAACCCAACCAGCACGGCAAGCGCGGTGAAGACCCCCAACCCTAGTGGCATCAGCCCCGGTGGCGGAAGTGTCATGGGTAGAAAACTCACCAATAGCCAAATCAGCACCGCTTGGCCAAGAAGGCCAAGCAGCGCTCCAATGACTGCCGCGACCAGTGCCAAGCCGAGTAACTGAAGGGTGAAAATCGTCACTAACTGACGCTGGCTGGCACCAAAACAGCGCAGTAGCGCAGCGGTATCCAAATGGCGCTCGACATAACGCCGGGTAGACATTGCCACGGCCACACCCGCCAGCAATACCGCCGCTAACCCGGCTAGCCCCAGGTAGCTTTCTGCCCGCTGTAACGCATTGCCAACCTGGGGACGGTCAACGCGAACATCCCGCACCTCTACCCCATTGCGGCGTAGCTCAGCAAGTAAGCCTTGTACTTGATCGAGCGCCTCCGGCGGGCCTGCGGCTAGAATTTCAAACTCAATCCGCGAGCCCTCTTGAACCAGGCCCGTTGCCTCGACATCTGCCGTATTGAGCATCAAGCGCGGGTTAAAACTACCAAAACCACCGGACTGATCCGCTTCGCGCTCAATGATCCCCGTTACGGCCAGTTCAGTTTGACCCACCTGTACTCGATCACCCAGCTCGATTTCGACCAGTTCCATCAAGCGTGGATCCGCCCACGCCTCCCCTGGCGGCGGACCAGAAGCAGTTTGCTCGGTGCCATTGCCAAAGTCCACGTAGGAGACACCGTAGTGAGGGTAGACTTCATCCACGGCTTTTAAGCTGGCAGGCTGAAAGCGCCCCTCGCGGCTAATCATCGACACCAAGTCCACTTGATCGCTAAGCACAAAACCAGCGTTTTCCAAGCGCTCTCTCAGCTCCTCGGAAAAAGGATCACGCTGCTCTAGCACCAGGTCACCGCCCAGCATCTGCCCTGCCTGGCGCTCCAGACCGCGCTCTAACCGATCAAGAAAAAACGCAATCATGGTGGAGGCCGCGACAGCCAATACCAGGGCAATAAATAGCGCACGCACATCAGCTGCGCGCAGATCCCGCTTGAGGCTGCGCATCGCCAAACGCCAATTCACATCACTCATTGCGCGCCCTCATCAATCGAAGCGGCAGTTGGTACGATGTTTTCAAGTACGGCTTCTAACTTGCCATGATCTAACCGCAAGCAGCGATCGCAGCGCCGCGCCAAGGCGTGGTCGTGAGTAACCAGAATAAGCGTAGTGCCCGCCTCATGGTTGAGCTGGAAGAGCAGATCTATGACTTGCCCACCGGTATCCGGATCCAGGTTGCCGGTGGGCTCATCAGCAAATACCAGCTCGGGGTCGGTCACGAAAGCACGCGCCACGGCAACGCGCTGCTGCTCGCCGCCGGAAAGCTGTTTGGGTAAGTGGTTCACTCGCTCACCAAGCCCAACACGCTCCAACCACTGAGCTGCAGTTTGCGTTTCCCCGGCGCGGGGCGATAATTCAAGGGGCAACATGACGTTTTCAAGCGCGCTCAAAGTGGGCAGCAATTGAAAGTTCTGGAACACAAAGCCTACTCGTCCGGCACGCAGCGCTGCTCGACCATCTTCATCCAAACGGCTTAATGCGTGTCCAAACAGCGTTAGTTCACCGTCGCTTGGCGTATCAAGACCCGCTAATAGCCCCAAGAGCGTTGATTTACCCGCACCGCTCTTACCCAGAATCGCTACGCTCTCTCCCGCCGCTACGCTCAGCGACAGGTCGTGTAAGATGGTGAGCGAGCGTTCACCGCTGGTGACTTTTTTAGAAAGTTTGTCAGCGTGCAGCACGGCTTGCCTAACAGTGCCGCGGGGAACATCGGCTACCGCTTGGTTGTCGGTAGTAGCTTGGCGCTCACCTTGGGATGCCTCGCTCGACATGGATATATCCGTAGCAGCATTGGCAGCTTTATCTAAGGAGCTTGAACTTGAAGAGTTTGAACTTGAGGAATAAGACATGAAGCGTGGCATCCCTATGGCATGGCATGGACTGAACCGCATGGTAACCGGATGGCTGGTGCTGCTGATAGTCACCTTTGCCTCATCATCTATCAACGCAGAGCCTGTCAACGCAGACACAAACCCGGGCCCCACCCTGCTGGTGATGGGTGATAGCTTAAGCGCCGCTTACGGCATAGAGCGTGATCAGGGCTGGGTGAACCTACTGGAAGAACGCTTGGAAGGTGATGCCCAAGTCATTAACGCCAGCATTAGTGGTGAAACGACGTCCGGCGGATTACAAAGGTTTACTGACCTTATCGGACAGCGGCAGCCGGATATTGTTCTCATCGAACTAGGTGGCAACGATGGTCTACGCGGCTTATCACCTAATCAAATGCAGGCAAACCTAGCCAGTATGATTGAGCAGAGTCAAGACGCAGGTGCTCAGGTGCTGCTGCTAGGGATCGATATCCCGCCTAACTATGGCCAAGCGTACCGAGACGCCTTCACCGGGGTTTTCCACTCGCTGGCGGAAGAGTATGACGTTTCCCTAGTGCCTTTTTTATTGGAGGATATCGCCCTGAACGAGGCGTTAATGCAGAGCGATGGCATTCACCCTACCGCCGATGCTCAGCCGATTATCCTCGACAATATATGGCCCGAACTTGAGCCGCTAATTGAACCCCTATTAGAAACCACGCATCAGGCAGCGGTTCAATAACCTCAGCCTTTTGACTGAGAGGTGTAGCACTTCCACTCGTCAGCTTGTAATCTTAAGCCCTATTTGGCGGTTACTAACGGCGACTCATGCCTGCATCCTCGCATCACACTCCTACATTCTCGCGTCGACAGTTCTTAGCAACAGTCGGCGCGCTTTGGTTAGGCGCAGGTCTTGGCATTCATCCAACGCCTGCCGCAGCGTTTGATCCACAACGCCTACGCCAAAGCATGCAGCAACAGTATGGGCAGGCTGGTTTGTCCGTATTAGAGGAGTGGTTTAACCTGCTTCAACAGCTACAAAACCAAGACGTTCAAGCCAAGCTGCGTGGGGTTAATGACTTCTTTAATCGCCGCATCCGGTGGATTGACGATATCCAGGTGTGGGGGCAAGAGGATTATTGGGCTACGCCTTTGGAAGCAATGGGTAAAGGCCAGGGAGATTGCGAGGATTACTCCATTGCCAAGTACATTACCCTTAAACAATTAGGCATTACTAGTCAGTACCTACGCATGATTTATGTCCGTGCGCGCATTGGGCGTAGTCAAATTACCCAAGCCCACATGGTGCTAGGCTATTACTCGACCCCAGATGCAGAACCGTTGGTGCTAGACAATATTGTACCGTCTATCACCCCTGCCTCTCAGCGTACTGATCTCGACCCACTGTTTAGTTTTAATAGCGATGGACTTTGGGCAGGTGGTTCTTCTGAATCCCGCGCAGACCCATTGGCTCGGCTATCACGCTGGCGCAGCGTCATTGAACGTATGCAAACCCAGGGTTTCATTTAAGAGGAATTGGCACGATGTCACTTATCAAACAACTTTGGATTGCCATTATCGCCCTGCTGCTGCTGTCGTTCATTGGTAGTCTTGCCATTAGTATTACCACTAGCCGCGATTATATCGAACAGGAAGTGCGCATTAAGAACGCTGACAATGCTACCGCTCTGGCGCTTTCAATGAGCCAGCTCGATAAAGACCTTGTCACCCTCGAACTGTTAATCGCAGCTCAATTTGACACCGGCTACTACCGCCGAATCACCCTGCGCGATACGGACGATAGCGTACTTATTGAACGCTCCGCCGAAGAGTATAGTGGCGATGTGCCCGCCTGGTTTCGTCAGCTTATTGAGTTTGATGTGCCCAACGGCACCGCGACGATTCAAGATGGCTGGCGACAGTACGGTACGTTGGAGCTTGAGAGCCAACACAGTTTTGCCTACGCCTCTTTATGGCGCAGCATGCTGGAACTCGCTGCTTGGTTTTTACTTGCCGGAGTAATTAGTTTAGCGATTGCTACCGTGATCGTTCGTGGTATTAAGCACCCCCTTTCCCGCGTCGTCACTCAGGCGCAAGATATCAGTGCGCGGCGGTTTACCACTATTAAGGAGCCACGCACGCTGGAGTTACGCCAAGTCACTCAAGCAATGAACGTGCTTTCTGCCAATGTCCATCAGATGCTCAGTCATGAAAGCCATAAGCTGGACGAGTTACGCCGCCATTTACAGCATGACCGAGTCACCGGTGCGCTGAATCGCGACGTGTTTATGGGTAAGCTTTCGTCTCAATTGGGCAGTGAAGATGCCCGCGCAACGGGCATGTTGATCATGGTTCGCGTACAGGCATTAGAGTCACTCAATGAGCAGCTCGGCTACGCTGCCACCGACCAACTATTAAATACGCTGGTTACCCAGTTGGGGCAATTGGACAGTGCGTCGGCAGAACCAATGGTAGGCCGCCTTAACGGCAGCGATTTTATCTTTATGCTGCCGCTTATGGATGATGTAGAGGAGCTTCGAATTCAGGTGATGGCAGCGTTAGCCGAGATAGCCGCCACGCAGCCCGACGTGGAGGTTTATCTACCAACGGCGATTGTACCTTATGCTCCACATGATGATCGCGGCACACTGTTAGCCACCCTGGATGACGCTTTGGCACAAGCCGAAAGCCTAACGTCCTTTGAACAGGTAGTCGTGCGTCAGCGCAAGCGTATTTCACTCTACAGCAGCCATGCCGAATGGCGAAATGCACTGGAAGCAGCAATCCTGGTTGGCCCTGAGTTAGCGTACTTCCCGGTAGTAGACGCTCACGGAGACATCATCCATTACGAATGCCCGGCTCGCTTACTGCTAGGTGGGGAGTGGCAAACCGCCGGAGTCTTTATTCCCTGGATCACCCGCTTTGAGATGGAGCCTGCACTTGATTTAGCCGTGGTCAAAAAAGCGCTCGCTAATCTAGAAGATGATCTAAAGCCGGTAGGCATTAACCTCTCTGCGGCATCGATCACTAATACGCAGTTTGTTAACGAGCTACGGACTCTGTTGACAGCACACCCACTATTGGCCAAGCAGCTCTGCTTTGAAGTGCCCGCCACGCTTAGCACGCACGCGATTGGTAGCTTACGAGGGCTTTGTACCGCCTTACGGCCCCTTGGTTGCACGTTTGGTATAGAGCATGTGGGGGCAGAGTTCACCAAACTTGCAGATTTACACGATGTGGGTCTTGCTTACTTAAAAATGGATAGCAGTCTTATTCACCAACTGCATGCTTCAAATGAGCAGCAAACCATTGTCCGCGGCATGGCTACGCTCTGCCATTCATTGGGCATTCAGGTGATAGGGGAAGGCGTTGCAGACGATGAGGAAATAGCCTGCCTGTTCCGCGTGGGTGTCGATGGAGCCACCGGACCAGGCATACGCCTTTAACGCATAAACGCAATCGACGACGACTAGATAGTGTCGTCGTCGCTTAGCAAACCTACATCATTTTTAACCCGCAAGGACTTACGCTCCATCACTTTCGCCTGTGCAGCTTCCGGAAGGTCAGTGAAAGTGATGACTCCCTTGTTTAGTAACACCTCAAGAATATCTTCTACCACCCTCACAAACGCTAAGTCAGACGCTATAAAGTGTGCTGAGGATCCTGGCTGATCAGCAAGGAAAGCCAGTACCTCAGGTGAATCAGGATCAATCGTTTCGTTGCACTCTGACGTTGGCTCTTTGCTGAGCATCAGGATCTCGCCGGATGTATTACGTTTGGTGTAGAGCATGATAACCCCCTAAAGAAAACGGTTTACAATCAAGAAAGCCGCCCTTTTCAGGGCGGCCATCAAGCTAATCAGTAGAACAATTATAGATTATTGGTCGATTTTCAGTTGACCATCCGCGATCAGCTTAGCGATCAAATCCTCTCCATTATTGACCCCAAAGTCACTAAAGGATTTACCTTCAAGCGCTATCTGCTGATCAACACCGCTCGTACTACCTTGAGCGCTGATATTAAGGACGACATTGCCTGCACCATCTTCCTCGGCAAAGATGTACTCGCTACTATCCTCACCCTTCAGAAGATCAGAAAGATCGAGCCTATCAGCGTTGTCATCCGTACCGAACTCTCCCTGAGTGAAGTCCATTACCTGATCCATGGCTGGCTGATCTGTCGTACCCTGATCGCCAAATTCCCAGGCAAAAGTATCAGCACCTGCGCCCCCATACATGATGTCATCGCCAGCCCCTCCAATCAGCGTGTCATTCCCACCTTGTGCCAACAAGATATCATCGCCATCTCCTCCGATGAGAATATCATTACCGCCTGTCGCTGCGGAGTTATTAAACTCTCCATGATTGTCGCTGATGTACTGATGGATTTGCTCGGCAGAAACTTGGTTAGGATCTGCGATACCCAATTGGCCTGCAATATAAGCCTTCATAGCCGGCAAGCCGTTACCTTCAACCCCCGCGAAGGTAACTTGATCTCCAAACAGAATATCATCACCCTCACCTCCGGAAATTGTGTCGTCGCCGGACGGCAATTGAACATTTTCGCCAAGAATCGCATCAGCGAGCTGTTCCGGGTCGATATTCGACTGCACTATGCCATCGGAGTCATATGCCTGAAGGCTATTTTCATTCAGTTCGTTGCCCAAACCGATTGCATTGACCGATGACATACCGTCTAGCTGTGCAAATGCTTCCTGTGAGTTCTGAATTACAGTTTGCGTGGTGCTACTGCCATTACCACCAAGTACAGAAATCTCATAACCGCCCTCCCCATCGGCATTAACCTGACCAATGGGACTTCTCGATTTCGACCACCCTCCGAAGACATTCTGGCTCCACTCGTAAACATTACCGCTCTGATCAACAACCTCCAGCTCCCGACCACCAATATTTATAGAAACAGTTTGTCCCGGCTGGTAATCGATAGAGCTGATATTAAGGTCTTGATCGGACACCCAAAAACCTGAAGCAACCCGAACTGTTGTTTGCTCATACCGCTGATAATAAGTCGGCAAACCATCGGTAATGAAGTAGGTCTGGTTGGTACCAGAATTGTCTTGGACGGCGTCTGTATAGAACCAGTTGGCAGTAGTCTTAAATACATCTTCATAATTAGTCCCGCCGCCACGCTGGAACCCTTCTAGCACTGCTTGCAGTTTTGGTAGCGCTTGCGGATCAGACAAATTAACACTGACATTTCTGCCTGACTGAGAGTCAAACTCGACTAAGAAGATGTTTACTGTCCCGGCGTTATCCTCGCCTACACTCTCTTTAAGTGTATTGAACACTTCGGTCAGCGATGCCTTAGCATTGGCAATATCGGCATTCGACATACTGCCCGATGTATCCACCATGAACGCAAGGTTGTAGTTTTCACCTGGTACTAACTGCAGACCAGCAACATCACCAATAATGATGTCATTTGCACTGGTACCCGTGATGGTATCACCACCGGGTGAACCCACCACGATATTATATTGCTCTACTGCGGTGGTATCAGTGCTTGTTTCACTATCTATGACTTGCTGGTCTCCAGCGGCATCCTCATAGACCTCACTTGAAGTTACCGTAGCCGTGATATCAAACGCCCCGACATTCACAGGTACTTTCATCGTTAACTTCAGTTGATCGATGCTATCCCCAGTAGGATTAGCCACCAGCCAACTGCCATCCGGCTGGCTAACCACACCCTCACCGGTCAGCTCCACCCCTGCTGGGACGTTCGTCAAAACAATATCTGAAAGTACCTCGCTACCGTCCTCATCCGCTAATAGCGTAGAGAGCTCGACTTCGATAATGTCATAGCCGGTTTGGGTAATAGTGGTAGTCGCATCAGAGGGCAACATAGTTGAGCCATCGCCATATATGACCCCACGAATGTTATTAACACTAATAGTCACACCCGTTGCCAAATCGGTGATAGTTCCGTCATAGCCAGAGTTTTGATGCTGCTCGCCCAGATTAACGGCATAGCTCGTCAACGGTTTGTTTAAGTAGATATAGTCTTTGTCATCACCATTGATCGAATTGACTGCCTGGCTGCCATTCACCAGCTCATCGAAGTCACCGATGAGCGCAATAACATCCACACCGCTAGTATTATTGGCACTACCAGGGTTTAGATTGCCATCACTAAACGGTGGTTTGATAACCTCACCACTGATTCCTTCAGCACTGATGTCAGTGCCCTCAATGGTGATAGTAGAGCCGTTATGCTCAACCGTAATGACTGAGGCACGTACAGACTCTAGTGTGTCACCCAGCGACACTGAGATAGCGGGCGCATCGGCCACCGGCCTGATGTCAATTGTGAGGGTAGCTTCAGCCCCTTCATTGAGGGCATCAGTGGGCATGAACTGCAACTGAGCATAGTCAGCTTCCTGGTTCCCTACCCCTTCACCGCCATAACTGTCGAAGCCCGACTCATTCGTGTCTGGCATAAAGCGCAGTTGCCCAGCATCTATTTCTGCTCTGGAGAAACTTGCATCTTCATCCACAATCTGCCACTGCCCATCGGTATCTTGGAACTCCAATGTTCCAGAGGCTGGCAAATTGGTAATCACAATTCCCTGTTCATCAGCAGGTGAATCGTCAGTGATATTAAAGTCACTCCATTTCAATATTAAAGCAGTGTCTTCCTCACCTGTTACTTGTCCATCCGCAGCCTCTGGGGCTGCATCTACCGCATACTCACGGTCGGCATCGGCGCTGTAGGCATTGCCCGCGGCGTCTTCGCCGGTCACTTCAGCACTGATGCTGTCGTTCTCGGCCAGCACCGATCCGGGCACGTCGATGGCGTAGTTGCCGTCGGCGTCCACTTGGCCGCTGTAGCTGTCGTCACCCACGCGCAGGGTGACGGTGTCGCCGGCTTGGGCAGCGCCGCCCACGCTGCCGGTGACGCTGATGGTCTGGGTGGCTTCTTCGCCGTTGATCACGTCGTCACCGGCGATGGTGTCGATGGTGATGGTGGCGGAGGCGTCGGTGTCCACGCCGTAGTCACGCGCAGTGTCGGCGCTGTAGGTGTTGCCCGCGGCGTCTTCGCCGGTCACTTCAGCACTGATGCTGTCGTTCTCGGCCAGCACCGATCCGGGCACGTCGATGGCGTAGTTGCCGTCGGCGTCCACTTGGCCGCTGTAGCTGTCGTCGCCCACGCTCAGGGTGACGGTGTCGCCGGCTTGGGCGTCGCCGCCCACGCTGCCGGTGACGCTGATGGTCTGGGTGGCTTCTTCGCCGTTGATCACGTCGTCACCGGCGATGGTGTCGATGGTGATGGTGGCGGAGGCGTCGGTGTTGACCGTGATGTCACGTGTTTCGGTCGCGGTCTGGCTGTTACCCGCCGCGTCGGTGGCGGTCACGCTTGCTTCCACACTGCTGTCGGCGATCAGGTCGGCGGTTGCCACGGTAGTGCTGTAGCTCAGGTTGCCCGCACCGTCGTCGACCACGCTAGTAGTGTAGCTGTTGCCATTTACACTCAACGTGACTTGATCACCCGCTACCACGTCACCGCTCACCGTGCCGCTGACAGCTGTGAAGTTTTGCTCAGCCTCGGCAGCGTTGATCATGTCGTCACCGGCGATGGTGTCGATAGTGATGCCCGCGGCAATCTCGGTGTCGGCCGTGATGTCACGCGTGGCGGTGGCGGTCTCGCTGTTACCCGCCGCGTCGGTAGCGGTCACGCTCGCTTCCACACTGTTGTCAGCGATTAGGTCGGCTGTGAGCACGTCGATGCTGTAGCCCAGGTTGCCTGCGCCATCGTCCACCACATCGCCGGTGTAGCTGTTACCGTTCACGCTCAGCGTGACTTGGTCACCCGCCGCCACGTCACCGCTCACCGTGCCAGTGATGGTGGTGTTGGTTTCAGTGGCTTCTTCGGCGTTGATCACGTCGTCACCGGCAATGGTGTCGATGGTGATGCCCGCGGCAATCTCGGTGTCGGCCGTGATGTCACGCGTGGCGGTGGCGGTCTCGCTGTTACCCGCCGCGTCGGTAGCGGTCACGCTCGCTTCCACACTGTTGTCAGCGATTAGGTCGGCTGTGAGCACGTCGATGCTGTAGCCCAGGTTGCCTGCGCCATCGTCCACCACATCGCCGGTGTAGCTGTTACCGTTCACGCTCAGCGTGACTTGGTCACCCGCCGCCACGTCACCGCTCACCGTGCCAGTGATGGTGGTGTTGGTTTCAGTGGCTTCTTCGGCGTTGATCACGTCGTCACCGGCAATGGTGTCGATGGTGATGCCCGCGGCAATCTCGGTGTCGGCCGTGATGTCACGCGTGGCGGTGGCGGTCTCGCTGTTACCCGCCGCGTCGGTAGCGGTCACGCTCGCTTCCACACTGTTGTCAGCGATTAGGTCGGCTGTGAGCACGTCGATGCTGTAGCCCAGGTTGCCTGCGCCATCGTCCACCACATCGCCGGTGTAGCTGTTACCGTTCACGCTCAGCGTGACTTGGTCACCCGCCGCCACGTCACCGCTCACCGTGCCAGTGATGGTGGTGTTGGTTTCAGTGGCTTCTTCGGCGTTGATCACGTCGTCACCGGCAATGGTGTCGATGGTGATGCCCGCGGCAATCTCGGTGTCGGCCGTGATGTCACGCGTGGCGGTGGCGGTCTCGCTGTTACCCGCCGCGTCGGTAGCGGTCACGCGCGCTTCCACGCTGTTGTCAGCGATCAGGTCAGCGGTTGCCACGGTAGTGCTGTAGCTCAGATTGCCTGCACCGTCATCGACCACGTTAGTGGTGTAGCTGTTGCCATTAACACTCAACGTAACCTGGTCACCCGCCGCCACGTCACCGCTCACCGTGCCAGTGATGGTGGTGTTGGTTTCAGCGGCTTCTTCGCCGTTGATCACGTCGTCACCGGCAATGGTGTCGATGGTGATGCCCGCGGCAATCTCGGTGTCGGCCGTGATGTCACGCGTGGCGGTGGCGGTCTCGCTGTTACCCGCCGCGTCGGTAGCGGTCACGCGCGCTTCCACGCTGTTGTCAGCGATCAGGTCAGCGGTTGCCACGGTAGTGCTGTAGCTCAGATTGCCTGCACCGTCATCGACCACGTTAGTGGTGTAGCTGTTGCCATTAACACTCAACGTAACCTGGTCACCCGCCGCCACGTCACCGCTCACCGTGCCAGTGATGGTGGTGTTGGTTTCAGCGGCTTCTTCGCCGTTGATCACGTCGTCACCGGCAATGGTGTCGATGGTGATGCCCGCGGCGATCTCGGTGTCGGCCGTGATGTCACGCGTGGCGGTGGCGGTCTCGCTGTTACCCGCCGCGTCGGTAGCGGTCACGCTCGCTTCCACACTGTTGTCGGCAATCAGGTCAGCGGTTGCCACGGTAGTGCTGTAGCCTAGGTTGCCCGCACCGTCGTCGACCACGCTAGTGGTGTAGCTGTTGCCATTTACACTCAACGTGACTTGATCACCCGCTACCACGTCACCACTCACCGTGCCGCTGACAGCTGTGAAGTTCTGCTCAGCCTCGGCAGCGTTGATCACGTCGTCACCGGCGATGGTGTCGATGGTGATGGTGGCTTCTAAATCCGCATCAGCGTCCGCATCGGCGTCTGCATCTGCATCTGCATCAGCGTCTGCATCTGCATCCGCATCCGCATCTGCATCGGCGTCAGCGTCCGCATCGGCGTCAGCATCCGCATCTGCATCAGCATCCGCATCTGCATCGGCGTCAGCGTCCGCATCGGCGTCAGCATCCGCATCTGCGTCAGCATCAGCGTCTGCGTCGGCATCCGCGTCTGCGTCGGCATCTGCATCGGCGTCTGCATCGGCGTCTGCATCCGCGTCAGCATCGGCATCTGCGTCTGCATCAGCATCTGCATCAGCATCTGCATCTGCGTCAGCATCTGCATCCGCGTCAGCATCTGCATCGGCGTCAGCGTCTGCGTCAGCATCTGCATCAGCATCTGCATCCGCATCTGCATCCGCGTCAGCATCTGCATCGGCATCTGCGTCAGCGTCGGCGTCTGCATCAGCATCTGCATCGGCGTCAGCATCTGCATCGGCGTCTGCGTCAGCATCTGCATCGGCGTCTGCGTCAGCATCTGCATCGGCGTCAGCGTCTGCGTCAGCATCTGCATCAGCGTCAGCATCTGCGTCAGCATCTGCGTCAGCATCTGCGTCAGCATCGGCATCTGCATCAGCATCCGCGTCAGCATCGGCGTCTGCATCGGCATCCGCGTCTGCATCGGCGTCGGCGTCGGCGTCGGCATCAGCGTCGGCATCGGCGTCTGCATCCGCATCAGCGTCCGCATCGGCATCGGCGTCAGCATCAGCGTCCGCATCGGCATCGGCGTCAGCATCAGCGTCGGAGTCAGCATCCGCATCTGCATCGGCATCGGCATCCGCGTCAGCATCTGCATCCGCGTCAGCGTCTGCATCAGCGTCGGCGTCGGCGTCGGCGTCGGCGTCGGCATCAGCGTCGGCATCGGCATCGGCATCGGCGTCTGCATCCGCATCAGCATCGGCATCTGCGTCAGCATCGGCATCGGCGTCGGCGTCTGCATCCGCATCAGCGTCCGCATCGGCATCAGCGTCGGCGTCAGCATCGGCATCCGCATCAGCATCTGCATCTGCGTCCGCATCCGCGTCGGCATCTGCGTCAGCATCCGCGTCAGCATCTGCGTCCGCGTCGGCGTCTGCATCAGCGTCGGAGTCAGCGTCCGCATCCGCATCAGCATCAGCGTCTGCATCGGCATCAGCGTCGGCGTCGGCGTCGGCGTCTGCATCCGCATCAGCGTCCGCATCGGCATCGGCGTCAGCGTCAGCGTCAGCGTCAGCGTCAGCGTCAGCGTCAGCGTCAGCGTCAGCGTCAGCGTCAGCGTCAGCGTCAGCGTCAGCGTCAGCGTCAGCGTCAGCGTCAGCGTCAGCGTCAGCGTCAGCGTCAGCGTCAGCGTCAGAGTCAGAGGCAGCGTCAGGGGCAGCATCAGCGTCGGCGTCAGCATCCGCATCCGCATCAGCGTCGGCATCCGCATCTGCATCTGCATCTGCGTCAGCATCTGCATCTGCGTCAGCATCTGCATCTGCATCCGCGTCTGCATCAGCGTCAGCGTCGGCGTCGGCATCAGCGTCTGCATCCGCATCGGCATCTGCGTCAGCATCCGCGTCGGCATCTGCGTCAGCATCTGCATCTGCATCTGCATCGGCATCTGCATCTGCGTCTGCATCCGCATCTGCATCTGCGTCCGCATCCGCATCGGCATCTGCGTCCGCATCCGCGTCGGCATCTGCGTCAGCATCGGCATCAGCGTCGGCATCGGCGTCAGCGTCGGCATCCGCGTCAGCATCTGCATCTGCATCTGCATCTGCATCTGCATCTGCATCTGCATCTGCATCTGCATCTGCATCTGCGTCTGCGTCAGCATCCGCGTCGGCATCTGCATCGGCGTCAGCGTCCGCATCGGCATCGGCGTCGGCGTCGGCGTCGGCGTCGGCAGCCAACGCAACATCATCAAATTCAACAAGCTCAGCGGAGTCTAGACCGCCTTCAGTCTCGAAACTTAATGGGTCGGTTTCTTCAGCAATACGTGCAACGCGAACGAAATCGCTACCGCCACCACCGCCGCCGGCGCCACCACCGGCAGCAGTCGCGTCAAGAAGATCGAGGAGATCTCCTTCTTCGTCGTCAAGAGCGGCAAGTAGCGCTTCAAGATCGTCGTCTTGGGCGCTGGCATCTGTGGCTACAATTGCGTCAACATCAAGCTCGGGCGTAACAGCAACTTCTTGGCCACCCTCGACAACGTTAGCGCCTGTTCCGTCGGCAAAGTCTAGCTCCACACGACCATCCTCAGATGTGATGAGCGTTTCGCCCTCCTGAAGAACGTCGCCAATGCGCAGTTCGCGCAAGTTGCCGTCTTCGTCACGTGCCCATGCCTGACCTGAAATCGCTGTAACCGTCGCCGTTGCCATGCGCTGTTCTCCACCCACCGTTTAATTAAAGAGGTCGCCGCTTTGCCAAGCCCTGTGAAAAATAGCTATTAGCGGCATTTTGGAACAAGGCTAGTCTTGATTAAGACAGTTGCATATTGTACCGGTGGACAATACGGGCAAAATAATAGGAAGAGTGTGTTGGTGAGGTTCGCAACTGTCGTGTCAGGGGGCACTTACAGCCAATTCACCGAACAAAAGAACAGAGATCGCTAACGCTAGCTGATCAAAGAAGCTGATACAGGAGCTGATGAACAGTAGCTACCCTTTCTCCTAATTTACACTATGGTGCAAGCTGGCAATATCACGCCGCAGGGTAGAGAAAGAATGGCTATGATTGACTGCCTCATAAGCTTTAATAAGACCAGCCATCATATTGAGTGCACCAGAATCGTTATTAGCATGACAACGCTGACAAAATTCGTGCGCGCGTGCAGCCAATGCAACGTAGTTCGCAGCAGTGACCGGGGTATCAAATTCAAACCAGCGTGGCTGAGTATTTGAACCCTCCCACTGGTTGCCAATCACTTCAAGCACTTCGGCATGCAGTTTTGCAGATAATGGCCAGAATGCCCCAACCGTGTCGTATACCCAACCAAACCAGTCCATCAGAAGCATATGGCCATCTATATTCGCCATGCGTGCACTACTCGGATTTTGCACCGTCAGGCTCTTGGGAATCCTTTCCACCTCAGCCACCATAAGGGGCCATAACCGCATAAAATGATCAATTTGAAAGCTTTCTTTATCCTCTTGCGTCAAATACCCAAAATGCGAAGCGTCTATTTTCTTCATGCGCTCGGGTAAAGAGGCAAAAGTTGCTGTGTATTGCGCAATAAGCCGGTTAGGCAAAGGGACATGAAGCAGACATTGACGCAGCTCAGTCATCCAGGGTTTTCGTTCTTCTGAGTTTTTCCACTGAGGAAGTTGGCCACCTATCTCCAACAATACAAAAGAGCACCACGGCAACCTACCACTCTCCAACAAGATCGGCACAGCGGGAATGACACCATGGTAATGGCCATTTACTTCGTTCAGCAGCGCGGTTTCATGCAGAGCTTCATTTTCTCGCGCTGAGACATAACACTTGAGCAATTTATAACGTGGGACACCGCTGGCATCAGTATCACGAATCAATACCTGTGCTATAGCTCGCCCATGAATCAGGCGGCACTGTAAAACATCAATGTCGCTGTTGCAGTGCTTACGCTCAACCAGCCACGGTAACAGCCACTGTTTGAGAGCCCTTTGTTCAAAACGTTGAACAAAATCCGTGGTTGAAAAGAGAGATATCTGTTGAGAGCGCGGCAAAAGCAACATGTTAATCTGCTGAAAACGCTTGATGATGCTCAAAAAGCTTACTAGCCCATTGACACTCGCCGCCATTAATTGGCGTACTCCCAGCAGCAGTATGAATAGCGTCAACAGTGGCCGCATAGTGCCATTAAGATAATCCAGCACAATGATCAGAAAACCCAGTACAAAACTGATATTGATCACTGTGAGAACATTGCCTTGAAGCGTATCCTGGATTTTTTGCACCCTTTCAAAGCGGTAGTAAAAGCCCACCACCATCACCAACCCAAGCACACATAAAACAGCCAATAGTGCTAGAAGAGGATGTAGAAGAGCGATCATCAGACAGAACAGTATGGCAATAACTGCTGATGATAAGGCGCCTAACACAACACCCAGTACACGTTTACCAAGTAATCGATGGTTGGCAACTAGCCGAGTTTTATTCAAGTGCTGCAGTATTGAAGCTGAAAGGCTGGCAATGGCTTTTTTAACTAGCCATTTAAGCAAGGCATAGGCGCAAAAACAGAGTACTGCCAATGCGATCAGAACCGCTATTTTTTCACTGTTGGCATCCGTCCAGAAAACCCATCCGTCGATGCGGCTACGGCCAGTTATCAACATTTGGAGCAGTTGCCAGGGGAGTACCAAGCTTGCCAACAGCATTACTTGAGTTGCGATCTGCATCAACAGGATAGTGGCCACGCGCCAGCGAAATGGCCACAGCACCTCGCGAGCCAGCGCCATCATTAAGTCACGAACCTGATCGCCATGGATCTCATTCGTCTCAGTCACCAGATTGCTCATCAATCAGTCATTGGCTTAATAAGTTGCATGAATACACGTAACTCTTCCGGCTGATCTGCTACCGACATATACGTTGAAACTGCATGATGCACTGCAGATAGGATGGCCTCATTGTGGCGCAGACTGCGCTGCTGTGCCTCTACCCAGCTGTACACTGGCCATTGTTCTTGGGTCGCAAGGGCCTTCCCGGCCTCGTTTAGTGAAGAGAATAGCAGCGGCAGAAACGCGCTCCCATAAAGCTCGGTCACCGCCACTACTTGGCTGCCATCGTGATAGCGTATATCTCGAAGCGCATCAGGAATGGATATATCCCCTTGGGGGTCAAGCAGGTAAAACAACCGCTGCCAAAATGGCGCTGCGCCGTAGCTCTCTTGCATCACCCTCTCAAGCGCCTCGATATTAGCGGGCAGGGAATCCCCCTGTTGTACATCCCCTCTCAACAGCGATTCCGACCAGCGAGCCAACCCTTCATGCACCCAACCTTGCTTGAACATCATGTGTGCGTTTTGGTATAGATGAAACAGTTCATGTGCAGGCGTTAAGCTCCGTGCTGCATTCACATGCCCACCCAGAGCCATGCGAATATGACAATCTGGCGAGGCAGCGCTGCGTACAACTTCGTCATAAGCCTGCCCGCTACGTGTTTGATCAGTACGTAAAACCACCATAATGAAGTGCGCACGCTGATAGCGTGGCATGAGCAAAGGTGGTGTGAGCCCCAGCACGTCGCGATAAAGCGCATCGGCAGCCGCCAACTGAAGCTCCAAGTCTTCAAGTTGCGTTGCGTTTAGCGCCGCACTCTGGTCAGGGCTCTCGACAAAGAAGTGAATGTCATCAAAACCCTTCGCAGGATTCGGCTCATTTGCCAACTCCTCGAGCGATCCATCACCCTGCAGGTAGTAGCATTCACCGGCTTCATGCTGCGACTGAGCAACAGCAGGCGCTAGCTTGCCTATCGCACAAAGCAATAGCAGAGCGCCCCACCAGCGCCGGCTTGACGATAAGTATTTATCCACGGGTCAGGTGTGAAAAAAGCGCGTGTAACCCAATACCATGGGATGCCTTAACAAGTACGCTATCTTGCGACATCATGTGGTTAGGCAATGCTGCTTCAAGTGCTTTGACATCCGAGAAATGAAACACTCCGGCGGCCTCCCCTCCCAGTAGTGGCGCTAACGCTTGGCAATGTTGACCGCACAGCAGTATTTGCCTGGCCGATAACGCGTTAAGTATGGGAACAAGCTCCAGGTGCAGCACCTCTGATTCTGAGCCAAGCTCCAGCATATCGCCAATAATCAATAGCTTGTGATCCGCATCGACAGGTAGTGCGGAGAAAGCTTCCAGTGCCATACGCATCGATAACGGATTGGCATTATAAGCTTCATCGTACACAGTGATCGCCACTCCGTGGTAATCAATGGCCCGCACCTCCCCCCTCCCTGCCACAGCCTGAAAAGAGGCTAGGCGAGCCATAACGGTGTCTAAAGGAAGGTTGTCGTGCCTGGCCACTGCCAGCACTGCCATAGCGTTAAGCAGCATATGACGCCCAGCGGCGCTCATGCATAGTTCATACGAAGCGCCATCGAACGTAATGCGCCCGCTATTGCCTGAAAACTCAAGCATGCGTATGTCAGCGTCAGCATGCTCGCCAAAGCTGACTACTTTTAGGTGGTAGCTCCTTGCCTGCTCAGCAAGATAGGCATACTGCGGCATATCACGATAGAGAATTGCGACCCCATTGGCTGGCATACCCTGAAAAATAAGCGCTTTCTTACGAGCAATTTCGTCCAACGAGTGGTGATATTCCAGGTGCGACGCAGCGATATTCGTAACAATGGCGATATCAGGGCGAGCAATATCCGTATTGTGGGCCATGGAGCCGATGGCCATTTCAACAACCCAGTATGGCGCCTCTGGAGGCATTGCAGCGATGTTCCAGGCAATACCAATCGGCAGGTTGGCACTGCCTTGCGTTTGCCCTACTGAACTGTTGTAGCTCAGCACATGGGCTAGCATCGCCACCGCCGTTGTTTTGCCTGCGCTTCCGGTAATACCAACGACCCGACCTGCGTAGCAGCGCCGTTGCCACTGCCCTATGGCCAGTGTTGCTGCGCGAATATCGTCTACCTGTAACACGGGCACACCGATATCACGATATGCCTCGCCATCATCACAAAGCACTGAGGAAGCACCTTTAGTGACCAGTGATTTCACCGCCGCGAATGGCAAAAAACCTTTGCTCATCTCCTTGCCCCGAGCGACAACCACCTGCCCAGGTTGAAAGGATTTCGGCCAGCAGCATACTCCACTTGCCAACCATTTATCAGGAGGAGATGTTATCCATTCTCCCCCCGTTGCCGAGGCCATAGCCTCTGCATCAAGCTTATTTTCTAACGGTGGCTTGATACTGGCATATTTTCCCTTACACAGCAGTTGCTGATAGGCCACCAGCCCTGAAAGGTAGTGCTCTACATCATCAATCCTTACGCGAAAACCGTGATGGCGAATAAAAAAACCATCCAGGATAGTAGCGGGTGACTTAAAGTACATCGCTACTTCCGGCCAGAAAAAACCATTCAGAAGATAGTTCGCTCTGGCGTGCAGTGCCCGATAAAACGCATTGATATCAAAACCGTTCAGCACATCGATTAAATCAGGGCGTGTCTCCAGCTTGAGCAGCGTCTTGTGAAACGCCATTGACAGCTCAAGCAGTGTTGGAAAAGTGGTCACCCGCTCGCGAATAAAATCGACATAACCTTCTATGTTGCGCACCGCAAACGCAAAATATTGTCGCTCTGGACAATGCACCACCAATTCATTTGCGCAATAAGCAAGCCAATGGTCATGCGCCTTTTCGTGCCCGTTAGCGATAAAGTAGTCAAACGCTTTGACAACGCAGTCCAGCCAACGACTATTGCGGGTATGATCGTAAAGTCGCATCAGAGCAAAAGCGGCTTCACCATCGTAATAAATTATCCGGGTCTTTTCCTTAACCGATAAATCCGCAGCATTGAGTACGTGCACAAAGCTACCGTCAGCTTCCTGCATTCTTGAAATCCCTAGCGCCAGTGCATCCACCAAATCAGCATAACGATCATCTCCCATGACTTGGTGATACTTCACCAACGCAAGAATGGCGACCGCATTGGCTCCCAACTTGATGATATCGCCCCTATCCACCACATAGGCCGCCCCTTGGCGATGAACGACAAACTCGGAACATAAGCCCGAAAGCGCCCAAGATATCTGTTGGCGTACCAGCCCAAGCTGCTCATCACTTAAAAGCAGTTGATCAGAGCAAGCCTCATACCCCTCCAACAAAGCATAAGTACTGCTGGCGTGACGTAATACATTGTAAGTATTAATGAGGCGATCAAAACAAGGAAAATAGCCATATACGTATCGACCATCCTGGCCAACCTGTTTGCCTAAAAAGCGGGTCGAGCGGGCTATCAGTTCCCCTGTGGAAGCCACTGTCAGCGGTGGCATCTCCCGCCTACTCCAGCGCCTTGGTCGGGTTTCCAGTGCATGCACACTTGTTGTCTCACCGCTAACATCCACAAATATGCCGGTAGTGGAAAAACTCCACACCGTCATGTTGTCGGCAAAGTCCGGCATCTGGCTTGAGCCGTGACGCGCTTTCATGTAGCGCTCAAGGTGATGTTGGTTGACTTCAGCATGCTCAACATGCCCTCCTGCGTACAAACAGGCATTGGCGTTTAGCTCCATCTCAGTCAACAAAAGTCGCGGGAGCCTCTTACCAACAAAGGCTAGGCCGCTGCGAAAATAGCTGCGCTTATAGCGCTTCATCTCCTGTTTTAGCGCCTGCCACTGCCACTCTCGTACGGCAAAAGGCCATTCCAACCGACACCACACCAAAGGATGGGAGAACTTTCGCTCCAGTCTTGTCACTGCTTGCTTCAAAGTGGGTAATAACGCCGCCCAGTTGCCTGCCTGCAAGCTGCTCAAATCAAGTTGCATAGACGTGACTTGTGCACGCTCATAGCCATCGCTTACTGAAATCAACATTACCTGCGAAAATTCCGCAAACTCTGTGTGTCTGTCCAACCACATAGGCATCACGGTGTCGCCCATGCTATCCAACACATGCGAAATTTCCGCCGCTCGGGAGGAGTGTTCAGCACTCGACTTACTTAATGGAAGCGAGCAATACAGTGAAGAATCTTTAATACCCGGCATTAAGTTGCTCAATAATAGAGGCTAATGTGAGGGACAGAAATGTATTGAATAAGCGCTGCAACATATAGAGGCGCTGCTCGCGCTAAGTTATGAACATTAAAAGCGTTCTGGAATGCGTTCCACTACCGGTGCTAGCTTCAAAATAAGCTGTAAGCGGTCTCGAACAGCCAGCTTTTTGAAAATAGCGCTAAGATGCGCTTTTACTGTACGCTCCGTAATATCTAACTGACGCGCGACTTCCTTATTTGTAGCGCCGCGCACCACAGCAAGTGCAACGCCCCGTTCACGGTCGGTTAAATCTCCAAGCTGCTCTGTATTGAAAGAACTGCCACCTTCAGCCCTTTGCTGCAACGCTTTAAAAGAGCCTCCAAGCACTTTAGCAAGCAACTCTTGACCAACCCACACGCCTTGGTTAGTGACCACCAACGCCACTTGCTTAAGTACCTCGGGCGCAGCAAGCGTATGAACATATCCCCGCGCCCCCAGATCCAGTGACCTTAACGCCTCACGGTCATCCGGCGAGTAACTTAGTACAACGACAACAGCTCCCTTGGCAGTTACGGTACCGATCAGCTCTGACCACCCTTCAACAGTCGTAGACAGCCAAACCACATCATTAGGCTGTGTTTTATTAATAAACACATCTGGTTTGGAGGCTACCATCTCGGGAAACGCTTTTTTCCAACGCGCTTTTAAGTTTCCATCCGTCGTAATGAACCAATGCTTCATCAGCGTTCCCCCATGGAATCACGCCACGCTCTTAAGACAGGTTTCAGCATAAACTGCATCACTGTGCGCTTGCCCGTTACTATGTCCACTTGCGCCGTCATGCCGGGAATTACTTGTAGTTTATCGGCGACATTTTCGTTTTCTAAACTGCGCACCCGCACTTGATAGAAGGTATTACCGTCATCATCAGTAATGGTATCGGCGCTAATACGCTCAAGCTCGGCCTGTAAGCCACCATAAATGGCATAGTCATAGGCCGTCAGTTTGATAGTCGCAGGCTGCCCAGGATGCAAAAAGGCGATATCTTGCGGGGCGATGCGCGCCTCAACCAGCAGTTGGTCGTCAGTAGGCACGATTTCAACAACCTCTCCCCCTGGCTGAGCAACACCACCTATGGTGTTGATATGTATGCGCTGAACAATACCATCAACCGGCGAGCGAATTTCGGTCAGTCGTACCCTATCCTGCAAACCAGTTCCCGATTGTTGCAATGCATTTAGGTCGCCCAACGTTTGAGCCAGATCATTCCGCCACTCACTCCGGCGTTCGGCACCCAGCTCCAGCAATTGCCCTTCTGCTTCTTCCACCCCGGCCTCTAAACGTGAAACAGCGGCATCCGCTTGGTTACGCTCCCCTGTGGCACTAGATACATCTCTCTCTAAGCGCAGCACTTCTACCTCAGACACAGCCCCCGAAGCCAACAGCGGGCGAGTCAAGTTAAGCTCTTGACTGGCCATATTGACTTCACGCTGGGCTGTATCACGGCGAGCTTGCGCCTCTCGCAGCTCTTCCTGACGCTGACGAATGCGGTCATTAAGCACATTTTCTTGTTCGCGCAACTCTTCACGACGGCTTTCATAAACCTCGCGCTCTTGCATCACAATATCAGGCACTTCTTGACGGAGCTCTTCGGAAGGCTCAAACGCAGTGCCCGTTGCTAGCGCACGTAGCCTTTCAGCACGCGCCTGAAGCGCATAACGCTGGGCACGGTTTTCTCGAAAATCAGAAACAAAGCGCGTAGGGTCGATCTGCATCAGCACTTGACCTGCCTCGACGATCTGCCCTTCGCGAATAAAGATCTGTTCAACAACGCCACCATCAAAAGACTGGATACGCTGTAGTTGGCTTGCAGGGATCACTCGCCCTGCCCCACGGGTTACTTCATCGATAGAAGCAAAATACGCCCACACTAACAACGCAACCACAGTGAGCAGGACGGTATAGAGGAATAACCGTGCACGAATGGGCTCTTGCTGCATACGCGCCCAGTCGGTATCGCTTGCCCAATCGCGGTTTAGGTGGGCAGAGGTCACACGCTTGGCAAACAACCGATCCATAAAAGGGCGAAATGGTTTTTGGCCTTTTTCTGAAAAACGGCCAATGGCGTCAAAACCTTTTTGCTCGGTCGTGGAAGAGGGTTTACGCGCCATTACGATGCCCTCCCGATCTGGCCTTTACGCAATGCCTCTACCACTGTATCCCGCGGGCCATCCGCCACGACCTTGCCGGCATCCATGACAATAATTCGGTCGACCAATGAGAGGAGCGAGGTACGGTGCGTGACCACTAGGATGGTTTTGCCAGCAGCGACGTTTTTAAGGTTGGCTTTAAACGCTTCTTCGCTAGCATTATCCATAGAGCTTGTCGGTTCATCCAACAGCAGGATAGGCGGATCCTGCACTAGCGCACGGGCAATGGCGACAGACTGTTTTTGCCCGCCGGAAAGTGCTTGGCCGCGTTCACCTACTTGCAAATCCACGCCATGTGGGTGGTTGTTGACGAGTGACTCTAGGCCGGCCAAGTCAATCGCTCTAAGCAATGCCTCATCCTCAACGCGGTCGCTACCGCCACCCGCCACAATATTGTCCCGCAGAGATCCTGAAAACAGGCTAACGTCTTGAGGAACATAGCCAATATGACGGCGCAGCTGCAGTGGGTCTAACTGGCGAATATCCACGTTATCAACCAGCACGGCCCCCGAGGTTGGCTGATAAAACCCTAGCACTAGCTTGTTTAATGAAGATTTGCCGCAACCAATGCGGCCAAGTAACGCAACTTTCTCACCGGCTTTGACAGTTATCGATACATCCTTCAGCGCCTCGCGCTCTTCATTAGGGTAACGAAGAGTGACTTTCTCAAGGCGTATATTGCCGGCGAAGCTGGGCTTTTCTACATAAGCCTTGCCTTCATGGCGCTCAACCTTCTTATCCATTACCGCATTGAGTGACTCAAGCGCCGTGGAGGATTGATGATATTGCGCCAGCAGCGCTGCAGCCTGACTTATAGGTGCCATCGCCCGGGAAGAGAGCATATAAGCGGCAATCAACCCACCCTGGGTGAGGTTACCTTCGATGATTTGATATACACCGACGATAATGACGCACACCGCCACACTGTGCTGCGCCCACTGGGCCACGCTGGAGACTGAGGTGCTCACCATCTTAAGCTGCGCGCCAGTACGGGAAAGGAAGGCAGATGATTTTTCCCAGTGGCGCTGGATACGGCTTTCAGCCCGCAGGGCCTTAACATTTTCTAATTGGGAAATAGACTCTACCAACAGTGAGTTGCGCTGTGCGCCGACTTCCCAGGTAGTTTGAGAAAGTTCATGAAGCTTACCCTGAGCAGCCAGCGCGTAGAGCAGCACAAATACGATGCCCACCAATACCGGCAGCACTAGCCAGGGATTAATCAGCGCGATAATCGCCGCAAACATCAGTACGAACGGAAGATCGACAATCCCCAGAATGGTCGCAGAACCAATAAACGCGCGTACTGACTCAAAAGACTGGAGCGTCGAAGTGAACGAGCCGGTTGATGCGGGGCGCTCTTCTAAACGAAGGCCCAATGCTTTAGCCATGATTGAGGAAGAGAGCTTCACATCCGCACGGCTAGCGGCTAAGTCGACAAAGCTGCTGCGCATTAGCCTGAGTACCAAATCAAAGCACAGCACTATAAAGATGCCTATTGCCAGCACCCATAGCGTTTCCGTTGCCTGATTGGGCACTACTCGGTCATAGACGTTAAGCACGAACAGCGGCATGGCGATGGCAAACACATTGATCGCCACTGACCCCAACACGATATCGCGATAGAGAGGTCTGCTTTCGCGAATGACGCCCCAAAACCAGTGCTGGTCGCGGCGTTTCTTGACGCCTGGTTCCGAGGCGTTATCCGCTAAAAACTTAGGGCGAACGTAAATAGCTTCGCCGCTATAGCCTGCATACAGCTCTTCCAGGGGCAGTTCAACGTTTGATTCAGATAGTTCAGGAAAAATGACGTTCGCTTTTTGCTGTTTGAGATCTATCCCCAACAGTACGCACGCCCTACCTGGTTCCAGCAGTAGAATAGCGGGAAAGAGAGCGGGGTTAAGCGCCGACAGCTTACTTTTAACAATTCGCGCCGTCAGTCCAGCACGGGAGGCAGCCCTACCAAATACGGAAGGCGTTAGCTTGCCCTGCTCCAAGGGCAAGCCAGCTCTAAGGGCCTCTGATGACACCTCATGCTGATGAAATGAGGCAACCGCTTTCAAACATTCGAGTAACTCATCGCCTACTGGCTGCTCGCTAGCATTTGCAGCGGCCGGCCTTTCCAGCTTGGTTTGTGTCACAGAGACCTCATTCCCCTAATGCCTATTTAGGCATCTATTTCCCCTATGATTAGCGAAAGCCGCTAACCCTTCGCCGCCAAACGACGAATAACTCTGTTTCTGCACAGCAAACTATTCGAACACGTTAGCCGTTAGTGACCAGCACATCCTCGTGGCCCAATTGCAGGTACTGGGAAATCATGACTGGCTGCTCATTGGCGGCGTAAGACGACGCTAGCGTATCAGCGTGAGCGGGTAGCGAAGAAATACCGCGCGTAAAGTCTTCTAAATTAAAGCCACGAGGCCCTTCCGTTCCACAGGCCATCTCAGCGCTAAGTGTGGCGTCGTCGTACCCCAATTCGTCAAGAGTGGGGATATCGTCACGCACCACTTCAAGGGTGTGCATAAGCTGCCCCATTGCTGCTAGCGTACGCGCTTGAGCCAAAGTTAAGTCAAACTCTGCATTCGCGTAGGCTCGGCTGGCTTCGAAGTACTCGTTTTCACTATCAAGCACGTCCAACAAAGTACGTTGGCCAATATCAAACTGCTGCTGGTAAGCCCCACGAACCCGGTTGATCGATTGGCGATGATCATTCAAATAGTTCAATTGCTCACCCAAACGCTGGGTATCGTTATAAGCAATTTGCGTGGTTTGACGTACGTTTGTACAAGCCGTTTCGCGCTGGTTGACAGCTTGTTCAATACGCGTGGCCGCCGCATCAAAAGCTGCACTATCAGAACCACCGCGATAGAGGTTCATGCTGGCGACCAGTTGAATACTGTGCTCATCACTGCGCCCAGCTATCGAGTCGTCTTGATTATTGGTGCCCGTACGTCCCTGTATATCCAGGCGGGGCATAAAGGCGGCCTTCGCAGCCTCTTGTTCCGCACGTTGCACAGCAATATTTTCAATCGCGGCATGGAACTCAGGGTTCCCCTCAAATGCCATTTCGATCGCTTGGTTGACACCAGCGGGTAGTTCATCGGCCAAGCTAGGTGCAGGCGACATATTCTGAGGAGGAAGTTCGCCTACGATACGCTGATAGCGAGCCGTTACATCGTGCAGGTTCGACGCCTCGGTCATCAAGTTGGATTCGGCTAATGCCAAACGGCCGCTAATTTGCTCTAGGTCAACGCCACGGCCCGCCCCGGAAAGCGCACGCTCTTCAATTTGCGAGAACACACGTTGGTGTTCGCGGTAATTATCTTGAGCTAAACGCACCATCTCGCGGTAGCGAAGCACATCAAGGTAGGTGCGAAAAGCTTCAAGCGTCACCTCTTCACTTGCACCCAGCAGCTCAAAATAGGCAATCAGCCGAGTGCGATCCAAACGCTCTACTTCGCTACGGGTGGCAAACCCATCAAACACCATTTGGGTGAGCGTGAGCTCAGCAAAGTCACTGCTATAGCTTCCGCGCCCATCATTTTGCTGGTCTTGCCGACCCACGCCCGCAGAGATATCAATAGAAGGCAAATAATTACCCTTTGCGACTCTGACATCGCTCCCAGAAGCGCTAAAGTTCGCCCATGCAGCGTTTACATCGGGATTAGTAATGATCGTTTGTTGAATAGTACTGGGAAGATCAGTGGCACCTGGCGCGTAGAGGCTAGCGGGTAGCGACTGCGCTAATGCCGTAAGCGGGACACACGCTAACGTGGTCATTGTCAGCGGCTTAAAAACATGGTGACAGAAGGTTTTTTTTAGTCTCGATACGGCATTTTTTTTCATCGTCAGCGTTCCCTATGATGTGGCACTCATTGCACGCAGCTCATTATTCGTGTGACCCATTGAGCCATGCTGCACTATTGCTTCAAGCGTAAGCCCGCGAAGTCTCATCCCGAAGTGAGCCTGTGTCCCTCTACGAGCGCCCAATTTTTGAAGTAAACACATGGTAGATAAAACTTAATTAGCTGAGCTTAGACTAATTTAGTTAATTTCCTACTCATCCTGAGGCTATAAAACCAAATGTCACAAAAAATTACAATAAGAACACCATTAAAACACAAAAAAATATTCAGAATTATTCGTTTTTCTGTGCTTGTTGCAGCCCGAGACCCAGCAGTATCAGCACTAGCCCAATCAACGTTGAAGGCAAAATAGGCTCTCCCACTACCAGGAAAAGTAACAGCAGTGATACAGGAGGTGAGAGAAAAATCAGGTTGGAGACTTTGGCCGTGCGCGACACTTTATGCACTGCCAACTGCCACAGAATGAAGGCCACCCCCATTTCAAATAGCCCCACATACACACCAGCACCAAAGGCAGGCCAACCGTGCCACTGGTAACCAGGGCCCAGTAATAGCAATAGGGTCAACACAGGTAGGCCAACGCTAAAGTTTTGCCACTGGCCAACAAGGGGTGGTCGGCTATCCCGCGCATTAAGCAGCCAATACAGCGCCCAAAGAAGAGTCGAAGCGAGTGCCAGCACGACCCCTAACGGGTCGGCAAAAGAGACATTTAAAACCGCGCCTCGTGTTGCTATCACCCATACGCCTGCGTAGGCGACCAGCCCAGCAACAATATCCATACGCGTTAAGCGCTGCCCGAGCAAAGGCACGGCCAAAAACGCCATCGCTAAGGCCCAGGTGTAATTTAGTGCCATCGCCTCTTGCCCTGGGAGACGGTCATAGGCGGCGAAGAGCACCAAATAATAAGCCACTGGGTTCATAAGCCCTGCCCACGCTGCTGTCTTCCAACCGGTGCGCAACGCTGTGGCGATATTTCCCTGCTTGATGACCAGCGCCCCCATCAGTGCCCAAGAAACAAGCGCTGCGAGCCACATCAGCTCTAGAGGGCTCATCCAAGCGAGTGCCACTTTGAAGGCCGTTGCCACCGTCGACCATAATGCGACGGCCCCTAAGCCAAACAGGATTGCTTGCCTATCCTGATTCATCGGTCGATATGCCCTAAATCTCGACCCGGCTCCAACTGGTCGCGTACACGCTGCTTAAGAAGCTTGATATCTGGGAAACCGCCATCGCGCTTGCGCTCCCATAACAGCAGATCATCACACCAGATCTCGAACGTACCGCCATGGGAAGGGGCTAATGAGACCTCGCTTAAACCTTCACCAAAGGTTGAGAGCAACTCCTGTGCATACCAACCACTGCGCAGCAGCCATTGGCATTGCGTGCAATAACGGATTTGAATACGTGACATCCCTGATCTCCCAGGCAAGTTAATGTGGCATTCTAAAAGGATATTCTGTCATTTTGAGATGGCTTGAGATAGCTCTCTTGAGATAGCTCTCTTGAGATAGCTCTCTTGAAATAGCTCTCTTGAAATAGCTCTCTTGAGACAGGTCGCTTGAGATAGGTCGATTAAGAAGGAGTCCCAATGGCCGAACATAACGTTTCACAAACTCGCCTGTATGAGTGGCTAACGGGCGATGACGACAGCCGCATGTGCGACGACATACCTGAAAGCGCCTGCGACGAACAACCGCGTAATTTTTTTCTACATATATGGGCCTCTTTGGGCAATAAACTGGCTGACGAGCTGTCGAGCGCGCGTTTAGTCTTACCCTGGCTGATGGGCATTATTGGCGCTCCCATCTGGATGGTAGGTCTGCTGGTCCCCATCCGAGAATCGGGTGCCCTGCTGCCGCAAATCTTCGTAGCGGGGTTTATTCGCTTAAAACCTAAGCGCAAATGGGTGTGGGTGGTCGGCGCGCTGACCCAAGCCTTCGCTGCCTTAACGCTTGCCGTACTGGCGTTGTTCGCCACCGGCACCTTGGGCGGAGCGTTAGTGCTCACAGCATTAGTTCTGCTCTCACTGGCACGTGGCTTATCCTCAATTGCCACAAAAGATGTGCTGGGCAAAACCATTGCCAAGCGCCGCCGCGGTACGCTAATGGGCTGGAGCGGCAGCATTGCTGGTGGTGCAACGTTGGTCGCTGGGACACTGCTAATGCTGTTTGAGAGCCGACCCGGCCATTTAGTGGTGGCGATACTGCTGGCCATAGCTGCCTGCGGGTGGCTAATCAATGCCATCGCCGCCGCACGCATCAAAGAAGCCCCTGGGGCAGTAGAAGGCGGCGAAAACGGCTGGGACAGTATTAAACAGGGACTGTCGCTGTTAAAAGATGACCGTACTTTTTTACACTTCAACCTTGCCAGGGCGCTGCTGCTCTCAAGTGCACTCGCCCTACCCTACATCGCCCTGCTAGGGCAAAACCAAAGCGGCACCGACCTGGGAGGCCTGGGCATACTGATTGTGGTGTCGGGGCTGGCCGCGATGGTAGCTAGCCCGGCATGGGGGAAACGGGCGGATCAGTCGAGCCGTGGCGTGATGCGCGATGCGGCGATCGGTACCGCCATTTGCTGCATAATGGGCGCTAGTTTAGCTTGGTTACCCGGCGAGTGGACACACAGCATATGGCCCTATGCGGCAGTTTATGCACTACTCGTGATTGTTCACCACGGCGTACGCTTAGGGCGTAAAACCTACCTCGTCGATATGGCCAGCCAAGATAATCGTGCGCTTTACGTGGCGCTCTCGAATACCTTAACCGGCGTATTAATGTTGATTGTAGGTGGCCTTATTGGCGCCTTTGCCCAGTGGTTTGGTAGCGGCACATTACTCCTCATGCTAGCGGCTACCGCCGTGGGGGCCATACTTAGCACCCATCAATTACCTGAAGTCGAGTGACGCGCCACTGGTAACCACATGTATTCAAGCGTGCTATCGAGAGCTCTACCTACATTAGCGTAGCGTTCGCGATTGCAATGCGTGACAACGCTCGCCATGATAGGGCCGAATAGCAGTGATGTAGTGGCGCCTTTGCTATGCTGCCTATAATAAGTGATTGGAAACTCCGTTAGCTCATGGGCGAAAGCGACTGTGAACGACGGAAAGGATTGGAGCTGCAACAGGAACCCCTTGATGAAACGATCTCCATTGATCAGTCCAGAATTGCTCGAACGTATTGTTGACGCATCGGAAGACGGCATTGTCGTTGCCGAACAGGAAGGGGATGAAAATATCCTCATCTACGTCAACAAAGGCTTTGAGCGCTTGACGGGCTATAGTGCTGATGAAATTCTGTATCGCGATTGCCGCTTTTTACAGAACGAAGACCGCGACCAGGACGCGCTTGTCGCCATTCGAGATGCGCTAAACGAGGGCCGACCTTCTCGAGAAGTACTGCGTAATTATCGCAAAGACGGCACCATGTTTTGGAATGAACTTTCCATTACGCCGGTCTATGACGAAGCAGACAAGCTGATGTATTACATTGGCGTGCAAAAAGATGTAACGGAGCGTGTAGAAACACAGCTTGCGCTAGCGGAGTTACAAAAGCAGCGAGAAAACAGCTAATCATTAACTTTCTCACTAAAAAAAACTATAAAGCTTGAACTTCATCCCAACTGGCGTTATATAGCGGCAAGGCGCTTGAATTGCGCTAGGCGCTTCACTTTGCAGTTGGCATGTGTTTAATAAACTGCACATGTACTCGCGTGAAGCCGTTGTTACGCCGGCACGCCGGCTGGGTT
Organism: Halomonas sp. IOP_14; assembly: GCF_021021315.1. Classification (NCBI taxonomy): domain Bacteria; kingdom Pseudomonadati; phylum Pseudomonadota; class Gammaproteobacteria; order Oceanospirillales; family Halomonadaceae; genus Halomonas; species Halomonas sp. IOP_14. The sequence goes on along the minus strand of NZ_JAINWD010000001.1, from coordinate 291,323 downwards.
GGAGGACATCACATGAGCCGTGATCCCCTAAGTCGTGAGACCCTAAGTCATGAAACCTTAGGCAACGAAACACTCGACTCAGATGAGTTCGAAAGCTTAGACGCCGTCAATGACGACCACTACAACAGAAGCAAACCGAGCAAAGCTGACAGCTTACGCGCGCGGCGCCAAGTCGAGGCGTGGTTGGAAGAGCGACGACTTCAGCGCGCCATCGAAGATGACTGGGACGAAGAAGAGTAATCCTTGAGCAGCTTGGCCTTCTCAGCAAATGAGCGGGCCTGGCTAGCCAACACCTCAAGTAGCCTAGCCTTTCCTGGTGCAGACCACTATCATCACGCTTCAGCCAGCAATAAGAGCCAGCAGTCTGCTGCTGTCGCTTTCTTCTTTTCAACAACTTAACGGATCTCCATGGCGCAATACGTTTTCACCATGAACCGGGTTGGCAAAGTAGTGCCGCCCAAAAAGCAAATTCTCAAGGATATTTCGCTCTCGTTTTTCCCTGGCGCCAAAATCGGCGTTCTGGGGCTTAACGGTTCGGGCAAATCCACACTGCTGCGCATTATGGCCGGTGTCGATAAAGAGTTTGAAGGTGAAGCTCGTCCGATGCCTGGCATCAATGTTGGCTACCTTCCACAGGAGCCGCAGCTAGATGACGAGAAAAACGTCCGCGACACCGTCGAAGAAGCACTGGGGGCGATCAAAGATGCCCAGGAGAAGTTGGATGGGGTGTATGCGGCCTACGCAGAGCCCGACGCCGACTTTGATGCGCTAGCCAGCGAGCAGGCCCGGCTTGAAAATATTATCGAAGCTGCTGATGCGCATAACCTGGAACGCAAACTTGACGTTGCTGCCGAAGCACTGCGACTCCCCCCCTGGGATGCCAAAGTGGGTAACCTCTCAGGTGGTGAGCGCCGTCGTGTAGCACTCTGCCGCTTACTGCTCTCCAGCCCCGATATGCTGCTGCTTGACGAGCCTACCAACCACCTGGATGCAGAATCGGTGGCTTGGCTTGAACGCTTCCTTCACGACTATAACGGTACAGTAGTGGCGATCACCCACGACCGCTACTTCCTGGACAACGTGGCGGGTTGGATTTTGGAGCTTGATCGTGGCCAAGGCATACCCTTCGAGGGTAACTACTCCCAGTGGCTGGAGCAGAAAGATCAGCGTTTGAACCAGGAAGCCAAGCAGGAAGCCTCGCGTCAGAAAGCCATCAAGCAAGAGCTTGAGTGGGTGCGCAGTAACGCCAAAGGCCGCCAGGCAAAGAGCAAAGCACGCCTCAACCGCTTTGAAGAGATGCAGTCTGGCGACTTCCAAAAGCGTAATGAGACCAATGAAATTTATATTCCGCCTGGCCCGCGCCTGGGCGATAACGTCATTGAGTTTCGTGATGTGGCTAAACGCTTCGATGACAAGCTGCTCTACCAGAACCTCTCCTTCACCATTCCCCAGGGTGCGATCGTTGGTATCGTCGGTGGTAACGGTGCGGGTAAATCGACGCTCTTTAAACTGATTACCGGTAAAGAGCAGCCGGACGAAGGCGAAGTCCTGGTGGGTGAAACGGTCGATATCGCTTACGTCGAACAGCTACGCGACGGCTTAGATGACAAGCAGAGCGTGTGGGAAGCCGTTTCGGATGGTCAGGATATCCTTAATATTAACGGCTACGAAGTCTCCTCGCGTGCCTATGTGGGTCGCTTCAACTTTAAGGGTAACGACCAGCAGAAGCGTTTGTCGGAGCTTTCCGGTGGTGAGCGCGGTCGCTTACAGCTTGCCCAAACGCTCAAGCAAGGCGCTAACGTGCTGCTGCTCGATGAGCCCTCCAACGACCTGGATATTGAAACCCTGCGGGCACTGGAGGACGCGCTTCTAGCCTTCCCGGGCTGCGCTATGGTGATCTCTCACGATCGTTGGTTCCTTGACCGTATCGCCACGCACATTATGGCCTTTGAAGGTGACTCTGAAGTGGTCTTATTTGAAGGCAACTACGCGGAGTACGAAGAGGATCATAGAAAGCGGGTCGGAAACGATACGCCTAAGCGCATGAAGTATAAGCGTATTGATGCTTAATCATTAGCATCACGCTGGCAGTCAATGCTGACAGCAAAAGGCCCCGCAGAGCGGGGCCTTTTAGTTTGTGTTTGCACTGACGCTAGCGCAAAGCCCTAACGTCTGCGGCCGGTAAAAAATGACACAAGAAACAAAATAAGAAACAGCACAAACAAAATTTGCGCAATGGTGGACGCCGCCCCGGCAATGCCAGAAAAACCGACCGCCCCAGCGATGATCGCAATAATTAAAAACAGCACTGCATTGCCTAGCATCTTCTTGCTCCTCTCCTTGGTAACGACTTCCCTACACCGCCACTTAACCCATTATGCAACGTGAATATGTCTCAGAGATGATAGGCGCTTTTAGTCATTACCTTAGAGGCCAGCCGTATGCCCCACTTCACCGGTGCCGGAAAGCGAACGCCCCCCCGCTTCTAAGGCAAGCTGAGCATGGTGAGCTTCATCAACTGCCATCTGGCGCAGTATGGCGCGGGAGCGGTTGTCACCACGGGGTAGCGACTGTTGGTGTGAATCAAGATGCTTACCTACCTGCTCTTCGGTCGCGGCAACCAATCCCAAACTAATACGATCACTGACCGCCCCAGTGGCCGCGCCAATGCCAAAGGAAGCGGCATAAAACAACGGGTTTAAGCAGCTTGTTCGGCTCTGCAACTGCTCTAGACGCTCATCACACCAGGCAAGATGATCGATCTCCTCTAGCGCCGACTGCTCCATCTGGTGACGCACATGAGGAAGTTTAGCGGTCACGCCCTGCCCCTGATACAGCGCTTGAACACACACCTCACCAGAATGGTTGATACGCATCAAACCTGCTGCATGGCGGCGTTCTTGATCGTCGAACGTTCCCTCAGCCACACCTTCAGCGGGGCTGGTGCGCTGTGGTGAAGCAGCGTGTGGCATAAGCGTTCGTAAAATGGTATCGAACTGATGTATCAGGCGATCTGAACGACTCTGTTGACGATCCATGGCAACACTCCGTTGACTTGCGATAGCGATCTGCCGAACTCAACCGGCAGGCCATGTGAATGCACGCCCACCGAGTAGATGCATATGAATATGGTAGACCGTTTGTCCGCCCATTTCGTTGCAGTTCATCACCACGCGGTAGCCATCTTCAGCAAACCCCTGCTCGCGGGCAAGCTTGGCGGCGGTAAACTGAAGCCGCCCTACTGTGGCAATATCAGCCTCATCGATATCATTGAGCGTGGCGATATGCTTTTTAGGAATGATTAGCTGATGAGTAGGCGCCTGGGGGCCAATATCATTGAATGCCAACACGTGGTCATCTTCATAAACGATATCAGCGGGAATTTCACGGTTAATGATTTTACAAAACAGACAATCCATACAGCTCTCCTTTATTAACTACTTGCCACTTAAGTGTCGAATTATCTCTGCGAGTCTGATGATTGCACCGATGAATTGCACCGGTGAGAGGTAGCTTCAAGCCCGCTACCTTTTAACGAAAGCGTCTCTGGGAAAGAAGATGCCTAACCAAGGGGGCAAGAATCAACTCCATCGCCAGCGACATCCGCGCCCCCGGCACCACCAACGTGTGCGGACGGGTCATAAACGAGTCCTTAATCATCGCCAGCAGCCAAGGGAAATCAACGGTGGAGGGATCACGAAAACGGATGACCACGAACGACTCAGCGTCGGTGGGAATATCCTGCACTTCAAAGGGGTTAGAGGTATCGACGGTGGGCACACGTTGAAAATTGATGTGAGTACGCGAAAACTGCGGTTGGATGTAGCGCACATAGTCATCCATCCGACCCAGGATAGTGTCAATGACCGCTTCTTGTGAGTAGCCCCGCAGCTTGGTATCACGGTCGATCTTTTGAATCCACTCAAGATTCATGGTTGGCGCCACACCAACCAACAGATCCACATGGCGGGCAATGTCATACTCCTCAGTGACCAGCCCACCGTGCAAGCCTTCATAAAACAGCAGGTCGGTACCACAGGGCAGCGACTGCCACTCGGTGAAAGTACCTACCCGGCAGCCTGCTTCAATTTTCTGCTTATCTTCAGCATGGATATAGTGCCGAAAAGTACCCGAACCGTGTTCGCCATACTCACTAAACAACCCTTCCAGACGATCCAGCAAATTCGCCTCTACGGCAAAATGCGAAAGTTCGTCTTTGCGTTCTGGCTCTTCTCGGAAGATGCGGTGCAAGTCATCACGGGTATAGCGGTGAAAGGCATCGCCATCGACCATTGCTGCATGCACATCTTCGCGCAGAAACATGCGCTCAAAGCTGCGCTTCACGGTGGTGGTACCCGCCCCTGAGGAACCGGTTACCGCGATAATCGGATACTCCCGAGACATCAGCCATACCTCGCGTGGGAAAGCGCTTGTTTAACCTGCTCGGGTACTTCGACAGGACGCCCAGTAGCACGATCAATCAGTAGCTGATTGATCCGTGCGGTAGCGACTACCTGCTGAGAATCTGCCTGGTAGATGCGCTGATAGATCGTCAACGCTTTGCCTTGGGGCTCGGGTACAGCGGTGGCAATCGTTAGGCCATCGGGCCAGCGCGCTTCACTTTGATACTGAACGGCGAGATCAGCGACCACCGAAGGGTATCCCTGCATATCCCACTCAGGCAGATCCAGTGCAGCAAAGGCTTGAATGCGCGCCTCGTGGAGCAGTGATACCAGCGCATCATGCCCCAAGTGACGGCCGTAGTTCATATCGGTTACCCTCACGGTCAAGGGGTGACGATGTATGACCGCCTCAGCGGGAAAGTCCAGCTTGACACGCTCCATGCCCTGTTTCCTCGTCAGTATTAGCTTAGCGTAAGGCGTGCTTACTCCTCTCGGGCAATCGCCCTGAAGGCGATATCACGGCGACACTCGACGCCGTCCCAGTGAATAGCATTAACGCCTTGGTACGCTTGCTGCTGCGCCGCTGAGACGCTATTGCCCAATGCCGTTACACACAGCACACGGCCACCTGCCGTAATAATCTCGCCCTGGGAATCCTGCGCGGTACCGGCGTGGAACACTTTGCAGCCCGTTTCTTCAGCCGCAGCTAAACCGTGAATCACGTCACCCTTGCGGTAGCTGCCAGGGTAGCCTCCGGCCGCCAGCACCACGCCCACCGCTGCACGGGAATCCCATTCGCAGCGTTGCCCATCCAGCTTGCCCTGGGCACCCGCTAAGCAAAGCTCAGCGAAGTCAGAGGTTAAGCGCAGCATGATTGGCTGAGTTTCAGGATCACCAAAGCGGCAGTTGTACTCAATAACCTTGGGGTTACCCGCCGCGTCGATCATCAGGCCTGCATATAAGAACCCTGTATAAGCATTGCCTTCTGCAGCCATGCCCCTCACGGTGGGCAGAATGACCTGCTCCATGATACGTGCATCAACCTCGGGCGTGACCACAGGCGCTGGTGAATAGGCGCCCATACCGCCGGTATTAGGGCCGGTATCACCATCATAAGCGCGTTTGTGGTCTTGGCTGGTGGCCATGGGTACCACATGCTCGCCGTCCACCATGACAATAAAGCTCGCCTCTTCGCCCTCCAGAAACTCTTCGATAACCACGCGAGCGCCTGCACCGCCGAAGGCATTGGCCTCCAGCATATCGCGAATAGCAGCCTCAGCTTCGGCTTCACTCAGCGCCACGATGACGCCTTTGCCCGCTGCTAGGCCATCCGCCTTAATCACAATGGGTGCGCCCATTTTGCTTAAATAGGCAAGCGCAGAGTCTACGTCAGTAAACGTTTGGTAGTCAGCCGAAGGAATATCATGACGGGCCAGGAAGTCCTTGGTAAATGATTTTGAGCCTTCCAACTGAGCAGCCGCCTGAGTAGGGCCAAAGATAGTCAGACCGGCCGCTTGGAACCGGTCAACAACACCTTCAACCAAGGGAGCCTCCGGCCCCACCACGGTCAAGCCAATCTGCTCATCACGGGCAAAAGCGACCAGGCTGTCGAGATCCGTTGCGGCAATCGCTACGTTGGTCAGCTTCGCTTCCGCCGCGGTGCCGGCATTGCCGGGGGCGACAAAGACCTGCTCAACCTGGGTAGATTGCGCCAATTTCCAAGCCAGGGCGTGCTCGCGACCACCGCCGCCTATCATCAAAACCTTCATGTGCATCCTTCTCAAACGGGAGAGCGTATATCGGCGGCATTATGCCACAGCGCAGCACCAAGTGGGGTCAGGAGGAGGGTTTGTTATCTTTGCTGGTATCGTTGCTATCGCTCTCAGGCTGCTCAGCATCACTCGACTCATCGGCTTGACCCGGCTGATTCAAGGTATTTTGCCAAAAGCGCATGTTCTCTTCGGCAAGCTCACGCATAAATTCTAACGGCGTGTTGCGCATTGCCTGTTTCCACTGGCTCTGCAAACGTTTCTGCTGCTCCAACATCAGTTGCGTACCTTGTTCGAGGTAACGCGACAGCGGCAACGGTGAGGTCATATCGTAAACCCGGATAAGCTGCGCTAGAAGATCGTTTGAAAACACTTCCGCTTCGCTATCCGCTTGCTCCTGCTCAATAATGATAGAGAGCAGAATAGTCCGCGTCAGGTCTTCTCCGCTTTTGGCATCTTCCACCCTGAATGGCTCTTCTTCGATGATTAAACGACGCAGGTCTTCCAGCGTCACATAACGACTCTGCTGAGTATCGTACAACCTGCGGTTTGCATATTTACGAATTACGCGCACGGCGCATCTCCTTAAACGCGATAGGGACTTTTTTATTCCCGTTACTGGTTCCGTTGCTGATATTGTGCCTGCACCACGCGCCTATGCAAGCCACCTTAATAGTTTAGCAAGGCGTACCGTGCCTGCTTTGTGACCAATAGACCATCATTATGAATTTGATTCTGCTCAATCCCAACGATCTCACCAATGACGGCCACGTCTGCATCACCGATCCACGCCGACTAAAACACCTTCGTGATGTCCATCGATCGGCACCTGGCGACCGGCTCACCGTGGGTGTGCAAGGCGGCGCCATGGGCAAAGCGATGCTAAAAGAGCTCAACGCTGAGCGCGCGTATTTCCAATTAGAAAACCTTGATGAGCCACCGCCGCCACCGTTACCCGTACATTTGGCATTGGCTCTGCCCCGTCCCCGTATGTTGGCGCGTACGTTAGAGCATGTGACGGCACTAGGCGTCAAAGAGATCACCCTGCTACATACTAAACGGGTTGAGAAGAGCTACTGGCAATCCCCTGAGTTACGCCCGGAGAAAATCCACCAGCACTTGCTACTCGGCTTAGAGCAAGCCCGCGACACCCAGCTACCATCGGTCACCCTGAGCAAAGGCTTTCGTCCTTTTTTGGAGCAGCAACTGCCTGGCTTACTCAGCGAACGCCGCGGACTCGTAGCCCATCCTGGCATGCCCAACGCCTGCCCAAGAGGCATAAGTGAACCTACCCTGCTATTGGTAGGCCCTGAGGGCGGTTTTATTGCTTGGGAGGTAGAGCAACTAATGCTAGCAGGTTGCGAGGGTATGCATCTAGGCCCGCGCATTTTACGCGTTGAAACAGCCGTGACCGCGCTTCTATCACGGCTGTTTTAAGCGTTGATCGATAGGTAAGTTAGGACTGTTCATCTTCTGGGTCGTGGGGCACAACGGTGGCGTTTTCCCCACACTCGGGCTCCTGCAAGAAGGTTTCACGCACATCCAGCAAGCCAAGGTGGCTAATGGTACGACGACCGAGCAGCAGCGGATAGTTCATTTCTTCACGGTCACGTAGACTAAACTGCTCTTCGTAAATGGTGTCGCCCATACACACTTCCAACAACACCACGGGACGCTCGTCGCGGCCGCCTGCTCCGCGAACAGCCAATTCTCGATAAAGCGGCCGCTCAATTTGGTCGCTGAATACGTCTCCGCTTCCTTGATCTTCAAGCTTCAAACGAAAGCGCACCCACTCCTCGTCATCCTGCTCGAACATCTCTATATCGCGAGCATCTAATGAAGAGGTTAATGCTCCGCTATCGAGCTTGGCTTTTACCTCGATATCCCAGGGTTGCAGGGTGGCTTTTTCAACCCAGCCGAATACCTGGTCATCATCTGCCATCGCCATGGAAGCAGACAGACCAGAACCTAACAACACGGCACCTAACATCACTCTGTTAAAAAACATCTTACCTATCAACTGCATAACATCATCCTTGGAAAGTAGAAGCACCCTTTTAACACTGCTTACTGCGAACGCTGGCGTAGCTGTTCAAGTAGCTCCTGGGTCGCAAACCCATCCGGTATCAACCCTTGATCACGCTGAAAGTTCCGCAAACCTTGCCGGGTGTTGGGCCCCATAATGCCGTCCGCGCCGCCTACAGAGTATCCTACCCGGTTCAATGCGCGCTGAAGTTCTTGAACATTGTCACGGGTAAGTGGCGCTTGATCCCGGGGCCAGCTGTGCTGAATGCCCTCGCGTCCAGCGATCGCATCGCCTAAAGTCGCAACGGCCAGTGCATAACTGGTGGCATTGTTATAGCGTAAAATCGCACGGAAATTAGCACCTACCAAAAATGCAGGGCCATTAGCGCCAGCGGGTACCACGATAGCGGCGCTATCGAAGTTCGGCAATTCGCCCTGCTGCGCCTGTACGCCTTGGTTGCGCCACTCGGCACTGCTGCGGCGTTCGGTCTGGGCGTAATCAAACCCTTCGGGCAGGCGTACCTCAATACCCCAGGGTTGACCGGTTTGCCATCCGGCTCGGTCAAGATAGTTGGCCGTTGATGCCATGACATCAGGGATGCTGTCCCAAATATCGCGCCGACCGTCACCGTCGCCATCGACGGCATAGGCTTCGAAGCTACTGGGAATAAACTGAGTATGTCCCATCGCCCCAGCCCAGGAGCCCTTCATGTCTTCAGCAGCGATATCACCTTGATCAATAATCCGTAACGCCGCGAGCAGCTCACCTCGAGCAAAGTCACGGCGTCGACCATCGTAAGCCAGCGTGGCCAGGGACTCCAACGTCGAAAAATCGCCAAAATTACTGCCATAGTTACTTTCGATGCCCCAAATGGCGACGATTATTTCTGCTGGCACCCCATAGCGCTGCTCCATTTGCTGAGCAGTGTCACGGTGATCAGCCAGCTTTTCTTGACCGTTAGTAATACGCGTGGATGAAACCGCGGTATCCAGATACTCCCAAATAGGGCGAACAAATTCGGGCTGGTAGCCGTCGAGTTCAATCACACGCTCACGATAACGAACGCCATCCAGGGCGTTGCTTAATGTGGCTTCGCTGACCCCTTGGCCTGCAGCGTACTGGCGAAAATCTCGAAGCCACTGCTGAAAATTAGCATAGCTAACCTCAGAAGCAGCCTGGGTATCGACTTCTGACATTAGCTGAGGGTTAGCGACCGCTACGCTTGCCGCGAAAGGAGCGCTTAGCGCTGCGACTATGGAAACACACAAAAGAGGGCTGCAGCGCCGCCCAATAGAGAAATTACCAGACATTATATCGATCCTTAGGCAGTCCTTGGCATATCTGGAATGATGGCCTAGAAAAGAGGTAGATACTAGGGTCTGGCCGAAGGTGATAATTACTTTATAACGCTCTCCACGGCGGACGACTCAGCTAAAGTGCCTACTTCACAGCGAGGAATTAGCCATCGCTCCCACTGCTCGGGCACAACGCAGGGAGCATCAAACCTCAAGGGGTCTGCACGCCACGGCTGATGGCGCTCCAGGCCATTGGGCAGTGTTTCGAGCTGCTCCAGCCAGTGAGCAACATAGAGCCCCTGGGGATCGTAATGGCCCGCCTGTTTAAGCACATTAAAGTAACGATCTTGGCGAGGATCGCGCCCAACACCAGCAATATAGCGCCAATTGCCCCAGTTGCTGGCCACGTCATAATCAATCAGGCAGTGCTCGAACCATAACGCCCCCAAACGCCAATCTACCTTTAAGTCTTTAACTAAAAAGCTGGCCACGTTTTGCCGGGCACGATTGGATAGCCAGCCAGTGTGGAGTAGTTCCAGCATAGCGGCATCCACAAACGGCAACCCCGTGGTGCCGTTACGCCAGGCATCGAAAGCGGCACACGGCTGGTCAGTCTGGCGTGAGCCAAACATTTTCGTCCCTTCCAACTGAGCGGCACAGATAAAATACTCCCGCCAGAGCAGTTCGAAGCTAATCCAGTAGCTTGACTCATTACTGCCGTTTTCCGCTTCCCATGCTTTCACAGCCTCATAGACTTGACGAGCTGACAGGCAACCTCGCGCCAGCCAGGGTGAAACGCGGGTTGAAAAATTAGCCCCCAATAGCCCGTTGCGGGTTTTCTTGTAGGTTTCACCGCCCTGTTGACGCCACAAGTAATCATTCAGACGCCCATGAGCCGCTGACTCTCCTCCCCTATAAGCGTAACCTTGGCGAGGATCGGGCTGCCAGGTAGCGCTCTGCTCACAGACGGCTTTTAGCGGCGGAAATCCCCTTGCCGCCTCGGGCCAAGGGGGCAACGTTATTGGAGCGCAGCGGCTGGCAGGCACAGCACATTCGCTCTCCACACTGCGCCTAAAGGCAGAAAAACTCCCAGGCAGCGCTTCCCGCTCAAAAGGCAGCGCCTTTCGATCAATGAGTCGCCCACTCTCTATGCAATTGAGGGCCGTTTGACTAGGCAGGCCTTGCTCAACCGCCTGAATATGCGCGAATTCCTCAACCCCTGCATGGTCAGCAACACGCACCTCTCGTGCGTTTAGCTTTGACGCCAACTCAATCACCACATCACTGGGCTTGCCAATGCGCACCAGCAGATCGCTGCCACGCTTTAGGAGCTCACCACGCAACTCCATTAAGCTTTGCCATAAAAAGCGCAACCGCGCAGGCCCAATACGCGGCGTTGATTCGCCGTCAAATAATGGCAAGAACCATCGCTCATCTAACACGTAGATACACATCAGATAACTAGGAGGAGAGGCAAAGTGTAAAAGAGGATTATCAGCAATACGCAGGTCGTCTTGCAGCCAGACAATATCAATCGTGCTGTACATGCTTGTGCCTCCTAGGGGTACATTCCTGCCCAGAACTTGGTGCTATCACCGTGGCTTGCTTGGCTACTTGGCACTACGACGGCACCGCTCACTGCAGTAGCGCACCTCGTCCCAGCAGCGTGCCCATTTTTTCCGCCAGAGAAACGGTCGCTGGCATTGAGCACAGTCTTTCTGTGGCAGGTGTTGTTTGCGTCGCATGGTCACGTTTAATCACATTTCTGCGGGGCATGGGGTAAAACATGAACGCATTATCTTATACAGTACAATTATTGTACATGATTTTTTATTGTACATTATTTGTTAAGGGCGAACTAATTACTCGTGTCTTAATACACCCCATCTCCAGACGCAAAAAAAACCACCCGAAGGTGGCTTAGCAGCGGTTATTCAATGGCTACTACGCTGTGATTTGCTCTAGTCAAGCCTAGTCAGGGTCAGTCTCGCGGGGTTGGCGCTTGGCGTTTTCCTGGGTTTCCAGGCCGCTTTTAAGCTCATGGGTTAAGGGATCATAGTTCGGGCGCAACTCATCCTTTACGGTACCGCTCCACAGCTTCGAGCCAACAAAGTACCCGGCACGGCCAATCACGTGGGCCGCCACGGGGGCGGTCATCAGGATAAACACGATGATGGCAAATGAGCGGGCCACGATCCCCACTTCAGCAAAGTGCATGGCCGCTGCCAACATAATTAAGATAACGCCTAACGCCGCGGCCTTGGTAGTGGCATGCATGCGGGTTAACAAATCGGGCAACCGCAGCAATCCGACTGAGGCAAGCAGTATAAATAGTGCACCACCAATGATTAACGCGCCCTTTATGAAATCAATCATCCCTTGGGCCTCCCCTTTCCAAAAAGCGCGCAAACGCAATTGCCGCTAAGAACCCCATTAATGCGATCACAATGGCGGCATCCAGAAAGCTAGCCACGTCAGACTTGATGGCATAAACCCCGACCAATCCCACCACGGTGGTAGAAAAAAGCTCTAACGCCACCACCCGATCAGGCAAACTCGGCCCGCGCACTACACGCACAAAAGTAAAGATAAGCGCCAAGCTCATGATGACTTGGCTTATTAAAATGACGGTATCCATTAGCGAAATAGCTCCAAAGCCCGGTGCTCCATCTCTTTTAAGTTGCGCCGTAGCTCCTCTTCATTGTCTAAAAACATCGCGTGGATATACAAGACCTTACGGTCATCTGATACATCCAGGCTCAACGTTCCTGGTGTCAATGAAATCAGATTGGCTACCAGAGTAATTTCCATTTCGGTACGCGCGGAAAGCGGCATCGCAATGACCCCAGGCTTCATATGCCAAGGGGGGGTGACAATATCAAAAGCGACACGCAAGTTGGCTTGAACAAGTTCTTTTAGAAAAAAACCAATAAAGCCGATAAAACGCGGTACTCGCGCAGGATAGCCTTTTAGGGAATCAAGCTGAGGTTCGATGAGTATCAGCGTAATGTAGCCAAATATTAGCCCGACAAGGAGGTTTAAGCCGCTAAAATCACCGCTTAACAGTACCCAAGCAAGGCCTAGCAGTAGGTTCCAAATGGCTCCGGTCATTGCGCTGCCTCCCCAGCATCCGCCTCAGGTTGATCTTCTGCCGCCCCCGTTGGCTGCAGCAGAACATCGTCTGCACTGGCTGAAGCACCCAATACGGCTTCGATATATCCCGAAGGTTCAAACAGTTGATCACCAATACCCATCATCACCCACATAATAGGTTCTGCAAGCACACCAATGAGCAGAGAAAATAACGCCAACACCATAACGGGCGAATACATCATCCACAGGCTAGGCTTTAACAGCCGACCGTCGTCACCAGTGGGCGTGGCAGTCGCAGGCACGTCGTTATCTTCGGGTAACGACTTCCAAAACACTTCATTCCAAATTTTCACCATGGAATAAAGCGTCATTAATCCCACCGCCAGTGCAATACCGGTCACCACATAGGCTTCAACTTCCAGGCCCGCACGCACAATTACAAATTTGGCAAAAAAGCCTGACAGCGGCGGTATCCCCGCCAGCGAGAAGGCAGAAAGAAAGAACGCCACGGCAAGCCAAGGGCGATCTCGGTACAGCCCGCCCATTTTTTTAAGCTGGTAGGTTCCCTGCAAACGGTGGGTGATACCACTGATCAAGAAGAGATTGGTCTTCACCACCATGTTATGCACGATGGCAAACACGCCACCGGCGATCGCCAAAGGTGTGTAAAGAGCTAAGCCTAAGATCATATAGCCAATCTGGCTGACGATATGAAACGACAAGATTCGCCTAAACTCATGCTGGGCGGCGGCACCGAGCACGCCTGTTACCATGGTGAAGGCAGCACCCCAGAGCATAATCTCCTGGAGATAGCCCATGGTTTGATCGAACATCAGGGTGAAGACACGGAACATCGCATACACCCCCACCTTGGTGAGCAACCCGGCAAACAGCGCCGAAACAGCGACAGGCGGGGTGTGATACGAGGCTGGCAGCCAGAAAAATAGCGGAAAGGCGGCGGCTTTGATGCCGAAGGCCACCATAAACATGACCGCAAGCACTTCCACCATACCGGTGTGCTCTGCCTCATCCATGCGCAACGCAATGTCGGCCATGTTGAGTGTACCCACCATGCCATAGAGTAGCCCCACCGCGGTCAGGAAGATGACCGATGCCAACAGGTTCAAGGTGACGTACTTAATCGCCCCTTCCATCTGCGCGCGTTCTCCCCCCAGAATCAGCAGCGTAAAAGAGGCCACCAGCATTACCTCAAACCATACATAGAGGTTAAAGATATCGCCGGTTAAGAAGGCCCCCATCACCCCGGCGAGCAGCAGGTGCATTAACGGATAGTAGCCAAATTTTTCGTGGCCGCGGCCAGTGGTGGCCAGCGAGTAAACACCCATTGCCAAACCGATAAGAGCGGTCATTAACACCATCACCGCACTTAACAGATCGGCTATTAAGGTAATCCCGAAGGGAGCTGGCCAGCTACCCATTTGCATGGTGACATAGCCATCTGACAACGTAGATACAAACAGCCACAGGCTAACCATGAGTAGCGCAACATTACCTGCCACCGCCAAAAAGCGCTGCATGGGGCGCGCGCGCCAAAACAACAAGGAAACTGCCCCGGTTAGCAGGGGCAAGAGGACGGGAAGAGCAACTTCAGGCCTCACGTATCAGTATCCTTCATCTTATCGAGATCATCAGCCTTAACGACTTCGTAGGCGCGTCGAATCAATACCACGGCAAAGGCAAGCACCCCAAAGGCAATCACAATGGCCGTCAGCACAACCGCTTGGGGTAAGGGGTCGGCTACCCCGCTGGGCGGCAGCATCATCCCCTCAGGGATAAGCGGAGGTGCTCCACGGGTCATGCCCGCCGTGGTAAAAATCAGTAAATTGGCGGCATTAGAGAGCAGCATCAAGCCAATCACCAATTTGACGATAGAGCGGCGCAACATCATAAAAATAGCCGTCGCATACAGCAGGCCAATCGCCACTGCCATTAATGGTTCCATGCTGTGCCTCCTGTTAACTCAAGGTTCATCCTTGTCGACCTCCATAAGCGTCATCACCATGCCGGTGACCGAACCCAGCACAGCAAAATAGACGCCTACATCGAAAATCAGCGGCGTGGAAGCTTTAAAGTCGATAACCGGGATAGTCCACCACTGGGCTGTCAGAAATGGCTGCCCCATAAACCAGGCAGGCACTACCGAGATCATTCCCAGCAATAGCCCAACCCCAATCAGGTCTCGGGGGTCGACCATGCGCAGCACTTCTTTGGTGGCACTTACACCAAAGGCAAACAGATACAGCGTAAACGCCCCTGCCGCTACCAAGCCGGCAATAAATCCTCCGCCCGGCTCGTCATGCCCCCGCAGCAATAGGAAAATAGAAAACATCAGTTGCAGCGGCATTAAAAACCGTGCGGCGGTATTAAGAATAATCGTGCCTGACTTAACCATCGTAAGGCTCCTTGGCAGCTACTTTACTGCTGTCGGTGGTTTTGGTGTTATTGCGTAGCTTTAACATGGCGATCACGCCGATGGCGGCAAGCGCTAACACGAACATCTCACCTAAGGTATCCAGGGCACGGTAGTCGACCAAAATGACGTTAACGATGTTGCGGCCATACGCCAAAGGCGCGCTGTTCTCAATCATGTAGGTCGAAATGGGCTCAAACTGTTGAATGCTCCAGGAGGTCATAATCAGTAGGCAGATCAAGATACCCACCATAGCGGCCACCACGCCGTCGCGTATGCGCTCCAAGCTGGTGGAAAGATTCGAGAAGCGTGGCAGGCGAAACAGCACCAGTACCAGCAAAATAACCGTTAAGGTCTCTACCAGCAGTTGGGTAATCGCTAAATCTGGCGCACTGAACAGAACAAAAATCAATGCAATGGAAAAACCCATGATGCCCACGGAAACCACTGCCCCCAGCCGCGATCGAGAAATGGTCGCAAACAGTGCCCCCATCACCATAGTGCCAGCCACGACTACCTCGTGAAAACGCACATCCAGGTCAACGGCAAACACAGGCGAATGGCGTAATAGAATTGAATTACCGATCAGTGCAATAAGCGTCGCTAACATCACTAAAATGTAGTTACGCATATAGCCGTTTTGGAGCAGCCGAGTTTGCCACTCTGAGAAGTGCACAATGCCATTCATCATGCTTTCATACCCAGCCTCGGGGCCATGGCGCATCACCGGTGCCAATACAGAGAGCTTGCCACGCACGCTGTCCCAACGCCTAAACAGCAAAAAGCCTAAACCAAGGCTAACGATCGACATTATCAACGCGACGTTAATGCCATACCAAAGCGACAGCGCCACTTCTACTGTTTGCCCGGATATAGCAGTGGCGGTTGCCGTTAACAACGCATCAGCACCCAGCACAGCGGGCATCAAGCCTAACAGGAGAGACCCTAGTGCGAGCAACGCGGGCCCAAGCAGCATACCAGGCGGGGCTTCATGTGGTTCAAGCGGGGTTTGGTGACGCTTACCGTAAAAAGGACGTAGCGCCACAATGAAAGCAACGGCGATAGTTAAAATAGATGCCAGAAAGGCGAACAGCACCAGTAGTGTTCGGAAGCTATCGGCACCGAGAACTGATTCAAGCATCAGTTCTTTACCGATAAAACCGAGTAGCGGCGGCACACCGGCAAGCGAAAGCGCAGCCACCAACGCAATGGTGGCAGTCAGCGGCATCACTGAGCGTAACCCGCCCATCTGGGTGACATCTTTCGTGCCGGTCTCATGATCGAGAATACCGGCGACCATAAACAGCGCCCCTTTATACAGCGAGTGCGCGAGCAGGAAGGTAACAAACGCGGTCATCGCGTACTCGGTGCCGATGCCCAATAGCATCGTCAGCGTGCCCAGCGCCATAATGGTCGAGTAAGCGAGCAGCTTTTTGATATTGGTGTGATGAATCGCTAAAAACGCACCCACCAGCATAGTGGTTGCGCCGACCACGGAAAGAACGCCAACCCACATCGCAGTGCCACCCAGCTCCGGGTGTAAGCGTGCCAGCAGATAAATACCCGCTTTCACCATGGTGGCCGAGTGCAGGTAAGCCGAAACCGGAGTCGGCGCGGCCATGGCGTTGGGTAACCAAAAGTGAAACGGAAACTGAGCCGATTTGGTGAAGGCACCCAGTAGCAAACAGATCAGCATAGGCGTGTAGAGTGCATGTTCACGCAGGTCAGCCTCCTGATCGAGAATCTCCGCCAGCGACCAGCTACCGCTGGCAATCCCTAGCAGCACCAGCCCAGCCATTAATGCTAACCCACCCGCCACGGTAACGAATAAGCCCTGCCGCGCTGATTTACGTGCATTGATATCAGCGTGGTTAAAACCAATCAGCAAATAGGAGGTAATGCTGGTCAATTCCCAAAAAACGAATAGCGTTAATAGGCCGTCAGCTAGTACCAGCCCCAGCATCGACACCATGAAGGCGACCAAGGCGATGTGAAATCGGGCAAGATCAGGGTGATCTTTAAGGTAGCCGCCGGCATATACCAGCACGCAGGCCCCCATAACGGTAATCAATAACCCAAAGAGTAACGATAGACCGTCCAACAGGAAGGTAAGGCTGATTCCCAGAGAAGGCACCCACTGCCACTCTAAAAGCAGGCTACCGTTCTCAATGACCTCAGGGGCTTGAAGTGCCAACCACGCCGCCAATCCGGCAGGAAATAGAGCCAATACTAGGCTGGCACGCTGGCCGAACCAGTGGTTTAACATTGGCGATAGCGCCGCCAGTACGAACCCCATTAAAACGGCAAATTGTATCAAGCGAAACCTCCTGAAAAACGAAAGGCTCACCACCAAGACAGCCGCTAGCGGTTAGACACCTTACTTTGCCAATAATATGCCAGCGTTGAATAATAGTGATTCTAAAGTTGTACACCATATAACAGGCAGTTTTGACTGACCAGTCAAACGCTTAAACGCAAACAGCCGCACAGCGATTAATTTCGCAGGGCGGCTGCTATTAGCTTTCAGTTATGACGAGTAGCTAGCTAAACGCTAGGGTTTGGGGCCGATAGCCATCCTGCTAATTCATTGTTGATGACTGCTAACAGTGCCTCAATATGGTCATCGCGATCATTCAGGCAAGGTATATAGCTGAACGTTTCGCCACCCGCTTCCATAAAGCTATCGCGAATCTCCTCTTCGATCTCTTCCAAGGTTTCAACACAGTCGGAAGAGAAGGCAGGCGACATAATCGCAATGTGCTTATGCCCCTGCTCGGCGAGTTCTGCCACATGCTTAACGGTTTGTGGGCCGACCCATTTTTCAGGGCCAAACTGCGACTGGAAAGCGGTATCCACTTCCTCTTTGCTAAAACCAAGCTTCTCACGGAGCAGGCGCGTCGTTTTCTGGCACTGACAGTGGTAAGGATCACCCTCCATCAGGTAGCGCTCGGGAACGCCATGGTAGCTGGCCACCAGCTTGGTCGGCCGGGTCGAGAAACCGTCGTAGGCTTCTTGTACCGAGTTGGCCAACGCCTGAACGTAGGCAGGATGTTCAAAATAAGCGGGCACCGTACGTATATAAGGCTGCCACTTCATCTTCATCAGGGTGCGAAACGCCTGATCATTCGCCGTCGCCGTGGTGGGAGAACCGTACTGAGGGTATAGCGGAAAAAACACGATTCGCTCGCAGCCCTTCTCTTTTAATCGCGTCAGCACGCTTTCCGTCGAGGGATTACCGTAGCGCATGCAGAAATCGACCTCGACATCGTCACCATAAAGCGCCTTTAACCGTGCGGTCATCTTCTCGGTCTGGGCGCGCGTCGTTGTTAGCAGCGGGCTTTCGTTTTTCTCGTTATTCCAGATTCCCCGGTAGGCCTTGCCCGATGAGAACGGACGCTTGGTCAAAATAATCAGCTGTAGCAACGGCTGCCATTTCCAACCGGCATAGTCGACCACACGCTTATCAGAAAGAAACTCATTAAGGTAACGACGCATTGACCAGTAGTCGGTGGCATCCGGGGTTCCCAGGTTTGCCAGCACAACACCCACCTTGGCGCGCGCTACCGGCGGATGCTCGCTGGGTGCATGGGCCAAGCGGCCCTCGCCCGGCTGATCCTTGACGACATTCTCGGTCATTACTCATGCTCCTGAAAAATAACGATGGTGCTCAGTACATCTATCAATTAATTAAATCTTATCACTTTTCGGCAAAGTGGCGGCATAAAGTTATACTATCGGCATTATTTGTATAACTACAGGCCAACTTATGTCCAAGCCTTTGCTTTTAGTGCTCGGCGACCAGCTCTCGTTTTCACTCACAACGCTGCAAGACGCGCCCGCCAATGCCGTGGTTGCCCTGTGCGAAGTTGCCGAGGAAGCGCGCTATGTTCCCCATCATATCCATAAAATTGGCCTCTTTTTGGCTGCCATGCGTCACTTTGCCCAGGCACTGCGCGAAAAAGGCTTTCAAGTGCACTACAGCGCGCTGGATAATGCAGATAACTGCCACTCCCTTATTGAAGAAGCTGAACGCATCGCACAACAGTATGGCTGCGATGAGATACGCGTTGCCCGACCTGGCGAATGGCGGCTTTGGGAGACGATGCAGCAGCGCGAAAACGCAACGATTCCGTGGCGACTTCTTGAGGACGAGCGCTTTTTCACTACACCCGATGACTTTAGCCAATGGGCAAGCGGCCGCAAACAGCTACGCCTTGAGTACTTTTACCGGGAACAGCGCAAGCGCACCGGGTACTTGATGGAGGGCGACGAACCCGTTGGCGGCAAATGGAATTTTGACCACGACAATCGCCAGCCTATCAAAGCCGCACTGGATTTCCCTGAGCTACCTCAACATCGCCAGGATGCGATCACCCAAGAAGCGCTAAACGATGCCAAGCGCCATTTTGGCGACCATATGGGGTCTCTGGATAATTTCAACCTGCCAGTCACTCGTCGACAAGCGCTGGTGGATTTACACCATTTTATAGACCATGGATTGGCTGATTTTGGCCGCTATCAAGATGCAATCAGTGACTCTGCACCTTATTTGTATCACTCGCGCCTCTCAGCTGCGATGAACATCGGCCTGCTGTCGCCCCATGAAGTCTGCGAAGCCGCCGAGCAGCGCTACTATGACGGAGATGTGCCGATCAACGCCGTCGAAGGGTTTATCCGCCAGATACTTGGCTGGCGCGAGTACGTGCGAGGGCTCTACTGGACACAGATGCCTAGCTACAAAAGCGCTAATCAATTAGGTTTTGAGCGCGATCTGCCCGCGTTTTACTGGGACGCGGATACCGATATGCGCTGCCTACAGCGCGCTATTCAGATGACCATCGACAATAGCTACGCCCACCATATTCAACGACTGATGGTGACAGGCAATTTCGCCTTACTATGCGGAGTTAAACCTGAGGCGCTATGCGACTGGTACTTGGCGGTTTATGCCGATGCCAGTGAGTGGGTAGAGTTGCCTAATACGCTGGGGATGGTGCTCCATGCCGACGGCGGCTTAATGGGCTCGAAGCCCTACTGTGCGTCGGGCAAGTATATCGACAAAATGTCCGACCATTGTCAGCACTGCCGTTACTCACCCAAGCAGGTCACGGGGCCAAAAGCCTGCCCTTTCAACAGCCTTTACTGGCACTTTCTCGAAACCAACGCTGAGCGCCTGAGTAAGAACCCTCGTATGAAGCTGATTTACGGCTCCCTCAACCGCATGGCCGATGAGAAGCGCGAGGCTATCCGCCAAAAGGCTGAGCACTTTTTGGATCAATTGGAAACATCGCCTGACTACGGGCAGCCCTACCACACAGCAGGTTATTCGGCCAATACCAACCAGGAGTCACCATGAGCCGCTACACGCCACTACATGCTGCACCGCCAGTTATGCTATTTCACGATGGTCACTGCCCCTTTTGCCAACAGGAAGTCGCGTGGCTGGAAAAGCATCGCCATCGGGAACACATCGCGCTGGTAGATATCCAGGCCCGTGATTTTAACGCTCAGGCGTATGGGCAAGAATTTAACGCCATGATGGGCCAGTTGCACCTGCGTGATAGTCAAGGGAGATGGTACATCGGCATGGATGCCAGCCGTGCCCTCTATGCAGTGTTGGGCTATCGGCGGCTGGTGAGGTTTTCGTGCTTACCGGGAGTACACGGCATAATGAATGCCGGTTACCGATTTTTTGCCCGTCGCCGAATTCGGCTTGGGCAGTGGTGGGAAAAGCGTCAGGCTAAACGTTGATGGGTGAGAGCAGCGTTAAAAAACAAGCGGCATACGCGATGTGAGCGGCTCACTATAGTGCGCGTCGCGGCCTATCACTTCATCGTGGGGCACATGCTGTACTAGGTAAGCGCGATGAATCCCGGCGCGCTTGAGATCCATATAGGCATCATCCAGCGAGCGAAACAGCATCGGCTTGGTACGCTGCGTCAGCATATGGCGCTCGCCTTCAACGTCTTCCAGCTCAATCTGATAAAAACGGCTGCCCGAATGGGTAATCACGCG
Organism: Halomonas sp. IOP_14; assembly: GCF_021021315.1. NCBI lineage: Bacteria > Pseudomonadati > Pseudomonadota > Gammaproteobacteria > Oceanospirillales > Halomonadaceae > Halomonas > Halomonas sp. IOP_14. The sequence continues at coordinate 270,291 of NZ_JAINWD010000001.1, read as the reverse complement.
AATTTCAAAATTGTCGTGATTGGCGACAAATTGCTTAAGATCCTTAAGTTCCATGGTTCCCTCCTATTATTTGGCTATTTCATACGTTATGTCATCAGGGCACAGCATGACTGCGCCCCATGACACTTCTATTGCCCTGTCATTGCAATGTAATGACAATAAGCAATAACTAGACATTAATAGCTAGGAGGTCAATATCGCAAGAGAGTTCCTGACCGGCAGGTCAAGATATCAATCGATCATTGATATTCAGAGGGGTCGATCGCTTTGCCAAGCGAATTGCGGTCAATCCAGTTGCCGCCTTTAGTCTCTTTGTAGCGGAACACGACCTTATCTCCCACCGTCACAGGCAGCTCACCATCTTCAGTCTGGTAACTATACTTCTCGCCTGCGACCACTAAATGGTAGCGATAAAGATCCGGCATACCTAGCCACTCTTTAAAAGGGCCTTCGCGCTCTATCGCCTCTAGCTCACCGCGACCTTCTAACTTAGGAAGACGCTGCCGGTTACCGCGCCGAAATCCACCTGCCATTTGCTGCTCCCGTTTTTACATATCGTGGGTGAGGCATTATACGAACTCGCCCCCCATCCTCAAGCTACTTATCACTAGCCTGTCATCACAAACCAGTCATCATTAACTTAGTCGCCGAACGCTTGGCCGTAACTATCCGGGGCCAAATCCTCAAAGCGGGTATATTTGCCGATAAAGGCCATATGCACCGTGCCAATAGGACCATTACGCTGCTTACCGATAATTAACTCAGCAATCCCCTGATTGTCGGGATTATCTGGATTATAGACCTCATCGCGATAAACGAAGGCAATGACGTCGGCATCCTGCTCGATCGCACCAGATTCCCTCAGATCCGACATAACCGGGCGTTTGTTGGGGCGCTGCTCCAAGGAGCGGTTCAACTGAGAAAGAGCTACCACAGGGCAGTTAAACTCTTTCGCCAACCCCTTCAAGGAGCGCGAAATCTCGGAAATCTCACCGGTGCGGTTTTCGCTAAAGCCAGGGATCTGCATCAACTGAAGATAATCGATCATGACCAGTGCGATATTGCCATGTTCACGCACCACACGGCGCAACCTTGAGCGCATTTCGTTAGGCGACAAGGCCGCGGTGTCGTCGATAAACAGCTGTTTATCTTTGAGCAGATTAACCGCTGAGGTTAAACGCGGCCAATCCTCGTCCTCCAGTTGCCCGGTACGCACACGGGTTTGATCGATTCGGCCCAGGGAAGACAGCATCCTCAGCATGAGCGACTCTGCGGGCATCTCCATGGAGAACACCATGACTGGCTTGTCGCTGGAAATCACCGCATGTTCAACCAGGTTCATAGCGAAGGTCGTTTTACCCATCGAGGGTCGACCGGCGATGACCACCATATCGGATGGCTGCAACCCGGTGGTCATTTCATCCAGATCACGAAAACCAGTGGAAAGCCCGGTCATTTCACCTTTCAGATTAAACAGCTCATCAATACGATCCACCGCCTTGGTCAATAGATCGCTCATGCCAATGGGGCCGCCCGTTTTGGGGCGCTCCTCGGCAATCTGGAACACTAACCGCTCGGCTTCGTTAAGCAATTCATCAGCCGGGCGCCCCTGGGGAGTAAAGGCACTATCGGCAATTTGATTAGCCGCACGGATCAGCTTGCGCAGCGTTGCCCGCTCACGCACGATATCAGCATAGGCGCGAATATTACTGGCAGAGGGCGTGTTACGAGCAAGCTCTGCCAAAAACGCCAGGCCGCCTACGGTATCCAAGTGATCACGCGCTTCCAGCGCTTCAGAAAGCGTCACCACATCCAGCGGCTGACCGGCTTCAGCCAGATGAATCATCACGTTGAACACCAAACGGTGCTCATAGCGGTAGAAGTCATCAGCGACCAACCGCTCTGAAACGTTATCCCAGGCCTGGTTGTCTAGCATGAGCCCGCCTAGTACCGACTGCTCCGCCTCTAATGAATGCGGCGGCAGTTTTAGCGCTGCCGTTTCTGTATCAGCAGAAGGCTGGTCCTGCATAGCGAGCTCCTTTAAACACTACTGCGTAGCCGGTGAAGATGCTTATCTTAGCCGCATGCGGTGCGACTACCAACATGATCAAGGCGTTGTCTTAAAATACCCAGCGGGGGATGGGCTGGATAGTTTTGGCAACGCCCAAAAAATAGCGAATATCCAGAACTAGCGGATACCCGGAAAAACAAAAGGCGCGGGAGAAACCCCGCGCCTTTTGAGGCAGCTGTATTAGCTGCCGTTAGTAACGACTTTACGTCGTTACTAACTTAACTACTCGCTCAATTACTCTGCAACTACCACTACGCGTACAACGGCATCCACTTCAGCGTGCAAGTGAAGAGTGATGTCGTATTCGCCAGTTTGACGAATTGGGCCATTTGGCATGCGGACTTCGCTTTTGGCAATATCGATGCCAGCAGAGGAAATCGCGTCGGCCAGGTCACGCGGACCAATAGAACCAAACAGCTTGCCTTCATCGCCTGCTTTGGAAACCAAAGACAGTTCGATGTCGTTTAGCTGCTCAGCGCGCGCTTCGGCTTCTGCCTTACGCTCAGCGGCTTGCGCTTCGAGCTCAGCACGCTGTGCTTCAAACGCTTCGATGTTGTCTTTGGTGGCCGGTACGGCTAAGCCGTAAGGCACCAAGTAGTTACGACCATAACCAGGCTTCACGGTGACCTTGTCACCCAGGCCGCCCAGCTTACCAATGTTGTCGAGCAGAATGACTTCCATCTCGTAAACCTCTTGTCAGTTGCTGCGGGCAAGGCGTGCGCGAACGTTCGCGAATGTATCAATCAGCCCCAACAGCAGCACAATGAGAATCGTGGGCCAGGTCGTGATCAGTAGCACATAAAATGCTACCAGCCACAGCCCGTTCATCCCCTTTATTCCAATAAACCCGTGCACTAACGCAACGCCAGCTACCAACAGCGGAATCCAACCAAGCATCGCCAGCGCATGAGCGCCTAGCAGCATACCTATCACCCCAATGACGACCAGCACGGCTAGCTCTTTAGGGGTCAAGCGCAGTGCGTGAAACTCTTCGCGAAAGCCACCTGGGTTGTACAACCCAGCTTGCCAACTCCGCGCAAGTGCCAAGCACACTATGGCTGCCAACAGCACCACAAGCCCGGTTACTCCACCCACCACCAGTGCGGCAATGGTTTGAGTATCGTAGCCTTGATTGGCAAATTCCGTGAGCATGCGATCCACTTCTTCTGAACCTTCTCGCAACTGCTCAAGCATTAGCTCAGTGCCACCTGGCGGACTGAAGATGCCGAGTTGAACCATGACGGCGGCGACCAACGTCCCCACAATCAAGGTTTCCCCCCAACGCATCCTCTCGCGCAGGATAACGGCCATCAGCGTAACCAGCAGTAAGCTGGCAAGCGGAATCACATCACCCTGAGCCCACCACCAACCGGCTGGTAGTGCTGCGGCGATGATGACCGGTAGCGCAGGGGCAAAACCTCTGCGCAGCGTCATCAACGCAGCGATGGCTGCTCCTAACCAGAACAGCCAAGGCACTAGCGTTGCCAAGGCCGCCCCGCCTGCAGCGTAAGGCGTGCCCCGCATTAGCCATCGGGCTAGTGCCAGCATCACGTTAAACGCTTACTGGTGGCTATCGGAGTAGGGCAGCAGTGCCAGATAACGCGAACGCTTGATAGCGGTCGCCAACTGACGCTGATAGCGTGCTTTGGTGCCGGTAATACGGCTTGGAACGATCTTGCCGGTTTCGGTGATGTAAGCCTTCAGCGTGTCCAGATCTTTGTAATCGATCTGCTTGATGCCTTCAGCGGTGAAGCGGCAAAACTTACGGCGACGGAAAAAACGTGCCATGGACTAGCTCCTTAAAACGTGCAGTGAATAAAATCAGGCAGTTTCTTCTTCTTCAGCGCGCGGTTTTTCTTCGCGACGCGGACGTTTTTCTTCTGCCGGTTTCATCATCGGGGAAGCTTCAGTAACAGCTTCTTTGCAGCGAACAACCAGGCTGCGGATAATGGCGTCGTTGTAACGGAAGATGTTCTCGATCTCGTCGAGAGTCTCGCCGCTACATTCAACGTTCATCAGCACGTAGTGGGCTTTGTGGATCTTGTTGATTGGGTAAGCCAAGTGACGACGGCCCCAATCTTCTAGACGATGCACAGTGCCGCTGTTTTCGGTAACGATGCTGGTGTAGCGCTCGACCATTGCCGGCACCTGCTCGCTTTGATCCGGGTGGACCATAAACACGATTTCGTAATGACGCATGGGATCTCCTTGCGGTTTGACAGCTTCCTTTGTGTGCCATTGCTTAACGCAATAAACGACGACAGGGAAGCAAGGAGTTAACTGAAGTGCTCCGCCACCGCGCTAGGCGGCCACAGGGGCATCAAACAGAACTTTTCATTTCAGCAAAAGCTAATACTTCAACGACAGCTAACACCCGCTTGCAGACAAACGGGCGCGTGTATCTTAGTAGCACGGCGGTTAACTTGCAAGCTGGCGCTGACGGACAGCCTCGAACAGGCAAATACCAGTAGCCACCGAGACATTAAGGCTAGAGACCTCCCCCGCCATGGGAAGCTTGGCAAGATTATCGCAGGCTTCGCGAGTCAAGCGCCGCATGCCCTTGCCTTCCGCCCCCATCACCAGCGCGGTGGGGCCGGTCATATCAATGTCAAAAACGCTGGCCTCAGCTTCACCAGCCGTACCGGTTATCCAGACACCGGCATCTTTTAGCTTGGCCAGGGTGCGAGCCAAGTTAGTCACTTGATAAACCGGCACCACTTCGGCGGCGCCACAAGCGACTTTACGCACCGTTGCATTGAGCGGTGCGGCTTTATCTTTCGCCACAATCACGCCGTGGGCACCGGCGGCATCCGCGCTACGCAGGCAGGCACCAAAGTTATGCACATCCGTCACGCCATCCAAAATCAGCAACAGCGGTGGTGTATTCGAGGGCCAGGCGCGTAGCTTAAGCCAGAGCGACTCTTCACCTTCAGGAGTTAACGGCGGACAAAACGCCACCACTCCCTGATGAGCCGCCCCCTGGGTTAGCTGATCAAGCAAATCCCGGGGCTGCTCTTTTACTCGAGCACCATGCGCCTGGGCCTGGGTAATCAGCTCTTTTAAGCGGCTCCCTGCCCCCTGCTGCACCCAAAGCTCTCGGGGCGCTTCGCCTCTGTCTAACAAGCTTTGCAATGCATGAACGCCATATACCTGATCCAAACCATCAGGGGTCTTGGGGCCCCGCCGTGAAGACGCCGACTTCATACTCAGCCCTTATTCGGTGATGGTTTGCGTGGGCCATTTCGCGTACGGCGTGGGCCGCGACGCGTAGCAGGCTTCTCGCTATTGGATGGTTTGTTACCAGATGCCTTAGCACCACCACCTTTAGCACCAGCGCCCCCTTCCCCACCGCGGCTCTTACGCGGCTGGCGGCGTGGGCGCGGCTTTTCATCACCCAGCCCAAAGTCAATCTTACGATCGTCCATATCGACACGCGCCACTTGGACGGTAAGACCATCGCCCAAACGGTAGGTCGTGCCGGTGCGCTCACCTTTAAGACGGTGCTTCTCAGCTTCGTAGTGGTAATAATCCGAAGGCAGCGACGTCACGTGAACCAAGCCTTCCACGAAGAACTCATCCAGACGCACAAACAGACCAAACTGAGTGACCGACGCGATGGTACCTTCGAACATCTCGCCAAGCTTGTCAGACATAAACTCACACTTCAGCCAACTCTCTACATCACGGGTGGCTTCATCGGCGCGACGTTCAGTCATTGAGCAGTGTTCACCCAGTTCAAGCATCTGCTCGAAGGTATACGGACACCACTTGCTGGGCGGCTCAACCGGCGCACCCTCCACGCGCAACACCGTGTTGGTCTGGCGCGGACCGCGGATCACCGAACGAATAGCACGGTGTACCAGCAGATCAGGATAGCGGCGAATCGGCGAAGTAAAATGAGCGTAGGCTTGATAAGCTAGGCCAAAGTGACCTTCATTCTGTGGCGAATAGACCGCCTGATTCATCGAACGCAGCATGACTGTTTGGATGATATCGAAGTCAGGGCGATCAGCAATCGCCTCACGCAGCGCCTGATAATCCTGTGGCGTCGGCATATCACCACCGCCAACAGAAAGCCCCAGCTCGTTTAAGAAGAGGCGCAGCTTGTCTAGGCGTTCTGGCGTTGGCCGCTCATGAATTCGGTAGAGCGCAGGCAAATCATGTTTATCCAGAAAGCGAGCAGTCGCCACGTTGGCGGCCAGCATGCACTCTTCAATAAGCTTATGAGCATTGTTACGGCTACGTGGAACGATTTTTTCGATTTTGCGCTCGTCGTTGAAGATGATCGCCGTTTCAGTAGTATCAAAATCAATTGCGCCACGCTCAACACGCGCTTCTCGTAACAAATAGTAAAGCTCTTCCAGATTTTTCAGCGGCTTAACAAGCTCGCTGTGTTCTGCCCGAAGCGCTTCACCCTCTTCGCTCTCCTCATCAAGAATGGCGGCCACCTTGTTATAGGTCAGGCGAGCATGGGAGTTCATCACAGCTTCGTAGAAGCGGTAGCGGCTAATCGCGCCGGTTTGCGAGATATTCATCTCGCAAACCATGACCAAGCGATCCACATGAGGGTTAAGCGAACAGAGCCCGTTGGAGAGCAGCTCCGGCAGCATGGGCACCACTTGACCGGGGAAATAAACCGAGTTGCCCCGAGTCCGCGCCTCATCGTCAAGAGCCGTACCGGGGCGTACATAGTGGGAAACATCCGCGATGGCGACGAGCAGCTTCCAACTGCCGGATTTGGTTTTCCAGGCACACACGGCGTCATCAAAGTCTTTGGCAGACTCATCGTCGATGGTAACCAGCGGTACATCACGCAAATCAACGCGGTGTTGCTTATCCCCTTCTAACACTTCTGCCGAAATACCGGCGGTCTGATCAAGCACTTCAGGCGGGAATTCTGCAGGAATATCGTAACTGCGAATCGCAATATCAATTTCCATACCGGGGTCCATACGCTCACCCAGCACTTCGATCACTTCACCCACCGGCTGTACACGGGTGGCCGGCTGCTGAACGATTTTGGCCGAGATCACCTGGCCATCTTTAGCACCACCGCAGGCACTATGAGGAATAATCACCTCCTGAGTAATCCGCGGATTTTCCGGTATCAGAATGCCAAACTCAGGAGTATTACTACGGTAAACGCCGACGATAGTTTGCGTGTTGCGTGCAATCACATCGGCAATGGTCGCCTCATCACGACCACGGCGATCGCGGCCGCTAATGCGCGCCAGCACGTGGTCACCGTGAAAAACGCGGCGCATTTGGCGCGGGGGCAATACCAGATCTGGCTTTTTGCCATCATCGCGCAGCAGAAAACCAAAGCCGTCTCGGTGCCCCAGCACCTTGCCTTTGACCAGATCGAGCTTGTCGATCAGCGCATAGGCGCCACGACGGTCACGCAGCACCTGACCGTCGCGTTCCATCGCCGCCAAGCGGCGCCTGACGGCTTCTATAAGCTCTTCGTCTTCCAGCCCCAGCATGCGGCTCATATTTTCGTGAGTGATCGGCTTGCCATAGCTTTCTAAGGCTGCAAGCAAATACTCCCTGCTTGGTGCTGGGTTGCCATATTTATGCGCCTCGCGCTCGGCGTGCGGATCATCACTTAACGTCCAATACTTCATGCGATCAACATCCTTGATGGCGTCATTTGCGAGAGGCATAAAAAAGGCGCAAACGCGTTGCGTTGCGGGCTGGATATTTCAACGCTTGATAGGCTGAAATGAATAGGGTTTTGTTTAGTCATAGGCGCAGTATAGCGCTGCACGTTCAATCACCCAACCGTCTTAGACGTTGTTTATACAATTTGCGTTATAAAAAGCACGTTAGGGGTCTTGCATTTAACCATCACCCCGGTATTATACGCGCCACTTGCCCAGATGGCGGAATTGGTAGACGCGCTAGCTTCAGGTGCTAGTGTCCGTATGGACGTGGAGGTTCAAGTCCTCTTCTGGGCACCAAACTGCTTTTATGCTATCTATTAGTATGAGCAGTACGGTGTTAAGCAAGGCAAGGTTTGTGTTCGCCCAGGTGGCGGAATTGGTAGACGCGCTAGCTTCAGGTGCTAGTGTCTGTATGGACGTGGAGGTTCAAGTCCTCTCCTGGGCACCATACGAACACAAACAGTAAGTAGTTAATTCAAGCGTTAGATGATGCGCCCAGGTGGCGGAATTGGTAGACGCGCTAGCTTCAGGTGCTAGTGTCCGTATGGACGTGGAGGTTCAAGTCCTCTCCTGGGCACCATGACTTACATGGGCCATGTCCGCATCATTGTTTAGCTTCCCCCTCTTTTTGAATTCCCCCCCCTAATACTGATTAACATTCAGTAAAATAGTGTATTCCAACGCTCTTCATCTCCCTCAAGGGTTCAACTCTTTGCTGTAGGCGGCTACATTTGTCAATCGTGCTCACAAGCACTCTGCAGTTCTTTGTGACCATTAGCAACGCCTATGGGCATCAGACTCTCAATGTAGTTAGCAAAGCTCACAACCACTATCCTGACACCAGCGTCATTTTTAATTCGGATTAGCTTCCGAACAGGCATGTAGTCATAGGTGAACGTCTCTATTAAATACTGCTGATATTGGTGCAATAAAAAAGCGGCCACCCTTCTCAAGATACCCCCCCGAGAAAAAGAAGCCGCTTATGTCACTGCCAGAGCTGTGCCATCAGGCGAAGATAAAACCTTCCGCCAGATATTTAGTCTGCATTTCATCGGACGAAGCAATGTAGGCCATTACATCACCCTGATCCACTTGTTCAGTTTCCAGCGCCTCAGACCAGTACTCAAGCCCTTCGGTATCTGGCGCACGATCAAAGGCGTTTTGGTATAGCAAGGTCAAAAAGTCATCATCACCAATGCTATCACCGTACTCGCTGACAAATTCGTCAGACTCGAAGAAGAAATCAGCAATATCCAACACGCTACTGCCCCCTTCACGAATACCGGCCCAGTAATCCAGCCCGCCAGCATCCGCCTCGCGATCAAATGCTACTTGATAAAGCGCCTCAATCACCGACACCTCAACACTATCCGTCACTTCGCCTAAATCGACAGATACCACTGCTGCTGATTGAGCGCTCTCGCTATCTTCAATGGCATACTCGAAGGTATCCACAGCAACCTCACCGGCCGAGGCTTCAAACGCAGAACCCTGGTCATAAACGAAATCACCGTTTTCCTGCAAGGTAACCGTTGCGCCAGACTCCAGTTCCATAGCGCTGTCAAAAACCACGTCTAGTCCATCAATGGCGGTAATGACAATCTCGTCACCGTCAGCATCCAGATCAGCACCGTTACCGTTATCCGCCAACAGGTTGCCACTTACCAACCAACCGAAACGCCCTACCAGGTCGTCGTTGTTCGCAACGGGCGTAGTATTTTGCACGGCATCGGGTTCTGGTTCAGGCTGTGGTTCTGGTTCAGGCTGCGGTTCTGGATCAGGCTGTGGCTCTGGTTCAGGCTGCGGTTCTGGCGAAATCACCTCAACATAGTCCTCCCTGGTCACACGGGGTGCTGCAAGAGCCGAATCGATGAAAGATGCATCACCGGTTAGAGCATAATCAAGGACAGCATTGTTGAAACTTGTAGTCCCAGGCGTTAATCCAGCCTCAGAGGCCAGCAGCTCAGCCTCAGCTCGGATATCTGCATCAAGAACATCACTACTGATAACATCGTTAGGGTGGCTTTCGTCATAAAAACTTTCGAGATCTTCATCACCTAGATAAGTGAATAAGCTATTAGCTTCATCTGAAACACGCCAGTCATCTCGGTATTGGCCGTAGATATCTTCAAATACGAAGGGCCGCTCAAGAACAGTGCCATCCATGAAGGTAACATCGTTAGATGGATCACCATCACCGTCGCCAAGAAGCCCCTCGACAGATCCGGCAAGATCTGAATTCAGGCGCACTTGGAAGTCGAGACGACCATTCAACACATCAACAACAAGGCGGCTATCGCCGTCATTAACCACACCGTCCTCACCAGCGTACACAAACGTATAGCGATTATCTTCCCTGAAGATTTTGTCATTCCCGACGTTCAACGACGAAAAATCTTCGATATCAGTTTCGACGCCATCTACAAATAGCGGTGCATCGTTAGCAGTATTTATCATTACATTAACGCCCCCCAGGGACGTTGCAACTGCAGATGTCGAACTTGCATTCTCGCCAATCGGCACGAACCGGGCTTGAATTTCAAACCCCGGCTCTTCAATCCCTCGCGAAAGCACGTATTCACCGGTTGCCTGAAAATCGTACCCTACCCCGTCTAGCGTCATTAAATGTGGGTCACCGGATACCGCCCCAATGGCCGTTGGACTCGGAAGAGGAGGAATATCAGCACTCGCAATCCCTCCCGAACGAACAGGAAAAAACCACTGCCCAATCTGACCAGTATTTCCCTCAACTTCGTCAAGTGCCAGGATGGCCTCTTGATCGCCGGATGCGGGTAATTCAAAAAACGCATCGGGATCACCAGTACCAGCGGTAAAGCCAGCACGCGCTACGATACCGCCTAGCCCATTACTCCCATCACTTGCGTCTCCTGTAGTCCAATCAATATTTTCATAGCGAAATTCAATGTCGAAATCGCCGCTGCCCTGATCCGAAAGAATTAACTGGAAAGCATTTAACTTGTCAGTTTTATTACTATAATAGCCAACATCATCCCACGTAATGATTAACCTGTCGTTTGCGGTGTCAAAATCATAATAAACAAGGTTTGATCCCGTAGAATTCCCACTAGGCGTTGCAGTGACCTCTCCACTCCGGGTGTCTATATCAGCAAAAAATGGTGTAATTTCTGGGTTACCAGAATTCTCAGTAATCACTGTTGGCGTAAAGGCTCCTCTCGAACCATTAAAAGTGACGCTACCATTGTTATTGATCCAAAGGCTATCAAACTCACGCCCAAAAAAGTTCAAGCCTTCTTCGAAGATTGACGTGATGTCAATTTCATCAGTTGAGCGATCATCATTACGCTGGAGAATATTTTCTCCAAACCCTGCTTCGCCACCAAGGCCCGAAATAAGAGAAGTCCCGTTAAAGGGCACTTGCTCTTCCTCTTCAGGTACTTCTGGCTCTTCTGAAATAATGATACTGCTTAGTCGATAAGAACCCGTTGCACCGGTATTAGAATAAGCATCCAAATAATAGGTACCAGTTTCTGAAGGAGTAAATCGAGCGAGAACATCTGGGCCACCGCCTCCATCATCCGCTACCACCCCCCCATCGTCCCATGGCAGCGGTCTACCGTCAGCGTGACGAATTGCAAGCGTTGGGTCAGCAAGCGTCGCTGTATCTTGCATGCCACCTAAGTTATTTTCGAAACTATGTTCGCCGCGTAATGCAAATGCATACTCAACGCCCGCCTCAAGCTCAACTCTAAACCAATCGGAGTCGCCTTCTTCCTCTAGCATACCCCATGCTTGATCTTCTTCGGGTTCCCTTACAACAATATTTCCATGTGTAGTTTGATCTGCAGGATAGTCCACCCCTTCTTCAATTAAATTTTGAATAAAATCATATGCATCCAGCCACCCTCTTTCCGTTGCTCTTCGAGCCGCATCATCTTCAGAAGCTCCATAAATCCAGCCCCATTCGTTTTGAACAAAGTCATTCTTCCATCGCATTTCAAAATGAAGATGGGAAGTAGCTCCTTCATAAGCATTATAAGGACCAATTTCGGCAATTTTATCTCCTATACTAACGTCAATAAAACTGCCCTCATTGTTAAGGCGCTGATGTTCGCCTGAATTCAAAAGACTATGGTTTAGATTTTGCAAATGAGCATAAAAAGAATAAACATAACCATCGTCATGTCCATCTGAAATCGATCCAGGCAAATCGTGTCGAATAATAACACCATTACCCCAAGCGTCACTTAAAAAACCTGAATAAATTATTTCACCGTCACCAATCGCATATACGGAAGCACCAAGGTCATCGTCCCCACCCCCCCAATTCCAATCAACCCCAGTATGATAATTGCGATCTCCCCCTATAGTAGAATCCTCCCAATGATACAAATAATCAGAAGAAATTGACCACTCATTAAAGGGCTTACTTTCATCACCTATGGGGTGCCGAAATATTGACGAATTACTCATTTTTATATCCTCATATATAAATAAGCTTATAAAAAAAGCCCATAAAATTACCGCAAGTCTAAGAGTAACAAGCCAAATGTCTAACCGGCTGGACACTGACGCAAAAAATTAAAAAATGCACTAGCATTAGCACTGCTTGGTGGCACTAATGCACAGGGTACTGGGATCGCCAAAGCGTAGGAAATCATTGGCGGTGCTGCTGGCAACGTAGGTGAGATCGGTGAGGCGTTGAATGCTTACCTGGATAGACGGGTCGTGTATGGGTTACCAATGTGCGCCAGTGCAGTAAGTGCAGCCCCTTTATCTATATAACACAGGAACAGGCATCATCTGCGACGGCTTCGAACTGAGATGCGTCTGGATCAGATAAGGTTCAATGACTCTGACCCCATTGACCACGAAAGGGGGTGACATCCCCCCTTCACCCTAGCTCTTAGTGATTACTCTTCCAGTTAAAACGTATAAGTAATGCCAAACACAGCCACTGGGAACACAGGCAACTTATCAATGTCGTCTTTGAGTTTTTGTTCTTCTGCGCGGATATCTTGCTGAAGGACGGGGTCGACGGACTCAAGATTACTGCTCGTCCTTAGCGATACATCCGTATCGGTAGCCACTAGCCCAAGCTCAGAAAACAACGCCAGACCCGCTTTATGGGAGCTACGCCAGCCAACGCCCACATACGGTTGAACACCGTCAGTAAGGGTAGCATTACCAATCACCGAGCCAATCTCGCTAGCGTTGTAGCTTCGGTTGTTAAGTTCATACACCGAGCCATCTTGCGGGTTACCTGTTACGCTGGCATCAATATCCGGCATCATAATCCCTGCCGAAAGAAAGAACCTGCCAGCAAAGGGAAAGTAATCCAATTTAACGCTAGAGGCTTTTAGGTCAAAGTCGGTATCGTAATTGACGCCATCCTGATTAAAATCGGTGTCATAGCTTAGACCATCGGTATAGCGCCCGGTCACCGCGAGATTTTCATTAAAGCGCCAGGAAACATCGGCCCCTAAGCCAGTCATACCCGCCACAGCCCCCACAGATACCCGAGGCTCAAAGGCGTGAGCATGAGTCGTAGCGACCAGCGCTACGGTTGCAATAACGCTTGCGGTTCTTTTCATCATCATGTGTCCCTTGCTGTTTTATCATCGCCTGCTCAATGGCAGGCTTGTTGGATGTGACGAAAGGCTTGTCATTATGTTTAGCGGCATAACGCCACTGCCAAAGCACCTACGTCACTTTTCTATCGCTTGGTGTAACCTGTGCATTCACACCAGCAATGTGAATTCGTTGACGGTTAAGAAAAACTACCAAGAAGAGTGTCTAACCAGTTGGACACTGCCGCTAAAAAGTTAAAACAAGCGGCAGTGCAGGCCTAAAACTGCTTGGTGGCACTAATGCGCAGCGTGCGAGGATCACCAAAGCGCAAGAAATCGTCGGCGGCGCTGCTGATGACGTAGTCAATATCGGTGAGGTTTTGAATGCTGGCTTGTATTGAGAGGTCGGGCATCGCCTGCCAGTGGGCGCTTAGGTCGTAGCGGGTGTAGCTATCCACATAAAAGCTGTTAGCCCGGTCGCCGGGGCGGCTGCCTTGGTAAACCACACCCGGCGTGAGGGTTAGCTGACTGATCGGCTGGTAATGCAGCAGCAAGGAGTGCTGGTGGGTGGGAACGCTGGGAAAGCGGTTGCCTTCATTGGCGTCGTTGGTTTTCTCCAGTCTGGCTTCCATGTACGTTGTGGCGGCAGTGGCTTGCCATTGATCATTCAATTCAATGCTTAGATTGGCTTCAGCGCCTTTCACCGTTTTCTCCCCCGCCAGCACATAGCGTTCAGCTATTTCCAGGTCGCGTACCAGCAGGTTGTTCTGGCGAATGTTAAACAGCGCCATATCCAGCGTGGCGGAGGGAGTCGGCTGCCAGTTAAGCCCCAGCTCGTGCTGAACACCACGGCTGGGGTCAAAGTAATTAGCGTTTTTATCCTGCCCTCGATTAGCCAGCCACGACTGACTATAGCTGGCGCGTAAAGTTAGCTGGTCATCAAGCGCCCAGGCCAAGCCAGCGGAATAACTCAACGTGCGGTTATCCGCTTCGCTTGTGCTGGCGTTTCCGCTCACATTGGTTAAACGATAATCCGTATAACGTGCGCCTAAAGAGAGGTCAAGCGTATCGGTTAGTTGACTTTTCTGACTCATTAATAGCGCAGATTCCTGCCAGTCGATATCGCCACTCAATGGGGTTAGTTGGTCTTGACTGGGTAGTGAGACGTCAAAATCCGGCTGATAAATATTCAAACTAAAATCGTATGATGAAACGGCGTCATCATAAGTTGACTGAGTTTCATGGTATGCCAGCCCCACGGCGGTTTCATGGCGCAGCCCGCCCAGTGCGTAGTCGTAATGCAAGCTAAGCTGACCGGTGTTTTGGGTAAAGTTTTCATCCACTTCCCGGTAGTAGCCTGGCAAGGGACTGTCTTCATCGGCCATAAACCAAAAGCCAACCCGCTTCTCTTCACGTTGACTGGTAATGCGCCGGTAAATACCTTCTAAACGAAGGTTAGATGCAAGTTGAGTGTCACTTTGCAGTTCAAAACGGTGGTATTCGCTTTTCGCGAATGAGGCGGGATGCACATAGGAGACATCATAAACTGGCGAGCCCTGAGCATAGACATTGTCAAAATCGTAGGGATAATTCTGGCGACTATACTCCCAGCTACCATTAAGCTCGGTGCTCTCTCCCTGCCACGCTACGCTATTGAGCAACGTTACCGGGCTTGAGTCTACGTTTTGCTTATCGCTATTAAGATGACGAGCCGCCAGCACCGTGCGGTAAGCCCAAGCACTGTGTGGTGCTAGCGGGCCGGTAGAATCCACCACCAGCGCTTGATAATCATCGCTACCCAGGCCAGCAGTAACGCTAGTGCTTGGCTGGTATTGCGGCCTTTTGGGAATAAAATTGACCGAGCCCCCTGGCACCCCAGCGCCATACCATGCGCTGTTATGGCCCTTGATAAAGTCTACCTGCTCGTAGGTGGCCGGATCGCGCACATAATAGCTCTGGTTATCCAGTACTCCATCCAATAACAAACGTCCACCTAGCGGGAACCCCCGTATCGAGTAGTCTTCCCCCATCCCTGCACCATTGCGGCTGGCTTGAACGCCTGGCACATAGTCACTCAGGCTTACCACAGAATTTGCATTGAAACGGTCTAAAAAATCAATGCTTAGGGTATTTTGCGTTTGATGGAATGGAGTTTGAGTTGTAGTGAGGCCAACCTCTTGATTCACTAACACTGGGGCATAAACAATTTGGGTCGCTAGCTCGACGGGCTTCTGGTTGTCATTTGCGGACACGGCGAATACAACGAGAGTATTTCCAATGGTTAACAGCGCTTGCCTAGGCTTGACCATGGTGGGTTTATTTAATGTCACAATGAGCACACCTTAACAATGCAATAGAGCGGCAGTTTGCCTGGAAAACATAGCTTGCCGTTGGCATCAGCGGCTTTCCATTCGGATTTAACGGTACAAGGTAACCCTGGGGCGGTTAACGTAACGGACAACAAAACTTTCTCGCCTGGTAGCGTGTTGGGAATGGCGATACGAGGTTGGTCCGGCTGGAGTCCCATGGCCATCCCCCCCACCTCGACAGGTGCATCCTGACAAACTAAAAATAAGTTTTCCCAAGGGACTTTGCCTGTATTCATGACCGCCCATGTTTTTACAAAGGTTTGATGCGGCATCACAGATGAGTAATCCGGGTACGTAACATCCTCGATAAAGGCGGTGCCCGCTTGGTGAGTAGTCGCCAGCCTACCGCGCATGCTTTTATGAAAGTAGGGATGAATAATGTCGAGCGGGTGAACACCGAGTGCCGAAGAGAGACGAATTAACGTTGAAAGCTTGCTCTCTGCCACGTCCCCACTGAGCAAGTTATACAGGCTTGCACGAGAAATACCTGCCCGCTCGGCCAACTGGGTTTTGGTGAGATTAGACTGTTCAATTAGTTCATTTAACGATGTTGAAAACCGTCTCCCACTCATAAAGGATAGCCTTACAATTAGATGTGCTTGACCTTCCTGATCGCACACCCAAGAGGTTTTTTTGAAATCATCCTTTAAGCCATTATCATGATAATTAAAGCAAAATTCAATAAAAATTAATTTTAATTAAGCCTAAATTAGATGTCATTAATTTAGGGTGAGAAATAGAAAAGCGGAACGATATGGCTTGGATACAAAAGGCATTCGACAACTATTGATACCGCCCCGGCCGCTTTGCTACATCTTCCAGCGCCCACCCTTGTATACGCAGCTCACCTTCCAGTACAGCCTCAAGCTGTGGTGTCAGGTCGGGGAAGAAGTTAAGCCCTGTGCGTGCCTCAATCTCATCGATGGTCACCAAATAGTCATCCAGTGGCTCATTGCCCCGAACGTCTTGTGGCATGATGAACGCCAACGCCAATGGTGCCTCGCTGTGGGGCGCCACTATGATCTTGTAAAAAGCCGAAGGCACTTCGACCAGCCCCACCCGGTTGAACACGTTATCCATAAAGTGTTCTGGGTAAATGGGGCCGGTAATCACCTGCAACCTTTCAAAGCGTGGCGCAAAGTGATCCATCACCGTTTCTTCTAACCGCTGCCAGAGCTGTCGGTTCAGATTGGGCCGTTGCGGAGACATATTGCTCATTAGGAAGGTATCGACCTGAGCGCTGCGCCCATGCACCGCTGCAATGGCGTAGTTTGGTGCTAAATGGCCTCGGTCGTAACCGCTACCGGCGTAGCTGTCGGTGCCTATCGGCCATAGCGTGCGCCAATCGGCTTGAAAATTTGGCCTTGGGCCGATGCTCGAGTCGTCTACTGCTTCAACCTGATAACTTACCCATAGCGGATTGACCCGCACATCGGACCAGCCTACCAAGTAGCCATCATTGCGCAGCACTCGGTGCATCGTAGTGGGGCGAAACTCCTCCCACGTTGGCACCCCCATCCAGGTGTAAGCATCTTTATGCTGGCGCTCCTGAAACTCCCACAGCCCTGTGCCAACTACCACAAAAAGCACAGCAATGCCCAGGCGTCGCCCCTGTCGACGCCAGCTCAAAAGCGATGTTCCCAACAGACTTTCCCCTTGTTAAATGCTTACATTAGCGCTTTTTCATTTTCACTGCGTTCGTGAACGCTTTGCGTGTAACCAAATAATAAAGGGCTACCAACCCAAAGAGAACATGGTTTCAAGATCGTGGCGGGAGTGAACCTGCATGGCATTCAGGGTTTCTGTATCGCTGATACCTTCTACGGCGTTCAGGCGCTCAGTCACCAATTCAGCCAAGCTTTCAAAATCACGGGTGCGAGCAATGGCCACTAAGTCGTAGCGGCCGCAGGTGGAGTACACCTCGCTAATGCCCTCTACATCGGCCAAGCGCTCGGCCACGGCCTTGACCTGGCCTTTATCGGTATTGATTAAAATGACTGCGTTTTGCATGGCGCGCCCCTTAAGAGAAAATGGTCATAAAAGTAGTGTCAAAGCTGGGCAGAGTATAGCAGCGACGAGGAAGCGAGCGCAGCACCCGGCGACAGCGTGACCAATTGTCGCTATTCCAGCAGCACTATTCGCACAACCCTTATACATCCGCTAGCATGTAGTTTAAGAATAGGGTTGAAAACGGCTGGCCTAAATTGTAGTAGGTTGAAAAAAATAGTAGGTCGAAAATACAACTGATTGAAAGATGTAGCAGAGAGCTCCGGCTTATAAGACTACGCGGAGCACAAAGAGGTGGATAACCACCCAACAACGTGACCAAACGTCAGACCGTGACGATAAGGAGAAATCATGGCTAATAAGAGCCGTCGTGACTTTATGCGCAACAGCATGTTGGGTCTTGCAGCCCTTCCACTGGGAGCTGGCATTCTTTCTAAAACTGCTTTCGCCCAAGAGCTGCCGCGTCTTGATCCTTCCGCAAGCAACGCCCAAGCGCTTAACTATGTAGAAGACGCCAGTGAGGCCAGCGATCATCCCGCTTATGAAGAGGGCGAACGCTGCGATAACTGCATGTTCTTTAATGCAGACACTGAGGGTTGCCAGCTATTTCCAGAGAATAGCGTAGCACCCGCTGGCTGGTGCCAATCCTGGACTGCTCAGGCTTAAGCATTTAAAACTTGATAGTCGTATAAGCACCTCTACCCCGCCATTTGAGCGGGGTAGTTTTGTTTAAGACACACTAGCAGCTAGGCTTTGTACGAAAACTGCCTGCGCTCAACAATACTGCGTTAAAAATCGCCTCGAAATGCTCATTTACACCCCGTAAACTCTGCTTTCTCGTTGATTTTTGCCTTGTCTAGTCTTCGCTCGCCGACTTTTCGTACAAACCCTAAGAAGCCGGGCTTTCATCCTCTACCGGCCAATGAAAACGCCGCGTTACCCGTCCCTCTTCCAAAGAGACAAGATGAACAGGGAAGCCCCATAGCTGCTGTAGATGGCGAATCACCGGATAAACACTGCGGCCTAATGGGCGGCGACTATCCTGCACGTGATGGAGTGTTAGCGAGCGATCCCCACGAATAGCCGCTTCAACCACTTGAATATTGGGTTCGCGAACAGAGAGCGCGTACTGAGTGGCAAGCGCTTCCCGAACCTGGCGGTAGCCCTGTTCGTTATGAATTGCTGCGACTTCAAGGGTCTCCACCTGATCGTCATCCACCACCAAAAACAGCTTATGGTCACGCATCACCTTCGGCGATAAAAACTGCTGAATAAACGACTCATCCTTGAAGTTGCGCATCGCAAACTCCAGCGTTTCCCGCCACGGAGTGCCTGCAATATCAGGGAACCACTCGCGATCCTCATCGGTGGGTGCTTCGCAGATCCGCTTAATATCCATAAAGATTGCAAAGCCAAGGGCATAGGGGTTAATCCCACTGAAGTGAGGATGATCAAACGCTGGCTGGTTAATGACCGCCGCATGAGACTGTAGAAACTCCAGCATTAATCCCTCATCGACATTGCCATCATCGTAGAGCCGGTTCATCAGCGTGTAGTGCCAAAAGCACGCCCAGCCCTCATTCATTACCTGGGTCTGCCGCTGAGGATAAAAATACTGTGCCAACTTGCGCACAATCCGCACGATCTCACGCTGCCAGGGCACCAGCAGCGGCGCATTTTTTTCAATAAAGTAGAGCAGGTTCTCTTGAGGTTCTGGAGGATAGTGGCCGCCGCTGTGCAAGCCCAATGGGTCATCGTCAGCATGCAGGCACCCCGTTGACAGCGGTGAATCGCTGATAGGTGCCTCCGGAATGGTACGCCAGAGCATATTCACCTGGGTTTGCAGGTAGCTTTCACGCTCCTCCTGGCGCTTCGCTTCTTCCTCGGCAGAGATCGGCGAGGGCCGCTTGTAACGGTCGACCCCATAGTTTTGTAGCGCATGGCAAGCATCCAGTAACTGCTCAACGGCCTGCACGCCGTGGCGTTCTTCACACTTGGCGATATATTTACGCGCAAACACCAGGTAATCAACAATTGAAGAGGCATCGGTCCAGGTGCGAAACAGGTAGTTACCTTTAAAAAAGGAGTTGTGGCCGTAGCAGGCGTGAGCCATCACCAACACCTGCATCATCAGCGTATTCTCCTCCATTAAATAAGCGATGCAGGGGTCGGAATTGATCACCAGTTCATAGGCTAAACCCATCTGGCCACGCTTGTACGCCTGCTCGACGGCTAGAAACTGCTTGCCGAACGACCAGTGGTGATAGCCCACCGGCATGCCTACACTCGCATAGGCATCCATCATCTGCTCGGTAGTGATGACTTCTATCTGATTAGGATAGGTATCTAGCCGATACTCATCAGCGAGCCTGGCCAGCTCCGCATCAAAACGCTCCAGTACACTGAAGTTCCAATCGGAGCCGGTGGCAATCGGCTTACGCTTGCGGGTCGCACTCATAGCCCCCTCCTCTACACGCGGTCACTAACCTGTATACAAGGTCACTAGGACTGGCTTAAGCGGCGCTTAAACAGTTCACGAAAGACCGGATAAATATCGCCCGCCTCCACAATTTGGCGCATGGCAAAGCGCTCGGGGAACTCTTTCACCACACTTTCGTACTCATGCCACAGTGACTGATGGTCATGGGGCGTGATCTCAACGTAGGCGTAGTATTGCAGCTGCGGCATCAACTGTTTGACCAGTAAGTCGCGGCAAATATTCGAGTCATCATCCCAGTTATCACCATCGGACGCCTGGGCCACATACAGATTCCATTGGCCAACGGGATAGCGCTTTTCGATGATTTTATTCACCAGGTTCAGCGCACTGGAAACAATCGTACCGCCGGTTTCCCGCGAGTAGAAAAACTCCTCTTCACTGACTTCCCGAGCAGCCGTATGGTGGCGCACAAAAACCAACTCGACCTTCTCGTAGTGCTTCTCCAAGAACAGATAGAGCAGCAGGAAAAACCGCTTGGCGATGTCTTTGTGGTTTTGGGTCATCGAGCCGGAGACATCCATGACGCAAAACATCACCGCTTGATTGGAAGGCTGAGGCTGTGCGCTTAGTTGGTGGTAGCGCAGGTCGTAGGTGTCAATAAACGGTACGCCCGCGATGCGCTTCTCCAGGCGCTCAATTTCGGCTTTCAGCTCGGCAATG
Source organism: Halomonas sp. IOP_14 (assembly GCF_021021315.1). NCBI lineage: Bacteria > Pseudomonadati > Pseudomonadota > Gammaproteobacteria > Oceanospirillales > Halomonadaceae > Halomonas > Halomonas sp. IOP_14. Next base: position 249,472 of record NZ_JAINWD010000001.1, on the reverse strand, counting down.
CGGGTGGGATTACGCAGCACCGTGTCCTTGCGTTCTTCGGCCTCCAGGGCATCAATCGCCTCTCTTAACGCCCGTTTAATCGGTGCGCGCATAGCAATGCGCCGAGCATAGGCTTCGCGCATAGAGCGGGTAATGCTAATCCGCGACGGCACACCGTCCCGGGAGAGCCCCGCCCGCACCATTTTGACCTCTTCAAGCGATTTCAACGGTTTGCGCTGCAAATGGGGCAGTTCTAAACCGTCAAAAACAAACTCCAAAAACTCTTCGCGGCTCAGCGTAAAAGCGAACTCATCGACGCCTTCACCCTGATTAGAGGGGCCGCCCTCGCCTGCGCCACCACCGCCCCCCTGCCCACTGGGGCGGCGGATTTTATCACCGGCGACAAACTCTTTATTACCGGGTGAAACGATATTACGCGCCCCACCCGGACCATGCTGGAAGACCGGCTCGGAGATATCCTTTGCCGGTATCGAAACGTTCTCACCACGCTCCATATCCGTAATCGAGCGGCGGTTAACGGCCTCTTCAACCGAGCGCTTGATATGCTTACGGTAGCGCTCCAAAAAGCGCTGCCGGTTCACCGCGCTTTTATGTTTCGCGTTCGGCCTTCGATCAATAAAGTAGGTCATACGACCTCCTTAAACGCTCATCTTAAGCACACCATCCATTACTGGGACTTGCGCACGCGCAGATACCACTCGGATAGCAACCGCACCTGTTTTTCGGTGTAGCCACGATCGACCATCCGCGCCACAAAGTCTTCGTGCTTTTTCTGATCCGAGCGAGAAGCCTTGGCATTGAACGAAATCACCGGCAACAGCTCTTCGGTATTGGCGAACATTTTGTGCTCGATAACGCCCTTGAGCTTTTCATAGGACTGCCAGCTCGGGTTCATACCGTTGTTTTGCGCCCGCGCCCGCAGCACAAAATTGACCACCTCGTGGCGGAAGTCTTTGGGATTCGAGATACCCGCGGGTTTTTCGATTTTCTCCAGCTCTTCGTTGAGCGCCTGGCGGTCTAGCAACTCACCGGTCTCATGATCACGATACTCTTGATCCTGAATCCAGAAATCTGCGTAGGTCACATAACGGTCAAAGATATTCTGGCCATACTCGCTGTAGGATTCGAGGTAAGCGGTCTGGATCTCCTTACCAATAAAGTCCACGTAACGAGGCGCCATATATTCTTTGATAAAGCCCAAGTAGCGCTCAAACACTTCCGATGGCAGCTGCTCACGCTCCAACGCCTGCTCAAGCACATAAAGTAAATGGACTGGGTTAGCGGCCACCTCGGTGCTGTCGAAGTTAAATACCTTAGAAAGAATCTTGAACGCAAAGCGGGTGGAAAGCCCCTGCATACCCTCGTCAACGCCTGCGGCGTCGCGGTACTCCTGAATCGACTTGGCGCGAGGGTCGGTGTCTTTCAGATTTTCACCGTCGTAAACGCGCATTTTCGAGTAAATATTGGAGTTTTCCGGCGCTTTTAGCCGTGACAGTACCGAGAACTGGGCCAACATGCGCAGCGTGTCCGGTGCGCAGGGCGCGGCGTTAAGCGAAGAGTCTTCGAGCAGTTTTTGATAGATCTTGATCTCTTCGGTAACCCGCAAACAATAAGGCACCTTGACGATATAAACCCGGTCAAGGAACGCTTCGTTATTGCGGTTATTGCGAAACGCCTGCCATTCCGACTCGTTGGAGTGGGCCAGGATCACGCCATCAAAGGGAATCGCCCCCATGCCTTCGGTGGGGTTGTAATTACCCTCTTGCGTCGCGGTAAGCAGTGGATGCAGCACCTTGATCGGCGCTTTGAACATCTCCACAAACTCCATCAGCCCCTGGTTAGCACGGCATAAACCGCCGGAGAAGCTGTAGGCATCCGGATCATCCTGGGAGTAAAGCTCCAATTGGCGAATATCGACTTTACCCACCAGCGACGAGATATCCTGGTTGTTCTCATCCCCTGGCTCGGTTTTGGAAATAGCGATCTGGTTAAGCCGTGATGGGTACAAACGCACTACCCGGAACTGGGAAATATCGCCGCCGTACTCATTCAGCCGTTTTGCCGCCCAGGGCGACATTACGCTGCGCAAATAGCGCTGTGGGATACCGTACTCTTTCTCGAGCAGTTCGCCGTCCTCTTCGGGTGAGAACAAGCCAAGCGGCGACTCGTAGACCGGCGAGCCTTTAATGGCATAGAACGGAATCCGCTCCATCAGCAGCTTAAGACGCTCTGCCAGCGACGACTTACCGCCGCCCACAGGGCCAAGCAGATAGAGAATCTGTTTGCGCTCTTCAAGCCCTTGAGCCGCATGGCGGAAGTAGGAGACGATTTGCTCAATGGCCTCCTCCATACCGTGAAACTCGGCAAAGGCTGGATAGCGACGAATCACTTTATTGGAAAAAATACGTGATAGACGCGGGTCTTTCGCCGTGTCGATCACTTCAGGCTCGCCTACGGCTTCCAGCATGCGCTCGGCGGCGCTGGCATAAACCTTCGGATCACGGCGACAAAGCGCCAGGTACTCCTCCAGGCTCATGTCCTCTTGCTGAACGCGGGAAAAACGGTCTTGAACGTGATCAAAGATGCTCATGAAACTCTCCTGTGGCCCATCCCCAGGCAGTCACCGTCAAGCCAAATGTTACGCAACGGCGTGCCAAACGAGGTGTCGCTTTTTTAGCGTAGTCAGCATTAGCAAAAAGTGATGACTAAAACCTTCAACGCAGCAGCGATATAGATAAGAGAATTATTCAGACGAATAGTTGCGTTAGTCCAAGCATCTCAAATAAACGCAAAGCGCTAAAGCAGTGATGTCGCTGCTTTAGGCAGCGACATCACTAGGTCAAAAGCGCCCAACAGCGGCAAAAAAGAGAGTAACTGACGGCTTTAACGCTCAAGTACCGCGCGAATATCGGCCAATAGACCATCCAGCAATTCAACGGTGGTGTTCCACGCACATACAAAACGCGCGCCACCTGCGCCAATAAAGGTATAGAAGGTCCAGCCTTTAGCTTTCAACGCTTCAATAGCGTGGGGCGGCAACTCAACGAACACGCTATTGGCTTGGGTAGGGAACATGAGCGATACGCCGGGTAGCGCTTGCAGCCCTTCCGATAGGTAGCGCGCCATCTCGTTGGCGTGCTGTGCGTTGGTTAACCAGGCACCACTTTCTAGTAGCCCTAACCACGGCGCTGAGACAAAGCGCATCTTGGAAGCCAACTGCCCTGCCTGCTTGCAGCGGTAGGAAAAATCTTCGGCTAATTCACGGTTAAAGAACAGAATCGCTTCGCCAAACGCTAAGCCGTTTTTGGTACCCGAAAAACACAGCGCATCCACTCCCACCTGCCAGGTAATTTCTGCGGGAGTGGCATTTAGACTGGCGCAAGCGTTGGCAAAGCGGGCGCCGTCCATGTGCAAGCGCAAGTCATGTTTATCGGCAATGGCACGAATCGCCATGAGCTCTTCCCGGGAGTAGAGCGTGCCCACTTCGGTGGCTTGCGTGAGCGATACCACTTTAGGTTTTGGGTAGTGAATATCGCTGCGCTTGGTGACCAGCGCCTCAATGCCTTCCGGCGTTAGCTTGCCATTGGCACCCGGAGAGGTCAGCAGCTTCGCTCCGTTAGAGAAGAACTCTGGACCGCCGCACTCGTCGGTTTCGATATGCGCCAGCTCGTGGCAAATAACGCTGTGGTAGCTGCGTCCCATTGCAGAGAGTGCCAGGGAGTTAGCGGCGGTGCCGTTGAAAACGAAGAAGACATCGCAGTCGTAGTCAAACATCTCGCGAAAGCGATCCGCGGCACGGGCTGTCCAGAGATCATTACCGTAGGCCAAGTCATCGCAACGATTGGCTTCTAGTAGATATTCCATCGCCTCCGGGCAGATACCGGAGGTGTTATCACTGGCTAAAAAACGCGGGCTACACTCCGAGGTCATGACGACAGTCCTTTTATCTGGCGATCGAACGGCGCGAGCTGGGTGCCACTCGCGCCTTTAATATCTAGCTATTCTTAATAACTAGATTAGTCATTTAGTCTATCGCCATTTATGGGCTAACGTCACCCGCTCAACTCACCTACACAGAACTATCTCGGGACACGTCGGTGGCCGAGGGCAGGTTTCCGCGAGGGCGCTGTGAATCCGTCCATGGACGCTACTTTCGCCATCCATGGCGAAAGACCCTCGCTTCAACCTACCCTCGAACATGGTGAATGGGGATTTATGAAATTTACTCTATCCAGCCTATAGGCTAGCGGCCAATCGAGTGCCCTGCTCAATTGCCCGCTTGGCATCCAGTTCGCTAGCTTCATCCGCGCCGCCGATTATATGTACCACCGCCCGTGCGCGTTCCAACGGCGCCAGTAGATCGCGCACTGACTCCTGCCCGGCGCACACCACAATGCTATCCACGGCAAGTACTTGGTCAACGCCATCGCGGCGAATATGCAGCCCCTCGTCGTCGATTTTGAGGTATTCGCAGCCGGTGAGAGTTTTCACTCCCCGCTGCTTAAGCGATGCGCGGTGAACCCAACCGGTGGTTTTCCCCAGATACTTGCCAGGCTTGGAAGTTTTACGCTGGAGCATGACAATTTCGCGGGGAACCACTGGAGCCGTCGGCGCTTTTAAACCGCCCCGCTCGCCGACTGCCAAATCAACGCCCCACTCGTCGCACCAGTCGGCAATGTCCAAGGCTGGGTGGCCTTGGTGGGCCAGCAGTTCGGACACATCAAAACCAATACCTCCCGCGCCAATCACCGCTACTTTACGCCCAACACGCTCGGGAGATTCAATCGCTTCGGCGTAGCTCAACACCTTGCCGTGGTCGTGACCTGGAAGATTGAGTTCCCGGGGCTTAACGCCGGTGGCCATGACCACCTCATCGAAAGCGGCGAGGGTTTCTGCGCTTGCCGTAGTGTTTAGACGTACTTCTACCGCATATTTCTCCAGCATCACCCGGTAGTAGCGCAGGGTTTCATTAAACTCCTCTTTGCCGGGGATCTTACGCGCGTAGTTAAACTGCCCGCCTAGCTCACTGCGCTGTTCGAACAGCACCACGCTGTGTCCGCGGCTAGCGGCTGTCACGGCCGTTGCCAGACCCGCGGGCCCACCGCCCACCACGGCGACGCGTTTAGGGGTTTGCGCGGGCTCTATCACCAGTTCGGTTTCATGACAGGCACGGGGGTTGACCAAACAGGAGGTCAGCTTTCCGGCAAAGGTGTGATCCAGGCAGGCCTGGTTACAGGCGATACAGGTATTGATCTCTTCAGCCAAGCCCTCTTCGGCTTTGCGTATCCAGGCGGGATCTGCCAGGAAAGGCCGCGCCATGGAGACCATATCCGCGTGGCCCGCCGCCAGTACGCGCTCGGCTACCTCAGGCATATTGATACGGTTGGTGGTAATCAACGGAATCGATAGTGCTGATTTGATCCGCCGGGTCACCTCGGTAAAGGCAGCGCGGGGCACGCTGGTCACAATGGTGGGCACCCGCGCTTCGTGCCAACCGATACCGGTGTTGATCACGTTCGCCCCGGCGGCTTCGATCGCCTGGCCCAGCGTGACGACCTCTTCCCAGGTGCTGCCCTCTTCGACCAAATCAATCATCGAGAGGCGGAAGATAATCACAAATCGTTCACCCACCGCTTCGCGAACACGGCGCACGATCTCAACGGCAAAATGCATCCGGTTTTCAAACGCCCCGCCCCACTCATCGTCACGCTGGTTGGTACGCTGACAGATAAACTGATTGATCAGATAACCTTCTGACCCCATGATCTCAACGCCATCGTAGCCCGCCTGTTTGGCTAAGCTTGCGCAGCGAACGTAGTCAGCAATTTGTTGCTCAACCTCATCGCTAGAAAGTGCTCTAGGCATAAAGGGATTGATCGGCGCCTGGATAGCCGAAGGTGCTACCAAATCCGGCGAGTAGGCGTAGCGCCCGGCATGAAGAATCTGCATGCACAGATGACCGCCCTCAGCATGCACCGCGTCTGCCACCTGGCGGTGTTCTGGCAACTGCGCCTCATCAACGAGCGCGTGGGCGCCCTGGAATACGGCGCCTTCCGCATTAGGGGCAATACCGCCGGTGACGATCAGGCTAACCCCCTCCCGCGCACGCTCGGCATAAAATGCCGCTAAGCGTTCAAAGCCATTGGGCGCCTCTTCCAAATTGGTATGCATAGAGCCCATCAAAACGCGGTTGGGCAGCGTCAAATGGCCAATGGTCAGCGGGCGGAAAAGGTGCGGATAGGCGGGCGCACGGGTCATCACGGTACTCCTTGGTATTATTAGTAACAGTGTTAAAACGCATTCAAACAAGCGTATGACATACTCGCCGCAACGTACAGACCTTTACCTATCTGAATATTGCCAGGTTTGCCGTTCTCCCCCTTGCCCAGTGTGCAAATTCGCGTCACATTACCCGGCTAACGATAAGGAACCGTTGCTATGCCCTTGATGTATTTTTTGCCGCCACTCGCCACCGTGCTTATCTGGTCGGGCAATATGACCATTAATCAGCTTAGCGTAGGCGCCATCGCGCCAAGCAGTATCGCTTTTTTACGCTGGCTGCTTGCCCTTGCGGTGATGACCCCGTTTGTACTCCCTGCAGCGTTACGCCACCGCGACGAAATTCGCCGCCAGTGGCCTAAGCTAGCGCTGCTTGGACTACTCGGCATGGGCCTATGGCAAGGGCTGGCCTATGTGGCGGCAGAAACGACGACCGCTACCAACATGGGGATTCTCGCCGCCATGGTGCCGTTGTTAACGGTACTGCTGAGCGCGCTGATTCTTCGCGAGCCGCCGACCCTGGGCGGCATTGTGGGCGGCGTGCTGGCCTTCGTGGGGGTTACCGTTCTGCTAGGGCGTGGTAATCCGCTCTCGCTGCTACAGCTAGAGGTTGCCCTTGGTGATGCGCTGATGGTGGTAGCAGCCACTTGCTACGCGCTATATGGGGTGATGCTCAAACGCTGGTCGATGAATTTACCGCCCTGGGTCATGCTTTACGCCCAGGTCTGTTTTGCGGTGCTGTTCTTGTTACCGCCTTATTTGATGGGGCCAATGACACCTATTGATAGTCAGAATATCGGCCTGATTGTCTACGCGGGCATTCCTGCCTCGATCATCACCACCTTTTTGTGGATGCGCGCGGTTCGCCAGATCGGTGCCAATCAATCGAGTATTTTCATCAACCTAATGCCACTGTTTAGCGCACTGATTGCGATGGCCTTCTTGGGTGAACAAGTGGCAGGGTTCCACTTTACCGGTGGGCTGCTGATACTGGCGGGTGTCATTATGGCGCAAACGCTGACACGCCCGTTAGCACGTGGTTTAACCTCGGATAAGCCGAGCAGCGCCCGATAATGCTAGAATGGCCGTCGATTTCTAACGCTGGGAAGCCCTGATATGTCCCTGGAAGAACTGCATCTTAATCTGCGCAACCTAATGAGCGATGACTACGATCAGCTCAAGGCATTGATGGACGCCGTCTATCGCGATATCGGCGGAGCATGGCCAAAGCGCACCATTGACAAATTAATTCAGGAATTCCCCGACGGCCAAATCGCGATTGAAGACGATGGCCTTCTGGTGGGCGTAGCACTCACCGTTCAGGTGGATTACGACGAATTTTCCAACCCGCATAAGTACGATGACCTGATTGGCCATCGCGAGATCATCCTCAATGACGAGAATGGCGACGCCATGTACGGGCTGGATGTGCTGATTCACCCAGATTACCGCGGTTATCGCCTGGGCCGCCGCCTTTATGAAGCGCGTAAAGAGCTATGTCGCTCAATGAACCTACGGGCGATTTTAGCCGGTGGGCGTATTCCTGAGTATCACCAGCACGCCGATGAACTCACGCCTGCCCAATACATTGATAAAGTCTCGCGCAAAGAGATCTACGACCCGATTCTGTCTTTCCAGCAGGCCAACGATTTTCAGGTAAAGCGCCTACTGCGCAAATACCTGCCTGAAGATGAGCAGTCGCGCGGTTACGCCACCCTATTGGAGTGGAACAACATTTTGTTTGAGCCCGCTGCCAGTGTGCTCGACAACAAACCGACCCAAGTACGGGTGGGTGCGGTGCAGTGGCAGATGCGTGAGTTTTCATCGGTGGAAGCCGCGCTTCAGCAGATCGAGTACTTCGTAGACGCGCTCTCCGACTATCAAAGTGACTTTGCCGTTTTCCCAGAGTTGTTCAACGCGCCGTTGATGGGCCTCCAAGACCGCGCCGCCCAGCAGGATCAAATGGGCGCGATTCGCTTTTTGGCCGGCTTCACCGAGCGTTTTAAGTCTGAACTGTCACGTATGGCGGTCTCCTACAATATCAATATTGTCGGCGGCTCGATGATTGAAGTAGGTGACGATGACCGACTCTACAATATCGCCTACCTCTTCCACCGTGACGGCACCGTTGAGCGCCAGGCCAAGCTGCATATTACACCTCAAGAGCGTCGCGACTGGGTGATCGAGGGCGGCGATGAGCTACAGGTGTTCGATACCGACGCTGGCCGCGTGGGCATACTGATCTGCTACGACGTGGAGTTTCCGGAACTGGGCCGACTGCTGGCCGACCAGGATATGGACATTCTGTTTGTGCCCTTCTGGACCGACACCAAAAACGGTTACCTGCGCGTGCGCCATTGCAGTCAAGCGCGGGCGATCGAAAATGAGTGCTACGTGGTGCTCTGCGGCAGCGTCGGCAACCTGCCTTCGATTGAAAACTTGGATATCCAGTACGCCCAATCAGCGGTGTTCTCGCCGTCTGACTTCGCGTTCCCCCACGATGCGGTACTGGCGGAAACTACTCCCAATACCGAGATGATCTTCTTCTCGGACTTGGACCTCACTCGCCTAACGGTAGTACGTGCCGAAGGTTCGGTGACCAACCTTAAAGACCGCCGCAAGGATCTGTTTGACCTACGCTGGCGCGACTGGTCGTGGAAATCAGGTGCCAATCTGGAGGATTGAGGGGTTAAATGTGGGGAAAAGTGAGGCGTTAAATGTGAGGGGTGAGGTGTAAAGCACATTACCAAGACCCGCCACAGAGTCGCATTTATCAAAGGCATTCGTAAATACGATAACGCCGCCCAATTTGGGCGGCGCTGTTGTTTTAAAAGTGCCTTAAAGCTTAATCAGGCCAGACTAGGTGAGCGGGTACGCGGCCTTTGGCATCAAACAGAACACCCTCGTCACGCAATTTGCGATGCTGGCGTTCTGCACCGCCGTGATCGGCAAGCTTCAAAGACGATGCGATCACGCGATGCCAAGGCAACTGGTGGCCATCCGGCAGGTGACGCATCGCCGAACCTACCATGCGCGGCGTCGCGCCTTCGGTCATGGCGGCAATGCGGCCATAGGTCGTCACCCGGCCCGGCGGAATTTGATCGACAATAGTGTAAATCTGTTCGAGTAATTCCGGCCGAGCCATGTGACTATCCTTTTATTTCTTGAGGGCGCTTCTGAATGTGCTTAAAGCCCCTCAACCAGTTGATCGATCGCTTGGAAAGCTTCTTTTATTGCAGCTTCGCGCTGCTGCTCACCCAAATTCAGCCCTTCAGCATAGACCACGTCAACCTCTTTAATTCCCATCAGCCCCAGCATGGCTTTCAGGTGTGGTGTTTGGCTGTCAAATTCCGTACCCGCGTACTGACCACCCCGCGCTGCCAGAATAATCGCTCGCTTGCCTTCTACCAACCCTTGCGGGCCGTTTTCGGTATAGCGGAACGTTTCACCTGCACGCAGAACACGGTCAAACCACGCCTTCAGCTGTGAAGGAATACCCAGGTTGTACATCGGTACCGCAATGACCAGCACATCATTGGTGCGCAGCTCAGTCAGCAGTTCGTCCGAGCGCGCGGCTAACGCCTGCTGCTCAGCGGTACGCTCTGCGGCCGCCACCTGCCAAGCCCCCAGTTCGCTAATATCCAGGTGAGGGAGCGAGGTTTTCACCACGTCACGCTGAGTAACGTTTACATCGTTGCGGGTGCTCGCCTGCTCGATAAAGCGATTAGCCAACGCAATGGATTGGCCGTTTTCAGCCAGAATAGAAGAGGTAATTACCAGGGCACGAGTCGTCATTGAAAGCTCCAAAATGTACAGGGAAGGATTGGAAGCTATTCTACGGCGCTTTCTAATAAGCAAAAGCGCAACGTTTTCCGACTTATATTCGATTAAATCGAATCATGCGACGGCCAATAAAATAAAAAGCCCCGCGACGCAAAATGCGAAGCGGGGCACAGCCAGTGGATTAAATGACTATAGCTCGTTTTCTTAAGCTTGATTACTTCTTGGGCCAGGCCTTGGGATCGACTTTATTAACCAGCTTGGGAAAAAGGCTGGGATCAAACACAGGCTCTTTGCCCGCTTTCAACTGCGCTTCGTAGTCGCGGAAGAGTGCGAAAGCTACTGGCGAGAGAAGCAGAATAGCGACCAGGTTAATAATAGCCATCATACCCATAGAGAGGTCGGCGAAGTTCCAAATCGCCCCCAGGCTTGCCACCGAGCCAATCATAATCATCGCCAGCACCGCTAAGCGGTAAATAAACACGGCAACCGGGGCGCGGCGCCCGGCCAGATACTCAATGTTGGACTCGCCGTAGGAGTAGTTGGCAATCACCGAGGTAAACGCAAACAGCAGAATCGCCACCGCGATAAACATACCGCCCCAATCGCCCACATGGCTGGAAAGCGCCATTTGGGTCAACTGAATGCCGTTGTTCTCATCGCCCGCCATCAGCTCCGGCCCCGCCATAATGATGATGGCCGCCGTGGCCGTACAGATCACTAGGGTATCCAGAAACACCCCGAGCATCTGAATAAAGCCCTGGGCAGCAGGATGATCTGGCCGCGTAGAGGCCGTGGCCGCGGCATTGGGCGCTGAGCCCATCCCCGCTTCATTGGAAAACAGCCCGCGCTGAATGCCGTTCATAATCGCCTGGGATACCGCGTAGCCTACTGCCCCACCGGCCGCCTGCTCAAAGCCAAATGCACTGCGCACAATGGTCATGATCGCTGCAGGCAAGTCACTGATATTCAACCCGACTACCACCAGCGCCAGAATTAAGTAGAGCAGCGCCATGAGCGGAACCACCAGTTCAGCCACCTTGGCAATCGACTTCAAACCGCCGAAGATGATCGGCGCCACAACAGCCATCAAAACTAACCCCATGGCCCAGGTGGGAATGGCGAACGCCTGTTCCATGGCCTGGGCGATAGAGTTGGCCTGAACGCTGTTGAACGCTAACCCAAAGGCAATGATCAAACAGATAGAGAACAGCACAGCCAGCCAGCGCAAGCCCAAACCACGCTCAATATAACGCGCAGGGCCGCCGCGGAAGGTGTTGTCGCCGTGGTCTGTTTTGTACGCCTGAGCCAGGGTGGACTCCACAAAACTGGTCGCCATCCCAACCATTGCGGTCATCCACATCCAGAAAATGGCCCCAGGGCCACCAAAATAAATAGCCACCGCGACACCCGCCAGGTTACCGGTACCGACTCGGGCCGCCAGACTGGTTGAGAGCGCTTGAAACGAAGAGATACCGCCGTTTGATTGTCGGGAGCTGCCCAGCAGCTTAAACATATGGCCGAAATAGCGCAGCTGAATACCGCGTGTCATCACAGTAAAATAGAGACCCGCGCCAATCAGCAGATAAATCAGCACGCTGCCCCAGAGCAAGCCGTTGCCGCGATCCACCAGCGATGTCAGCAACGGAGGGAGAGTAAAGTCCATGAAGATCACGCCTTTTTAAACAATGAAAGCGCATCATTTTTCACGGCTGCACCAAAATGGCAAGGAAATTGGTGAAAAGACTTTAAAACAGCAATAACCACTTATCACATTGAATCGCAAAGCCCCCGCCATACCAGCTCGGATTCGTCGCTAACGTGGCGCCGGCTAGGGCGAACCAACCAGAAGCGCTCATCGCTGGGCACACTGAGCTCAAAAGGCGCCACCAAATCGCTACGCTGCTCCATTAAGCGTCGGTGAGTTAACGCAACGCCACCGCCCTGGCTAGCAAGCGCCAGTGTCATCACCTGGTTATCGCAAGTGAGCGACCAGCACTGCGCTTCCAGGTGAGCAACCCCCGCTTCCTGCAGCCACCCCGGCCACCCCACGCCAAAACCGACAGCGTGCAGCAGCGTATGCCCAGCCAGATCGCTCGGCGCAGTAAGCGTGTCCGCTAACGCCTGCGAGCAAACGGGCAGCAGTTGCTCTTCGCCTAGCGGCTGCATTTCAACGCCCGTCCACTCCCCTTTGCCATAGCGAATCTCGATATCCGCCCCTTCGGGGCCAAAGTCATCGGGCCAGATAGCACTTACTACACGAATCGACACCTGGGGATGAGCCCGGTGGAAGGCAATTAAACGCGGCGCCAGCCACGACTGCTGAATAACCGGCGTGGCACGCAGCGTCACTGGCTGCTCAGAGGTGCTGCCAAAGACCTCCAGGGTGCCCTCACTAATACGCACAAACGCATCGTGAATGCTCGGCAGCCACGCCTGCCCAGCGGGGGTAAGCGTTAAGCTGCGTGCATGACGAACAAAGAGCTTTTGCCCCACCCGGTCTTCCAGCAGCCTGACGCGCTGGCTGATGGCCGCTTGGGTAACCCCCAGCTCATTGCCTGCAGCGGTAAAGCTTAAGGTACGCGCCGCAGATTCAAAGGCTTGTAGCCATAACAATGGCGGTAATTGGCTCATGAAAAAGAGACCTATAAATTAAATGATGTCTTAGGGGTCAGATTAATCGTTTGTCACTGCTGCGGCTACTCCGCATCCTGGTTGGCACAAACGCACACCCCTACGTAATGCCACAGAGGGAGCGAATCGGAGTTTTAATGAACAGCACAGCAGAGACCACCTTAACGCCCCCCCATGCAAACACCCCTGAGATGGGCGAATTAAGTCCTTATCAAGCGGGCCCGGTACTCACTCAAGCGACGCTTGCCCACAATGGCATTGCCCTTGAGTGGCTAGATGGTCAAAAAACTACTCTGCCCCTGCTCTGGCTGCGCGACCACTGCGCCTGCCCGGCCTGCCGGCATCCGCAGACCCGGGAAAGGCTCTACCTGCCGCTTGAACCCATCACTGAGCCACCCAGCGTTGCTCTGCTAGATGGGCACTTACACCTGCAATGGCAAGATGGTCATGTCAGTGCCTTTCATAGCGGCTGGCTTTACCAGCGCCGCCCGGAAGCCGAGCTGACTTCTGCGGTACCCAACGCTAAGCCTTGGGTCGATAACTTCACTCCCGAGCACATCAGCCATAGCGATTTTTTAACCCCTCTAGGCGAGAAAGCCTGGCTAACCGCCATGCTACGCGACGGGCTGGCACTGATTACCGACGGCCCATTGGTAGAAGAGGAAGTAAGCCGCTTAGCTGAACGTATTGGCCCCCTGCGCGCCACCAACTTTGGCGCCCGCTTTGATGTGCGCTCCAAACCCAATCCCAACAACGCGGCTTATACCGCGGTAGGGTTGCCATTGCATATCGATTTACCCAACTGGCGCCAACCGCCAGACATTCAGTTGCTCTACTGCCTGCAAAACGGTGCCAGCGGCGGCGAATCGTTATTTGCTGATGGCGCTCGGGTCGTAGAAGCTCTGCGCCAGGAGTCTCCAGAAGCGCTGACGATTCTTAGCGAAACACCGATTGATTTTCGCTTTCAGGATGAAACCCACGATATTTCAATGCGGGCACCGGTGATCACTCTGGATAGCGCAGGCAATCTGGTTGAGATGCGCCTGAATAACTGGATTCGCGATGCCCTTCACCTACCAGTAGAGCAGATGGACGCCTGGTACAGCGCCTACGCTCTATTGTGGAAGCTGTTCCACAGCGAAGCGCACCAGCTAGAGTTCACCCTTCGCCCTGGTCAAATGGTCGCTTTTGATAATCGTCGCGTACTCCACGGACGGCGCGAGTTCGATCCCAACAGCGGCGCACGCCATTTACAGGGCACCTATTTAGACCGCGACATGCTGGCTTCACGCCTCCGCGTGCTGGCCCGTAACGTTTAGCGGTATTCAATAATCACTGTTTAACAACAACACCTATCAGACAAAAACCTAGCAAGGAGATCCTATGACACACCTCAAGCCTCTCGCCTCAGGCATTGCCCTCGCCACTACCGCGCTATTTGCCTCGGCGGCTCACGCCGACGACCAAACCCTCGATTTCGGTGTGCCCGCCTGGCCCGGCATTACAGTAAAAACGGCTATCGCCGAACAGCTATTAAACCCACTCGGCTACGAAACCAGCACCCAGGAAATCGGCCTACAGGTGATTTACCAGGGTATCGAAAGCGGCGATATCGACGCCTTTCTAGGGGCTTGGCTGCCCGCCCAGCGTGAGATGTTCAATCCCCGCAAGGAGTCGGGTGTACTGATTGACGTGGCGAATAACGTCGATGGTGCGCAAATGACCCTGGCGGTGCCGGAATATCTGTATGAGAGTGGCATTCAGAGCTTTGCTGATCTAGACGAAAATCGCGAGCAGTTCGAGGGTGAAATCTATGGCTTCGGCGCAGGCTCTGCTGCCAGTGAGATTCTTCACAACGCCATTGACAACGACACCTGGGGGTTAGGTGACTGGCAGGTAGTCGATACCAGTGAAGTGGGCATGCTTTCCGCTGCACGTGACGCCATCTCCCGTGAGGAACCGATTGTCTGGGTAGGCTGGACGCCCCACTGGATGAACCTTGAGCTGCCCATGCGCTACCTGGAAGATCCTGAAGACCTGTTCGGTGAGAACAACGGTGAAAGCGATGTGTTGACGCTGCTGCGCAGTGGCTACGCTGAAGCCACCCCTAACGTAGTGACCTTCTTTGAGCAGTTTACCTTTTCGGCTGAAGAGCAGAGCTGGATGATTCAGGCGTTTGGCCAGGAAGAGCAGGATCTTACCGACGTCGCCGAACAGTGGATCAACGACCACCCAGAACGCATTGAAGCAATGTTGGCAGACGTCACCACCACTGACGGCGACCCCGCTTGGCCGGTCATTGAAGCCCAGCTCAACAACTAATAAACCGCTGATTAACAACTGCACTTAATGGAAAAGCGCCTTCATCCCATTGGACGGCTAGCGTATGCTAGCGCTTTTTTAGCCGATGGGAGTGGGCATGTCGCGGACATTGGGCAAGGGCGTAGGCCTGCTGGTAATCGTCGTGCTGCTGGGCGTCATGTGGCAGGTACTGCAGCGCTACGACCTACTCACCCAGGCGCGCCTTAGCGAGTTTATCGCTTACATTCGCCAGTGGCGTACCGCGCCCTGGATGTTTGCTGCGGTAATGGCCACTTATGCCAGCGCCTTGCTGGTGATGTTTCCACTTAGCCTACTGGTGGTGGTGACTGGCTTACTGTTTGGCCCGATATGGGGGCTGGTGTACGCCACGCTAGGCACATTGACCTCCTCGATTGTGTCTTACTGGGTAGGCCACTGGTTAGGCCGTGAGGCGCTTATGCGTTATGGCGGGCGTCATCTGCGTGGCCTATCGGGTTACTTATCCAAGCGCGGCATTCGCACCATGACGGTGATTAACCTGCTGCCACTCGCCCCGTTCACGCTCACCAATATGCTGGCGGGCGCTTTTCACCTTAAGTTTCGCGACTATATGATCGGCTCCACCCTGGGCATCGTACCGGGGCTGGCAGCGGTGATCTTATTGGGCAGCCAGCTAGGCGCACTGTTCACCGCTGCCTCGACCAAAGAAATCATCTTAGCGGCTGTCGGGCTAGCGGCTGGCGTTAGCTTGTTAATAGGCCTTAAACGCTATGCTAACCGCCGCCAAGCGGCAAAAAAACAGCCTCACCGCGAAGGCGAGTGATATTTGGCCAGCACTTCGGCGTAAAAGCCCGCCACCGCTGAGGCAAAGTTGGCAATATCAAACTCCTCAGCAAAGTGGCTGGCCTGCTTACCCAACTCCCGGCGTCGCTCAGCGTTATCTTTTAACTCAACCACCCTTTGCCCCCAGGCCTGACGATTTTGCGGTGTTTTGAACCCATTGACCCCTTGGCGCACCACATCATCGATACCGCTTGAGCGCACCGCCACGACCGGCAACCCCGCCGACATTGCTTCAAGAATCACCATACCCTGGGTTTCTGAGGTCGAAGCAAACACAAATATATCGCCAAGATGGTAATAAAGCGCCATGCGCTCAGGCGGTACCGCTCCGACCAGGGTGACCTGCGAGGTCAGTTTCAAAGTATCAATTTGGTTTTGAATCGCCTCCCGGTCTGGCCCATCACCAATCAGTAGCAGATGAAGATCATCATGCCCCTGTGACTGAAGCTCGGCGAGGGCTTCCAGCATAAAGCCAATGTTTTTCTCCTTACTAATCCGCGAGACGCTAATCAATATTTTACTTGCAGGGTCGATAGTTAATTGCTCGCGCAGCGCTTCCAACTCACTCTCCTCAACGTGAGAAAAGCGTGCCACATCTATGCCTGTGGGCTGCACCAGCGAGGGAGTCTTCACTCCAATCATGCGCAGATACTCCTCGGCGGAATAAGTCGGCACAATCACTCCTTGGCAGCGATTAGAGAAGCGCTTGATCAGGGTATGGGAAATCAAATTACGAAACAGCGCACCGGGCAACGGCACGAAATGGGCGTAGTGCTCCAGGCGGGTGTGATAGGTGTAGATCACTGGCACCTTGAGCCGACGCCCCATAAACAGGCCCATGGAACCGAGCCAAAAGGGATGATGAACATGAATAACATCCGGCTTAAACCCACGCAGGCAACGACGAAAACGCGCACTGAACGGATTGGTTAACCGGAACTCGCCCTTCTGCCCAAATGCCATTAGCGTGGGGATGCGTTTTATTGAGCTGTCGTCCTGCCACGTTTCTCGGTAGCGCGGCACTAACAGTTGGATGGTGTGGCCTAGATCACATAAGCCATTGCGCAGGCGATCCACCGAGACCGATACCCCCGATACAAAAGGAAAGTAGTTATTAGAGATCATCGCTACGCGCAGAGATTTACCCAGGAAAGGCGTTGGGTCGATATCAAAATCAGGATAGTAGTCGCGATCTTCGAAAATTAGCCGATATAAGCGCAGTGCGAGCAGAGTCAACATACCCACAATCAGCAAAAACCGCGTATAGCTAACGTAGAAAAATGCATACACCGTGGAAGCCACACTACTCACCATCCGCCACCAGCCAGGGCTATCCACATTTAACCGCACCGGCGCAATAGCGACATTCTCACCCTCTACATTGACGATGACGTAGTGGTGAAAGCTGCTATCGGCATCGATGAGGATGCCTCCCGCGCCTCCGGTGGTCACGTAATCCACGCCATTAATCGTCTGCTGGGAAAAGAGCGTTAAGTTGGCGGAAAATACGGTGTCAACGTCATGCTCCTCTGCCAGCGCCATAATGCCATCGGCTAAGCGAGAATCATTGAGATAATTGTCCGCTTCAAACAGCGGCGCGTCGCGCACTACGTTGTGCAGCGGCAAACCAACAAATAGAAACCGATGCTGTGTTTCTGAGGCCGTAAGCTCACGCTCCAACCAATCAAGCTGCCAGGAGGTAGAGGACTTGCCGGTACCGTCAAGAAAGATAAAGTGGCTATTGCCCGCTACAAACGAGTAAAAGTGCGGCCCAAAATATTCGTAAAACAGATAGCTACCGAAATCACTATCTTCATTTTCACCGTAGGTGAGTAAGTAAGGGACATTGAGCTGCTCCAGACTCTGATAAATCGCCTGGTAGCTCTCCTGCTGCCCACTATTGACGGCATTCCCAGCGGAAATCAGGAAATCGATGCCGCTCTGATTGATGAGCGGCACAATCTCCTTTTGAAACACGCTCACCGAGTTATTGATATTGCCCACCACCGCAAAGCGATAGTCGGTTCGCTCCTTCAACACCTCGCGAATATTCGCCACTTCAAGGGTATGCACCGACTCAAATTTGGGTTCTGCTACATACAACCAAATTTGGTGAGCAATTAGCCCAGTCACCAGAGCAAGATTAAGAAAAAAGAACAGCCGCAACCTGCGCTGTCGGGAAAGGCGAAGAAAGGAGCGTCGTGGCATTTAAAAGCGCTTTTTCAAAGATAATATGAGGTTATTAACCACTATACAGCAACGCTGAGTCGAGGTGGCGCGCCAAGCTAGCGCGCTTCACACCCGTTTAGGGTGGCCAGTAATCGACGTGGCCCAGCCTGATTGCGGTGTTCTCCCAGCCATATGCCCTGCCAAGTACCTAAAGCCAGGCGTCCATCGCGCACCGCTAGCGTAAGCTGTGTACCCAGCAGGCTGGCGGCTACATGGGCGGGCATATCATCAGGCCCTTCCAGAGTGTGGTGGAAATAGGGTAAATCTTCGGGCACCAGTCGACGCAGAAAAGCATCTAAATCGTGGCGCACATCCGGATCAGTGTTCTCATTGAGCGTTAACGAGGCAGAAGTGTGCATCAGCTGTAAATGCAGCATGCCAGCCTGGCAGTCACTTAAACAAGGCAGTGCGCGGGCCACATCATCCGTAATCAAATGAAAGCCGCGCGCCATTTCGGGCAAATGAATCTCTTGTTGGCACCACATACACACTCCTTTATTTGTTATGTAAACGAAAACACTCCATCACCGCCTTCTCCTGCTGTATGGCAAAATAGCAACAGATAGCACTAACCATAGTCGATCACCCTCGAATCATCGCCAAGGAGCGCGTTAATGAAAACCCTGCTAGGAAGCAGCATCGTTAGTATGACCCTACTCACCGGCTGCACTGGCATTCCGGATGGCACGCAGCCAGTAACAGACTTTGAGCTAGACCGCTACCTGGGCCAGTGGTTCGAAATTGCCCGCCTGGATCACTCCTTTGAACGCGGTCTTGATTGCGTGACCGCTACTTACAGCCTGCGCGATGATGGCGGTGTTCGAGTAATCAACCGTGGTTACAACCTTGAAGAGCAAGAGTGGGATGAGGCTGAAGGCCGCGCCTACTTTATTGACGATGAAAGCGTTGGGCGCTTAAAGGTAAGCTTCTTTGGCCCCTTTTACGGCGGCTATAACGTCCTTGAGCTGGATGAGGAGTACCAGTGGGCGTTAGTGGCAGGCCCTAACCGCGACTACTTGTGGATACTTTCACGTACAGCGGAAATGGATAGCGCGACAGAAGGACGCCTGCGTCAGCGAGCAGCCGAGCTGGAGTTCCCTACTGAAGAGCTGATTGATGTTAACCAAAGCGAGGCTTGTCCTAGCCGATAAGCAGCTTCTGATTAGCTCCCTTCAGGCAATATTGGTACCCGCCCCGCTATCTCTCGCTGAACATAGTCAATAAAAGCGCGCAGCCGGGCGGGCACATGGCGACGTTGTTCAAACACCGCATAAAAATCTGCCCGCACCCCCTGCCAGCCTGGCAACAGCGCTACCAATGCGCCACTGGCAAGGTGCTCGTTAACGTCCCACCAGGAGCGCAGCATGACACCGTGGCCGTCCAAGGCCAGGCGGGTAATGACCTCTCCATCGTTGCTGGCTAATCGACCGCTGACCTTTATCGACTGTGTCTGCCCAGGCAGTCCTTTGGCAGGCTGAGCGACTTGTTCAAAGCGCCAGAGGGGGAAATCACTGTCGTTCTCGCGAATCACCAAACAAGCGTGCTGCTGTAAATCTGCCGGTACTTGCAAAGACGGCGCCTGGGCAATGTAGGCAGGCGACGCACAGAGCACCCGCCGATTGGCCAGAATACGCCGAGCGACCAAGCGGGACTCCGGTGGCTCGCCCACGCGAATACCAATATCAAAGCCGTGATCGCTCAGATTGAGCGGAAAATTGGTTAACTCCAACCACCCTTCCACCTCGGGGTGATCGGCACAAAAGCGGGACAGCAGTGGCGCAATATGGCGGCGCCCAAAGCCAAAAGTGGCGTTTACCCGCAAACGTCCGCTAAGCGCCTGATCGACTCCCTCACCCAGTGAATTTTCCAGCTCATCCAACTCATCTAAAATCAGCGCGCCACGGGCCAAATAGCGCTCACCCTCTGCGGTTAGCGTCAATCGCCGCGTGGTGCGAGCCGCGAGCTCTACTCCCAGGCGCGCCTCCAACTGTTTTAGCCGCTTGCTTACAGCCGAGAGCGATAGCCCCAGCTCGCGAGCAGTCGCCGTCAGGCTTCCCGCCCGCGCCAAGTGCTGAAAAAACGCCAAATCATCCAGGTGCGCCATATCGCTCCTCAGTCATTCTGCACTTTCACGCAACAATAACTTGAATGGTAGCCTGATTATCTCCATCAAAATAGCCGCTACACTCTATTTACTATTCACGACTCACGACTCACGACTCACAAGCATAAAAAGTAACTAACAAGGTAAGGAACCACTATGACCCACCGTATTGCCATTATCGCCGGTGACGGCATCGGCACCGAAGTCATGCCTGAAGGCATCCGCGCCCTTGAAGCGACCGCCAAGCGCTTTAATCTTGATCTTGAGTTCACCACCTTTGAGTTTGGCAGCTGCGACTATTACCTGGAACACGGCAAAATGCTGCCGGATGATTGGTTTGAGCAGTTAAAAGGTTTTGATGCGCTGTTTTATGGCGCTGTGGGCTGGCCCGACAAAGTACCCGACCATATTTCCCTGTGGGGCTCACTGCTGCAATTCCGGCGCCGCTTTGATCAGTACATCAACCTGCGCCCCTGCAAGCTCATGCCCGGCATTAAAAGCCCGCTAGCAGGCCGTAAACCCGGGGATATCGACTTTTACGTGGTGCGTGAGAACACTGAAGGCGAGTACTCAAGCGTTGGTGGCAAAATGTTTGAAGGCACCGACCGTGAAGTGGTCATTCAAGACACGGTCATGACCCGCACCGGCGTAGACCGCGTATTGAAATACGCCTTTGAACTGGCCCAAACTCGCCCGCGTAAAAAGCTCACCTCCGCGACCAAGTCCAACGGCATCTCAATCACTATGCCGTATTGGGATGAACGTGTGGTCGAAATGGCGAAGGGCTACCCTGAAATCGCGGTGGATAAATTTCATATCGATATTCTTACCGCCAACTTCGTTCTCCACCCGGATTGGTTTGATGTCGTCGTGGGCAGCAATCTGTTTGGCGATATTCTTTCTGATCTCGGCCCCGCCTGCACCGGCACGATAGGCATTGCCCCTTCAGCCAACATCAACCCAGAAGGCAACTTTCCGAGCTTGTTCGAGCCAGTACACGGCAGCGCGCCGGATATCGCCGGTAAGGGTATTGCCAACCCTATCGGTCAAATTTGGTCAGGCGCCATGATGCTGGAGCACCTCGGTTACAAAGAAGCCGGTGACGCAATAGTCACGGCCATTGAGGAAGTATTGAGCGAAGGGGATGCCACCGTACTTACCCGCGATGTGGGTGGAGAAGGCACCACTGCAAGCCTAGGCAAGGCGATTGCCAACGCTATTTCGCACTGACACACATATGGCATAAAGATTGGCTGTCTGGTTGAATCCAACCGGGCAGCCAATGTATGTTTTTTAATCGCTTATGTTCTACATTTGTCCTGAGGGTGGAAGAAACATCAGTTTCACTTCGCTCATAACAACATCAACAAACAACCATCAGGACAATGCTATGAAACTTGGACGCCGTCAGTTCCTTTCGGCATCGGCCGCCCTGGCCGCTGTTGGCACATCGCCCCAGCTTTTTGCTTTGCAGAGCTCACAAGGTTCCACCCCGGAACGATACCCAATCGATGCCTGGAAAGTCGAAGATTCCCGCTTTAGTGATTACATGATTTTTAACAGTCCTCTAGAACGCCACTGGAGTGGAGGTCTGTGGACAGAGGGGCCAGCATGGAACGCCGTAGGTCGTTATGTTGTTTTCAGCGACATACCTCGTGCCAAGCAGATGCGCTGGGACGAATCCACTGGTCAAGTCAGCGTATTGAGAGACAATGTCGGCCACTCTAACGGTAATACCTTCGATCATCAGGGGCGGCTAATTGCTTGCGAGCACTATCCCTCACGCGTTTTACGCTACGAGTGGGACGGCAGCACAACGGTGCTCGCAGAGCGCTATCAGGGCAAACCGCTCAATGCCCCTAATGACGTGGTGGCACTGCCCTCGGGTGGAGTGATCTTCACTGATCCAGGCTATGGTGCTCACTTCGACTACGAGGGCAAAAAACGAGACCTGGAGCTAGAAACGGCCATCTATTACGTCGATGACAGCCTGGATGAGCCCATCATGCTGACCGACGATATTTATAAGCCAAACGGTATTGTATTAACGCCGGATGGCGAAGGGTTCTACGCCAGTGACAGTGCCCCCACCCATTTCGACGAACCCGCGCGAATTATTCGCTGGTCGCTGGGTGAAGATGGTCGCAGTGTCAGTAACCGGCAAGTTATCGTGACCAGCGAAGACACGATTTTCGACGGCATGACCTGCGACGTGGATGGCAATATCTGGTCAAGTGCCAATGGTGGTGAAGGTATCGACGGAGTAGTGGTTTTCTCACCGGAAGGCACCTTGCTGGGCCGAGTATTGCTACCTGAAGTCTGCTCGAACGTGTGTTTTGCGGGCAAGAGCCGCAATCGACTATTTATGACGGCCAGCCAATCCGTCTACACAATTTACACGGCGGCACGTGGAGCGTAGTAAGACTATAATCCCAGCCAATATCCCAGCCCAAAAAAGCCTCGCCGGATATATCCAGCGAGGCTTTTACATGGCTGACTCGTATATGTCTTGGCTAGTGAACTAATTAACTGGCCAGTTTAGCCGCCGTTTTCGCGACCAACTCGCCCTGGAAACGGGCGATTTTCAGCTCACGCTCGTCAGGTTGGCGTGAGCCATCACCACCAGCAATGGTTGCGGCGCCGTAAGGCGTACCGCCGCTGACTTTGGAAATATCAAATTGCTCTTCGAGACCGTAACCAATCGGCACGATGATCATGCCGTGGTGGGCCAGCGTGGTCCAAGTAGAGGTGATGGTCATCTCATCACCGCCGCCAGTACCGGTAGAAGTGAACACGCTAGCGACTTTGCCACGCAGAGCACCGTTCGCCCACAGGCCACCGGTCTGATCCAGAAAGGTACGCATTTGACCGGCCATATTCCCAAAGCGGGTGGGCGTACCGAAAATGATCGCATCGTAATCGGCAAGCTCTTGAGGCGTCGCTTCCGGCGTGTCGTAATCCTGCTTACCGCCTGCATTCTTGAACGCCTCTTCAGGCATGGTTTCAGGAACGCGTTTCACCGCCACCTCAACACCGCTCACACCCTTTGCGCCTTCTGCCACGGCCTGAGCCAGCGTATCAATATGGCCATACATGGAATAATAAAGTACCAGTACCTTTGTCATTACTATCTCCTTCACTTATGAATAGTGCAGTTATGAGTAGTGCAGTGAGCGTCGCCTAATAAGTAGTAAACACAACATAGCGCACTCAAGCATAGAAAAAAGCGAATGTTTTCGTCCGTGGGCGTCGATTTCATCGACGAACGCCATCTTGCACTTTACGCCAACCACCACTAGCTTTTGACTTGCCTACATCAAACGTATCCAAGGAGTCTGGAATGACGATTTTTGAAGCCCTGCGCAAGGATCACGATATTCAGCGCGACCTGCTCGCCCGCTTAGTTGAAACACATGGAGACAGCGATGAGCGAGATAAACTGTATCAGCAGGTACGGGCAGAGCTGCATTATCACGCCGCTGCCGAAGAGCGGGCGCTCTATATCCCAATGATGTCAATCGACCTGACTCAGGAAAAAGCCCGCCATAGCGTTGCCGAACATCATGAAATTGATGAGCTTTTAGAACTGCTTGATGAAACTGACTACAGTGCAACCCACTGGTTGACCCACGCCAAACAGCTCCAGGATTTAGTCACTCACCACCTGGATGAAGAAGAGCAAGAGGTTTTCCAGCTGGCGGGCCGTGGCCTGCAAGATAAACAAAAGACATCGCTTGCTAGCGAGTACCAGGAAGAAATGCAGCGCCAGCGTTCAGCGTAACGTGATGAACAAATTGAAAAACGCTCATGCACCCCATGGGCGTTTTTTGCTGTTAGCGATTAAATAAAGCCACTTTTCAGCTTCCGCGTGTTTCATGAAGACGCTTTTTCACGAATACGCTAGGGTTTTACACGCGAACGACCTGCGGGCTTGTGGCATACGCCCAGCGTGGTAAACCTAGGCTCGCTTTTATACTGACAACGATACTCAAAACAGTTAACTGAGGAGCGACAATGCTAGGCCAATGGCTCGACTGGTCGCTTGATGGGCAACTCCCCACCGCCAGCCAAGGCGTCTTCGCCAGCGGCACTTATCATTTGCATGCGCCTGGTATTTTGGAGCTCACCCCTAACACGGTAAGCCAAAGCGCCCACACGTGCATTTTTTCAGCGGCGATCCATGGCAATGAAACCGCACCGGTTGAACTGGTGGGTGAATGGTTAAGCGGCGTAGAAGCGGGCAGCATATCGCTCGGCGCTCCTGTGCTGGTGATTTTAGGCAACCTGCCCGCGCTTAAGGCGCAGCAGCGTTTCCTTACCACCAATTTAAACCGGCTGTTTAGCCGCGAACTAGCCGCCAAGGGCGAGGAGCCAGATCGCGCCAGGCAATTAATGGCCGCGGTGGATAGTTTTTATGCCCGCCATGCCGGGCGCCCCAAACTGCACTACGACCTACATACCGCAATTCGGGATAGCCGCTACCCCCGTTTTGTAGTGGAGCCTTTTGCCGAATCCTCCACCGATGCTGAGCAGTGGGGCTGGCTGGCGGCGGCGGGTATGCAGGCGGTGCTGCACCAACATCAGCACAGCTGGACATTCTCCCACTACAGCAAGCACTATCACGCCGCTCAGGCATTTACCTTTGAGCTAGGGCGGGTAGCGCCTTTTGGCCACAACGATATGGCATCATTACAACCGATGCGTACACTACTCACCGCGCTTAGTGAAGGACATACGCCACCCAATCAGCCCGCCACGCAAATGCAGTTTTTCCAGGTTCAACACGAATTAATGCGTCACTCGGAGGACTTTACACTCTGTTTTGCCGAGGACACAGCCAACTTCAGCCGCTTTGAGCCCGGCACTCTGCTGGCCCAAGACGGTAAGTCGGGTGAGTTTCGGGTAGGCGATACGCCCCTTCATGTGGTGTTTCCTAACGCACAAGTAGAGGTGGGCGCCCGTGCCGCGCTGTTGGTGGCGCCTATCGTTTAACCCCCCAAGCAGGATCTACTTTAGCCAAGACAATAACAATGGTGAGGCGACAACAGGACCCTCGACGTCGATACGACTATCGTCGAGTGCATAATGTTAGAAGGAAAGCGCGCATAATGCGCCCAGCCTGATAGAATCGCCCCTTTTTCGCGCCAGCCGCATCAAACAAACCCACTTGTTGCTGCGGCAACTCTGTACTGGAGCCAATGATATGGCCGCTACGCCTACTCCCCTTGAAGTGCGTAATATTAAAAAACGCTTTGGCGATACGGAAGTTCTGAAAGGTCTTTCATTACAAGCCCAAAAGGGCGATGTGATTACCCTGATTGGTGCCTCTGGATCGGGTAAAAGTACTTTTTTGCGCTGCATGAACTTGCTTGAACAGCCCGACGATGGCGACCTCATTGTCCATGGCGAACCCATTCGCTTTAAGACCACGAAGCACGGCCGCGAACCTGAAGATTGGAAGCAGGTGGTACAAATGCGCGCCAAGCTCTCCATGGTGTTCCAGAGCTTTAACCTGTGGGCCCACATGACGCTGCTCGAAAACATCATCGAAGCGCCGATTCATGTGCTGAAAAAACCCAAAAAAGAAGCCTTGGAGCACGCCCATGCACTGCTCGATCGGGTTGGCTTAACGGCCCGCGCCAACGCCTACCCAGCACAGATGTCCGGCGGCCAACAGCAGCGCGGCGCTATTGCCCGCGCACTGGCGATGGATCCAGAAGTGATGCTGTTTGACGAACCCACCTCCGCCCTTGACCCGGAATTGGTCGGTGACGTATTGAAAGTCATGCACGACCTCGCTGAAGAGGGGCGCACCATGGTCGTGGTGACTCACGAGATGGGGTTTGCCCGTGATGTCTCTAGCCAAGTGATTTACCTTCACCAGGGCCTGGTGGAAGAGGCTGGCCCGCCCGATCAAGTGTTAGGCAACCCGCAATCACCGCGCCTGCAGCAATTCCTGGCACCTAATTACTGATCCGCGAGGCTGACCATGATTGATTTACAAGGGTATGGCCCCCGGCTGATCGAAGGGGCTGGCGTCACCATCCAATTAGCGGTGTTGTCGCTGATTTTAGCGATTATTTTAGGGCTCCTGACCGCCAGCGCGAAGATGTCGCGCAACTGGTTAGCTCATCGTCTTGCCACGCTTTACACCACACTTATTCGCGGTGTGCCCGACCTCGTGTTGATGATGCTGTTTTTTTTCGGCGGCCAAATTGGCGTCAACATGATCACCGACTGGATTTACTACTCGTTCGATATCGATATTTTTATCAATATTAATGCCTTCGTCGCGGGCGTTGTCACCATTGGGCTAATCTTCGGGGCCTATATGGGGGAAACCTTTCGCGGCGCTTTTATGGCGGTCGATAATGGGCAAATCGAAGCAGGTAAAGCCTATGGCATGAGCGATGGGCTGGTTTTTCGTCGCGTCCGTTTTCCGCAGATGATGCGCCATGCACTGCCTGGCCTTTCCAACAACTGGATGGTATTGCTCAAAACCACCGCACTGGTCTCGGTAATCGGGCTTTCTGATATGGTGCGTGTCGCCTCAGAAGCCTCTAAAGCGACGCGCGAACCTTTCACTTTCATGATTATTGTCGCGCTTATCTATCTGCTCATCGCCAGCGTTTCGGAATGGATCTTTGCTCGTCTGCAAAAACGCTACAACATTGGCTATGGGGAGGCAGACTAATGACCGCTTTCATGACATGGCTCGAAAATCAGCTTGCCGAGAACAGTATTTTCACGCTGCAAACGCTTTCCTACTATGGCGATGGGTTGACCACCACGGTGCAACTGGTCTTTTTATCGCTGGTCATTGGCTTAATCGCTGCGGTACCCCTTGCCATTGGGCGTGGTTCAAAACACGCCTGGATTAAGTGGCCTATTTTTGCTTACACCTATGTTTTTCGTGGCACACCGCTACTCATCCAACTCTACCTGATTTATTACGGCGTGGTGTTCGTGGACGGAATCCAAGAAAGTTGGCTATGGGTGATACTTGAAGAACCGTTCGTTCCCGCACTCATTGCATTTACCCTCAACACCGCCGCCTATACGACCGAGATTTTTCGCGGCGCGATTAAGTCTACCTCGAAAGGTGAAATTGAAGCGGCTCGTGCCTATGGCATGTCACCTCAGCAGACCATGCGGCGCATTATTATCCCCAGCGCTTTTCGTCGCGCACTGCCGGCCTACGGCAACGAAGTCATTTTCATGCTACATGCCAGCGCTATTGCCAGCGTAGTGACGATTATGGACCTGACCGGCGCGGCGCGCTTTGTATATGCGCGTTTTTATGCACCTTTTGACGCATTCTTGTTTGTGGCAGCGATATACCTGTGTTTAACCTTCACCATCCTGTATCTCTTTCGTTATCTAGAAAAAAAGCTGCTCGCACATCTACAGCCACAGAACTCCTAGTGTGAAACAAACGTTGGTTTACGAATCATCAAGCGCTTTTCGTCAACGCCGAGTTAGGATAAGTTATCAATGATCATCACAACGCAACCTGTGACTAACGTGGTCAACGCCATATAGGCAACGCCATCATTAGGCGGTGGTTGCTTAGATGAACTCTGCTTCCAAGGAGATACATAATGAAAAAACTGCTGTCTGTCTCACTGCTAGGCTTAGCCGTTGCAGCAAGCGCCGCCCAGGCGCAAGAAGACCAACTACGTATCGGGGTTGATGTGCCTTACGAGCCGATGGAATATCGCACGCCGGATGGCGAGCTGACCGGCTTTGATATCGACCTGGGCAACGCCCTCTGCGAGCGTATCGGCGTTGAATGTGAATGGGTTGTACAGGGCTGGGACGGCATTATCCCGGGTCTCATGGCACGTAAATACGACGCTATTATGTCCTCCATGACGATCAATGATGACCGTCGCGAGCAAGTGCTGTTCTCTGACCCCTACATCACCCCACCGTCCGCCTGGTTTGCTCCTGAAGGCACCGACCTTGATGCAACCAATGAAGAGTCGCTCGCCGGCATGACCATCGGCGTTCAGCGCGGCACTCTGCAGGACAATTACGTCACCGACATGTATGGCGATGTCGCCGACATCAACCGCTATTCTACCGCCGATGACATGGTGCTGGACATGGAGTCCGAGCGTTTGGACATCTTGTTCCTCGACTACCCAGTCGGTAAGTCCACGTTACTGGATAGCGAAGAAGGCAACTACGTTGTTGTCGGCGAGATGCTCACCGAACCTAAAGAGTATTTTGGTGATGGCTTTGGTATCGCGTTCCGTCAACGCGACGAAGCACTCGCTGAGCAGTTCAACGAAGCCCTGGCTGAAGTGAAAGAAGACGGCACTTACGACGAGATCTACAACCGTTATTTCGGTGGGCAAGAGTAAGCATCACAGCAAGCCTTAGTGTCCATCACCCCGGCAACCGCCGGGGTGATGCGTTTCTACCTAACGCTGAAAATTCAGTGAACTAGGTAAAGCTACCTCTGTCTGTGTATCATCGAGCATGTTCAACACGGAGGTTTTATGGCTCACCCGACTAGCCCACATGCAGGCACGCTACCTCGCCTCTCTTCTCACTGGACCGGCTGGGGGCAGTGGCTGGCGCTGATCACCATGACCGTGGATCACCTCACTCGCTATGTGCTGCCCGGCGATTGGGATCTAAGCTGGGCCGGGTCTTCCATTGGCCGTATCGCCTTCCCGCTGTTTGCCGCCATGGTGGCCTGGCACGGGCTGTTTAATACCCGCAACCCACTGCGCTACTCGCGCCGAATTCTAATTATCGGCTTGGTTGCCCAACTCCCCTACATGATGATGCCACGCTCATCAGACGCATTTATCCTCAACGTCTGCTTTACCCTGGCCAGTGGTTTAACCTTAGGTGCGCTAGTGCGCCAAGGCTGGCAGCACTACCAGCAGCAAACGTTAGGTTTGCCCTGGTTGTTAGCCGGTGCAGCGGTAGGTGTGACCGTGTGGTACTTGCTCGGTTTTTGGGTGGAGTACGGGCACAACGGGCTGCTGCTGATTCCGCTATTAATGTTCGCGATGCACGCTTTGAGCCAAGCTGAAAACCATTTTCAAGCGCGCCTATGGGCAGGCTTGGCGGCGTTTCCGGCACTTTGGATTGCCGGGCAGATGAATGCCTCTGACATGGCCAAATCGTTTACCGTAGGTACGTGCCTCATCGTGCTGGTACTTGCTGCAGGCGCAGCGCAACGAATCCCCCCTGTCTACTTAGTGATGCCGCGGCGCTTATGGCTAGCGTGGTACCCCGGCCACTTTGCATTAATCGCTTTATGGGTGCTGCTAATTGGTCAATTGGCTTAAGCCCAGACGGCGTTCCAAAGGTCTGCCTAATGGCTGATTTTTGTTGTCGTTCCTTTTTAGCGTATTTAAGTATTTTTAGCGCTATAAGTTGTGTGGTTGGTCAACATGCGTAAAAAAGCCGTCTGGGCTAGGCAGACGGCTTTAGAAACTACTGTTTAATGGCGAAGCTCAACGCAGCCGGCGGTGCCTCGGGCAGTAAGGCACTGCAGACGTCAACTTTTTCCAGCAGCTCGGCATGGTTAGGCGCAAGAATATTGACGTGGGCAAGCTTACGACCAGGGCGCTCTGCTTTGTCGTAGCGATGCAGGTGCGTATTGGCAAGCGCTAGAATCGCTGCGTTGTCGCCTTCACGACCAACCACGTTAATCATGCAGGTGGGCGCAATCGCCTGGGTATCACCTAAGGGCAAGCCCTGTATCGCGCGCAGGTGGTTTTCAAACTGGCTGGTCACTGCGCCGTCCATCGTCCAGTGACCGGAGTTATGCACGCGAGGCGCCATTTCGTTAGCGAGCAGGCTGCCATCGCGGGTTTGAAACAGCTCTAGCGCTAGCACGCCCACGTAATCCAGTTCATCCAGCAGCGCACGAATATAGCCATCAGCGGTTTGCTGCACGCTGGCATCCAGATCAGGCAGCGGCGCCACGGAGTAGCGCAGGATGCCATCCACATGCTGGTTCTCGGCCATGGGGTAGAACACCACCTCACCATCACGACCGCGCACGGCAATCATCGAGACTTCCCGCACGAAATCGACAAATGCTTCAACAACTAACTGAGAGTGGCCAATAGCACTCCACGCCTCGCCAGCCTGCTCGGGCTGCTTCAATACCGCCTGCCCCTTGCCGTCGTAGCCTTCAGTGACCGATTTAGCCACCACCGGGCAACCCAACTCACGGGCGGCGGCTTCAAGCTGCTCGGCGCTCTGCACTACCCGGTAAGCAGGGGTCGGAATGCCTAGACGATCAAACAGTGTCTTCTCTTCGACCCGGTTCTGGCACACTTCAATGGCACGACTGCTGGGATAAACCGGCTTGTGCTGCTCAATTTCGCGCAACAGTTGAACGGGCAGGTGTTCGAACTCGTAGGTCACTACATCAACCTTGGCCAAAAACTCAGCCAGGTGCTGGTTATTAGGATCGACAATTACATCGCCAATTCCAGCACTGGGATTACCCGTAGTATCTAAAAAAGTGAAACGATTACCCAGCGGATAACCCGCTAGCGCCAACATGCGGCCTAATTGACCTGCACCCAGTACGCCAATGTTTTTTGCAATACCAGAGTTCATAGCCAGACTCCTTATTCCGCTTCCGGCTCGGGGCGCGGGTCAGGGTTGTCGAGAACTTTCTGAGTCTGCTCGGCGCGAAACGCTTCAACCGCGCTGCGTACGGTCGCATCTTGCAGGCCAACGATCTGCGCTGCTAACAACCCTGCGTTGGTCGCGCCCGCTTTACCAATCGCCAAGGTGCCCACTGCGATGCCGCCGGGCATCTGGGCAATGGAGAGCAGCGAATCCAAACCTTTTAGCGCTTTCGACTCCACCGGCACACCCAGTACCGGGAGTGGCGTTTGCGAGGCCACCATACCTGGCAAGTGAGCAGCACCGCCCGCGCCTGCCACAATTACCTGCAAACCGCGCTCGGCAGCGCTCTTGGCATAGTCAAACAGCAGGTCAGGTGTACGGTGTGCTGACACCACGCGAGTTTCATAAGCCACGCCCAAACGCTCCAGCATGGAAACAGCGTGCTCCATGACTGGCCAGTCGGACTTGGATCCCATGATCACGCCCACCTTGGGTGCGCTGTTCGACGACATGCAAAACTCCTCGGCCCAACGGCCTATAAAAAGCGAAACTAAATTAAAAAACAGCGTGCGCCGAGTCAGGCACACATCAAAATAGGAAGGCGAATAGTCTACCAGAGCTAGCCCGTTTGCGGGCGTTGCCGAGGTCGCGAAATTTTCATCAAAATAGGCATTGAAATGCGCACCGGTTGGCGGCATTGTGTGTTTGTCATTTCAGACTGATGGAGCCACATGAGCACGGCACGCGCAACTGCCACTGCGGAACAGCTTGATCCTCCGCGAAGCAGCCCTGACCTCGACGTCAGGGAACTTGAAAAACGTACGCGATTAATGCGTATTATCACGCGTCTGATCGCCGTATCAGACTTAGGAAGCCGAGAAATTGCCCGCCGGGCAGGGCTTCCCGTTCAGAAAATCAGCGACCTGCTCGCCGGAAGGCTTGAGCATCTGGGAGTGGATGAACTTCACGCCCTGCGTCGCACCTTAGAGCTGGAGGCGCCATAGCAGACACTTTTTCTGCTGTTCCCACTTCTCCACTCCACGCAGGCCGCCTCCCGGCGGTCTGCCAAGAAAGCTTTTTTTCACGCCTACCCCAATCCCGAGATTACTTCACTTCGTTCGTAATGACGGCTCATGGCGCAATCGCAATACCCCCAAACGCTACAACAACCACCACTACCCAAGCGGGCAGCTTCCATACGGTTAATAGCAAGAAACCGGTTAACGCCAGGGCAAACTCCTCTGCACCAATGATCGCACTCGTCCACACCGGCTGATAAAGCGCTGCGCCTAAAATGCCTACCACCGCCGCATTGGCACCGCGCATTAGCGCCTGGGCACTGCCCCACTGACGAAATTGATTCCAAAACGGCAGCACGCCCACTAACAGCAAAAAGCCGGGGATAAAGATTGCCAGCAGCGCCAGCAAAGCACCGACTAAACCATTGATACCGGGCAGCAGCGCGCCTAAGTAAGCCGCAAACGTAAACAGCGGCCCCGGTACCGCCTGGGCGGCACCGTAACCAGCCAAAAACTCATCCGACGTAAGCCAACCCGACTGCACCACTTCCGCTTCCAACAGCGGAAGCACTACGTGCCCGCCACCAAACACTAATGCGCCTGAACGGTAAAACGCATCGGCGATATCCAGCCAAACCGCCATCCCCGCCAATAACGGCAGCAGAATCAACAGCCCTGCGAATACCCCCAGCGCCACCATGCCTGCCTTACGCGTCACCGGAAAATGCAGCGACTCACTTGCCGTAGCGGCAGCGCTATCGCGACACAGTGTTAGCCCGGCTAAGCCCCCCAACACAATCGCCGACACCTGACCCAGTGGGCCACTGACCAGCACCACCGTAAATACCGCCGCAAGCGCGATTCCCGTGCGGGTTTTATCCGGGCAGAGATTACGCGCCATGCCCCACACCGCGTGGGCAACAATCGCCACCGCCACCACTTTTAAGCCATGGATAATGCCACTGCCAATAGGGCCATCCAGCACCGCCGCGCCAAACGCAAACAGCACCAGGATAATCGCCGAGGGCAGTGTAAACGCCAGCCACGCCATGGCAGCCCCCCAAGGCCCCGCGCGCAATAGGCCAAGAGCAAAGCCCACCTGGCTGCTGGCGGGCCCCGGTAAGAACTGACACAGCGCCACTAGATCAGCATAGGCCTGCTCAGAGAGCCACTGGCGCCGTTCCACAAAGGCCGTGCGAAAATACCCCAGGTGCGCTACCGGGCCGCCAAAAGAAGTTAAGCCGAGTGCTAAAAATATCCAAAACACCTCACCTATGCGCTCGCTTGCCTGCGATTGCTCCACCATTTCGGCCACCTGTTATCCCAATAAAAAAGCGCAAGGCTTTTATACTAAGCCTTGCGCTTTAATTCTTTATGACAGCGCGCTCATGAGGATACGCTCATAACGACAACACGGATTACTCCTGGTCGGTCACCGCGCCGGTGCTGGCCGAGCTAACCAAACGCGCATACTTAGCCAGCACACCGCGTGTATAGCGGGGTTCTGGCTGCTGCCAGGCGGCGCGACGGCGCATCAGCTCTTCATCGGAGAGATCAACGTCGATGGTATCCGCTTCAGCATCGATGGTGATGGTATCGCCATCTTTCACCAGCGCCAACGGGCCGCCGTCAAAAGCTTCTGGTGACACATGGCCGACCACAAAACCGTGGCTGCCACCGGAGAAGCGCCCATCGGTAATTAGCGCCACATCGTTACCCAAACCACGGCCCATAATCGCCGAGGTCGGTGTGAGCATTTCACGCATGCCGGGGCCACCTTTCGGCCCTTCATAGCGAATCACCACCACATCGCCGGCAACGACGGTGCCATCGTTAATACGCGCCTGGGCCTCTTCTTCCGAGCCAAATACCCGCGCTGAACCAGAGAAGCGAGTGCCCTCCTTCCCGGTAATCTTCGCTACCGCGCCTTCCGGTGCCAAGTTGCCGTAGAGCATGCGCAGATGGCTTTCCGTTTTAATCGGATTACCCAGCGATGCAATAATCGGCGGTTCAGCAGGGTAAGGCTCAACCTCAGCAAGGTTCTCTTCCAACGTTTTGCCGGTGACGGTCAAGCAGTTGCCGTTGAGCAAGCCCGCATCCAATAGCATTCTCATCAGCGGCTGAATACCGCCAATCGCCACCAGCTCACTCATCATGTAGTGGCCGCTGGGGCGCAGGTCGGCAAGCACCGGTACGCGCTTACCTATTTCAGTGAAATCGGACAGTGACAGTTCAACGCCGATGGTGCGCGCCATGGCAATAAGGTGCAGCACCGCATTGGTAGAGCCACCCAAAGCAATGACGACAGTTATCGCGTTCTCGAACGCCTCGCGGGTCATAATATCGGAGGGTTTGATATCGTCCGCCAGCAGCGCCAGCACCGCCTCGCCCGCCGCTTTGCAGTCGTCACGCTTCTCTTGGGAGATGGCATTTTGCGCCGAGCTACCCGGCAGGCTCATGCCCAAGGCTTCAATCGCCGACGCCATGGTGTTGGCGGTGTACATGCCGCCACAGGAGCCAGGGCCAGGGATCGCCGTTTCTTCGATGTTCTTAAGCTCAATCAGGTCGATATCACCACGGGAGTGCGCACCCATCGCCTCGAAGACCGAAACGATATCGGTATGCCCCTTGCCGGGCATAATGGTGCCGCCATAGACGAACACGCTGGGGCGATTCAAACGCGCCAGGCCCATCAGACAGCCCGGCATGTTTTTATCACAACCGCCAATGGCGACTAAGCCATCAAAGCCTTCACAACCGGCGACGGTTTCGATGGAGTCGGCGATCACCTCCCGCGACACCAGTGAATACTTCATCCCTTCGGTGCCGTTGGCAATACCATCGGAAATGGTGATGGTATTGAAAATAACACCTTTACCACCGCCTGCATCGGCACCGTCACGGGCAAACTCAGCCAGCTCGTTAATATGACTATTGCAGGGCGTCACCATGCTCCAGGTAGAGGCAATACCCACCTGAGGCTTCTTGAAATCGGCATCCGTAAAGCCCACGGCGCGCAGCATGGCGCGGCTAGCGGCTTTGCCTGGGCCATCGACCACTTGGGAAGAGTGACGACGGGAGTTTTGCGATGAATCAGACATTAGAAATCTCTCTTAGCGTTGTTCACGGTATCCGCATAGCTTGGCGATATATATCGCATCCCGCAAGATGATTAACTTCTGACACCATAGCGTTCCCCCCATCGTTTCTTTGCTTTTGATCAGACGTCAACCAAAGTTGACACTCTCAGAACTGCCAACTATAGTTATCACCATGATCGAGTTGATTAAAACCGATGTCTTCGATAGATGGCTACGCGAGCTTCGCGATATCCGTGCCCGCGCCAAGGTTGAAGCCCGCATCCGACGTTTGAGTCTGGGCAACCCTGGAGATGTGAAGCCGGTCGGTAAAGGCGTTTCTGAACTGCGAATTCCTTATGGGCCAGGCTACCGCGTCTATTATATTACCAAGGGGCCAGTAATCGTGGTTCTGCTGTGCGGTGGTGATAAAGCCACCCAATCCCACGATATCGAACTAGCCAAAGCCATTGCCGCGCAATGGAAGGAGTAACACCATGACCGTTCCTAATGTCACTTTCAGTCACTACGATACTGCTGATTATCTTCAAACTGAGGAGGATATTGCGGCCTATCTTGATGCAGTAATGGAAGAAAATGATCCTGCTCTTCTTGCCGCCGCACTTGGTGATATCGCCCGTGCTCGCAACATGAGCCAACTCGCCAAAGACGTAGGCATGAGCCGTGAAGGGCTTTACAAAGCCCTATCGGGGGAAGGAAACCCGGCTTTTGCGACCATTAGCAAAGTAGCCAACTCCTTGGGGTTGCGCCTATCTATTAAACCGCTATCGCGGCCAGAAGCGGGCAGCTAGAGCGCTTATCGCCCATTCCTTGCTTTTAGCAACACCTCTGACCAGTGAGTTCGGCTGATCTTGCCGGTGCCTCATTCCCAAACGTCAACATATCCTAGTCATCCCGCCCCTGCCGTAAAGGAATGATTAACTAAGGAACATCGTGCATGTCTGCAAACTCGCTGCTCTCGCAAACGCCGTTAACGCCAGGCTTTATGGTGGTACATGCCAATCGCCTGGAAGATTTGCGCGGTTTGGCGGTGGAGTGGATGCGCCGACATCCGCTCTCGCCGCTGGAGAACGAGACCATTCTGGTGCAGAGCAACGGCATTGGGCAGTGGCTAAAACTGGCGCTAGCGGAGGATCCGGCCCAAGGCGGTGCAGGCATAGCAGCAGCATTGAACGTCACGCTGCCTGCGCGTTTTCTATGGCAGGCCTATCGCACGGTGCTGACTCACTTAACGCACGACGAGCACGCAGTGCCCGAAACCTCGCCGTTTGATAAATCGCGGTTGATATGGCGCTTATTGCGCCTGCTGCCCAGCCTTGCCGAGCAGGAAGCTTTTGCGCCGCTGGCACGCTTTTTAGAAGTGGATCGCGACCAGCG
Source organism: Halomonas sp. IOP_14 (assembly GCF_021021315.1). Taxonomy (NCBI): domain Bacteria; kingdom Pseudomonadati; phylum Pseudomonadota; class Gammaproteobacteria; order Oceanospirillales; family Halomonadaceae; genus Halomonas; species Halomonas sp. IOP_14. The sequence goes on along the minus strand of NZ_JAINWD010000001.1, from coordinate 213,194 downwards.
CAAGCACTACCAATTGGCCGAGCGGCTGGCGGATCTGTTCGATCAGTACCAGGTGTATCGCGCCGACTGGCTGGACGCCTGGGCCAAGGGCAACGATGTACTCATCACTGCCCGGGGCGAAGCCCGCCCGCTGGAAGCACACCAGCTGTGGCAGCCAGAGCTATGGCGCGCACTGCGCGACGATGTGGCTAATAATCTAGGCGAGGCGGGCCTTAATAGCAGCCGCGCCCAGGTGCACAGCCGCTTTCTGGAAGCCGCCGTTCAGCTTGAAGGCCAAGCGTGCCCACCCGGCCTGCCCCGGCGATTGATTATTTTCGGCATCTCATCGCTGCCGCAACAGACGTTAGAAGCCCTGGCGGCGCTGTCGCGCTGCTGCCAGATCGTGCTCTGCGTGCACAACCCCTGCCAGTACTACTGGGCGGATATCATCGAGCACAAAGACCTGCTCCGCGCCAGCCGCTACCGCCAGCGGCGCAAGGCCGGCATGCCCGACGCCCTGGATGTGCTGGGCACCGGTGATGCCGACGACGCCCTGCACCTGCACGCCCAACCGCTGCTGGCCGCCTGGGGCAAACAGGGGCGCGACTACCTGCGCCTGCTAGACGAACACGACGACGCGGGCAACTACCAAACCCTATTCGAGCAGCAGGCGCTGCGCATCGACATGTTCGAGCCCTTCAGCGGCGAAGAGCGCAACTGCCTGCTCAGCCAGCTACAGGACGATATTCGCGAGCTGCGACCGGTAGCGGAGACCCAAACCCACTGGCCCGCGCTAGACCCGGCCAGCGACGACTCCATCGTGTTTCATATCGCCCACGGCCCCCAGCGGGAAGTGGAGATACTTCACGATCAGCTGCTGGCGGCCTTCAGCGCCGACCCGGATCTGCGCCCGCGGGATATCATCGTCATGGTGCCGGATATCGACCGCTACGCGCCGCATATTGAAGCCGTATTCGGCCAGTACCGCTCCGCCTTCGGTAGCTACAACGCGAACGCTAGACCCGACGACCCGCGCTACATTCCCTATACTCTGTCGGATCAGGCCAGCCGCCACCGCCTACCGATGATGATTGCGTTGGAAAAACTGCTGCGCCTACCGGAGCTGCGCCTTTCAGTGAGCGACCTGCTCGACTTGCTGGAAGTCCCCGCGCTGCGCGCACGCTTTGGCATCGATGAACACGACCTGCCCACCCTCAGCCGCTGGATCGAGGGTGCAGGCATCCGCTGGGGGCTCAATGCCGAGCAGCGCACCCGGCTGGATCTACCCGAAGGGCTAACTCAGAACACCTGGGCCTTTGGCCTGCGCCGGTTGCTACTGGGGTATACGGTGGGAAGTGCAGAGGCGTGGCAAGGCATCGAGCCATTCGATGATATCGGCGGGCTGGAAGCCTCTTTGGCAGGCCCGCTGGCAAATCTGCTGGAAAAACTGGAAAGCACCTGGGAAACCTTCTGCCAGCCCACCGACGCCGCCAGCTGGGTGGCCCGGCTGCGTGAACTGCTGGAAACCTACTTCTTGACCGACGACGCTCAAGAGAGCGTCATGCTCACCAAGCTGGAAACCGCGCTACAGCAGCTGTTGGACAGCACCGAAGAGGCCGAGCTTTTTGACCCGCTGCCGCTCTCCATGGTACGTGAACACTGGCTAGGGCAAATCGACGAACATAGTCTTTCCCAGCGCTTCCTGGCGGGCGCGGTCAACTTCGCCACCCTCATGCCCATGCGCGCCATTCCGTTTAAGCGGGTGTGTTTATTGGGCATGAACGACGGCGAGTACCCCCGTTCCCAGCCGCCGCTGGACTTTGACTTGATGGGCAGCGACTACCGCCCCGGCGACCGCTCGCGGCGGGAAGACGACCGCTACCTGTTTCTGGAAGCGCTGCTCTCTGCCCGCCAGCAGCTTTATATTAGCTGGGTGGGCCGCAGCCAGATCGACAACAACCCCATGCCGCCCTCGGTGCTGGTCGGTCAGTTGCGCGACCACCTGGAAGCGGGCTGGCACACGCAAAACGGCGAGCCGCTGCTGGAAGCGTTAACCACCGAGCACCCGCTGCAACCGTTTAGCCGCCGCTACTTCTCTTCCCAGGCCAGCGACTCCCCCGCTCAAGCGCGACTGTTCACATACGCTCACGAGTGGCACGCCCTGCACGCACCGCGAAGCGAAAGCCAATCAGGCGAGAGACCAGCAACGCTTAAACCAGACAGCGAACAGCAGAGCACGTTAACCCTGAACCAGCTAGGCAGCTTTCTACGCGAACCCGCCAAGGCGTTTTTCAACACCCGTCTGGGGGTCTACTTCGAGCAAGAAGAGCTTACCCAACTGGATGTAGAGCCCTTCACTTTGGACGGGCTACAGAACTGGCAGTTGCAGGATCAGTTAATCGCCGCCCAGCGCCACGCCGTGGATAACGGCCTGCCGCGAGTGGAAGCCCTGCACGCAGCACTGGAACGCTTTAAAGGCCAGGGCGTGCTAGCCGTGGGTGCCTTTGGCGAGCGAATGCGCGAAGCACTGGCAGAACCAATGGACGCCCTGTTTGGCGCCTACGAAGAAGCGTTGCAAGAGTGGCCACAAGTAGTAGCGGCGCCCCAAGCGGTGCATGTTGTTGAAAGCGCTGAGGGGCAGGTAACGCTGGAAGATTGGCTGGGAGAGCTTCGCCAGGATGACGCGGGCAACCGCTGCCGCCTGCTACTGCTCAGCAGTAGTTTAATCAGCCAAGGGCGTGGCCGCGGTCAATATCGCTGGCAGCACCTGCTACGCCCTTGGGTCGCCCACTTAGCGGGCAATGCCAAACACCCGATGACTACCCAGCTACTCTCAAAAGCAGGCCATGTGCGCTTGGAGCCTTTAGACACCGAAAATGCCCGCTACCAGCTAGATGCCCTACTCAGCGCCTGGTGCGATGGCATGCAGGCCCCGCTACCGCTGGCTCCGCAAGCCGCTTTCGCCTGGCTGGCCAAACAAGGCACGCCGGAATTGGAAGCCGATAGCGCAAGGGAAAGCGATGCCTACGCCGCCGCCGAAACCGCCTACGAAGGCGGACGCTTTCAAACCGGCGAAGTCGCCCAAAGCGCCTACCTCTCCCACCAATGGCCGAGCTTTGAAAAGCTATTCAACGAGGATGCTCTGGGTCACAACTTCGCCACGCTGGCCGAAGCGCTCTATGCGCCACTGCACCGATCAGTGAAAAATTAGGGCCTACCTTATTCAGCGTGGTTTTGAAGGCGCTTAACATCATCAATAGGCAACCCCGTCACCTTGGCTACAAACTGGGGGTCAGCCCCCTCTTGCAGGAGGTTCCGAGCGGTTTCGAGTTTACCCTCGATTTTGCCTTTGGCTTCACCTCGCGCTTCACCTCGGGCTTCCAACTGGGTGGCAATGGTCATAAAGGTGTCTCCTATAGGCTGGGGCAAGCGATGGCTCTCTTCAATCAACTGATCAAGGTCAATCACGTTGCCTGTTCCTACCACATAGTTTAGCAAGGTAGCGATGAAATCCAACTGCTGGCGACTGTGCTCATCAAAGCTCGCACAGTCACGCAGCCATTCCATCAGGTAAGGATCGATGTGCGGTTCGCGAATGTGCTTTAGCACCCGAGCAACCAAGCCTATCCATTGCTGTTGTTTTAGTGCTTCGTCATCAAGCTGATTTACATCCACTAATGGTATTGGCCCCTGGAACAGCGTTTCCATTAGCCCCAGCGGATCTTTGAAGCAGTCAGCAAGATCCATCGAGTAGGGGTAGGGTGTTTGACGGCCGTGGTAGAACACCAGTGCATGAACCGGTGCCAGGGGTTCCTTGGGGCGCTGCTTCAACTGCTTGGTCAGCATCCCAAACAAATAGTGCCCGATACGCACGGGCATGTGTGGGTCGGGGCTTGACTGATGTTCGACCAATACAGCTAGATACGCCGGTTGCCCCGCCAATTGACAACGGTACACCAAGTCGGAGACGGTTTCTCGCAGGGCTGAATCGAGGTGGCTATCATGCTCCAGCTTGAGACTGTCCAAATCCAAGGCAGCACTGATTTTTTTGGGCAAATAATGTTGCATGAACCCCTGCGCGACGGCGTGGTTTTCCATCGCGCTACGAAAGAACCGATCATGAGGATTATGGGGTGGTTTGGAGGTATCAGCCACAAGCGGTTTCCATGTTTCGAACAGATTAGAGGCTAAGCATTCTTCCCATTCAGCGACAAAATCCGCTTCGCCAGCGAGATCATCTCCGGGTCGCCGGTGTTCTTTTCCGCCACGTCGGAAAGCTTGATCACCGGCAGCCATCCCTGCCCTTCTGGGCGCGCCTCGACCATCTTGATCACCATGTTCATCGGCTCAACGCCGACATCGTTAGTGAAGTTGGTGCCGATACCAAACGCCATGCCGATGCGACCTTTGCAGAAGGTATGTATCCGCTCGACCTTCTCCGGGGTTAGCGCGTCGGAGAAGATAATCGTCTTGCTTAGCGGGTTGATGCCCAAACGCTCGTAATGGTCGATGGTCTGGGAAGCAAACTCGATAGGGTCGCCGCTATCGTGGCGAACGCCATCGAACAGTTTGGCGAACTTCTTATCGAAGCTGTCGTAAAACGCCTTAGAGGTAAAGGTATCCGTTAAGGCGATCCCCAGATCACCGCGATACACATCCACCCAATGCTCCAGCGCCAGACTATTGGCCATTTTGAAACCGAAGCGAGCACCGTGGAACATAAACCACTCGTGAGCGTGGGTGCCGATCGGCTTAACACCGTGGTGCATGGCCATCAGCACATTGCTGGTGCCACTGAAGGCCTCACCGCCGTGGTGACTAAGTGCACCAACCACCCGGTCGTGAACGTCAGAAGAGAAGCGCCGCCGGGTGCCAAACTCAGCGATTTTCAGACCTAAACGGCGGTAGAGTTCGATCTTCTCCTGGGCGCGCTGTTCAATCATCGCATCAGCGTCAGGGGTGATCGTCACACCACGCAACCGATACCACAGCTCGCTGATTAACGCCATCAGCGGCACTTCCCAGAGAATGGTGCGATACCAGGGCCCTTCAATGATCACCGAAAGATCGCTCCCCTGCTGCTCTACAATCACCTCGCTGGGGTTGTAATGAAACCCGGCAAGGAAATCGAGATACGTAGGGTCGAGATAAGGGCACGTTATTTCGAGATAGCGCTTCTCCTCATCGCTCAAACGCAGCGATGCCATCTTATCGACTTCGTAGCGAAGTTCAGCGCCAAAGCCATCAGGAAAAGCATGCTCGCCACGATTGATAAAGGCGTAGCGCGCATGGGCATAAGGAAAGCGTTTGATCACGGCGTTCTGCATCGTGATCTTATAGAAGTCATTATCCAGCAGCGATGTCAGCATGAGATCCCATCGTTAGAGTGAACCGAAGCCGCCGGTAGCGTAAACTAAAATGCACCTAAAGTGGCTCGGCGATAAGATTATCAGGTGGCGGGGCTGTCATACAGTTAAGGAGCTGACTTCATGCGTATTACCCAAACACATCGCGCAATCATTCTTTCTGGTGTGAGCGAGTTTATTGGTGATTCGGTGGAAACTCATGTGTTTGGTTCAAGGCTAGATGATTCAAAGCGAGGCGGCGGCGTTGATCTACTGTTGATCTCCCAGACAGCGATACCGCCACAGCCTTGTGCTGAACTCAAACAAATACTCGAAGAATACCTCAAACTGCCGGTGGAAATTGTCACCTATGTATCGACTGATGAGCCAAGCCCCACCCAAGCGAGAGTCTTAGCCGAAGCGCGCCCGATTGGTTAAAGTGGGGAAGCGGCATGAGTCAGGATACTCTTAGCGACTAACAATATATTAACAACGCTCATAAAGCGTGCAAAATGGCAATATGCCAGTTTCAGGGTGGCAGTTGATGTACTCAAATGGCACGCCTTCGGTTAACAGGAAGACTTCATGCCAGGTGACCACTTCGCGCTTTTTGCCATATTGTCTGTTCTTCGCGATGGCATGGTCATAAATGGCTTTATGGGTAGGATGTGAACTGGCCCAGCTTTCCATCTCCTCCAAAGAGGCAAAGTAAGCATGTACCGAGGTTTCGTAACGCTCGTCACCACTATCATCAAGGTTTGACATGACCCTCAAGCAGAGCGTGCCCGTTTCCTCCTTATTGTCGAGCAAGTACTGCATACCTTCCATCAATTTGGGGCGTAATGACTCCTCGTAGTCGTCAAACTGCTCCTGCTTCGCCTCCCCCCAATACTGACCGGATCGAATCGAGGTCAGGTTATGAGGCACTTGAGCAAACAAACGTTGCCCGAGTGTCGTTTTGCTACCCGGTGCAGGCATCTTAACCTTAAAGGTGCTCGCCAGTGGATCCACCGCAGAAACCGGAAAGCGGTCACGGGCAGCGCCAAAATAGCCGTTGGTAGTCATGGGAACCACCTTGGTGTCAGGACAACGCCCCAACCCTATTCGATAGTTACCTTCCGAGTAGATCGTTTCATGGCGGTCATAATGGACGTGGATGGTCTCCCGCCAATAGCCGAACGTATCGTCAGTGCGCTGTGGCTGTGCGAGCCACTGGATAAACGCAGCATCCTGCAACCACTCCATATAGACCGAAGGATCGGTCCAGTAAGCGACCAGCACCGCATTGGTGTAGCCCGCTTCATCGGTAAAGCGCAGCGTTTCGTGAGCTTCCGGCGCGGAGTCGATAACAAAAGAGTCCCTGATACGGCTGAAAAACGCCGCTTGGTCATCCCAGGTAAGCTCGCGCCCCTGAATACCAAAATAGACACAGCAGAGTCGATTGACCGGTCGTGTCCAGCGCAATGTATAGCGCGGGGCCGCCGGTTCATGACCGGGAGGCCGCCGCTCGGGTACCACTCGGGGGTAGTCGATATGAAAAGTCATGGCAATACTCCATCTCAACGATGGCTGATCCAGTGGAGCATGAAACAGCCATCTGATGAGTTGATTTCACAGCAAGCTTAAACGTGATCAGTCACTTCTTACCGGCGACTTCACTTCTGTATCCACATGCAGGCTGAATACATCCGGGCGGGCATAGTGGCCAACCGGGTCGAAATCAAGCTTGCTGCGTACGATGACGTCCTGGGAGACCTCGGCATAGAGAATGCCCTCCTCGTTAAACAGAGGGCCGGCGAGAACTTCCCCCATGGGGCTTACGATTATGCTCGCGCCTCGCATCAGTATCGTTTCCGGCTCGCTCGCCGGTGCCAGCAGGCAGTCATAATCATCGGGAAAATCGCCCCGTGTCAGATACTGGCAGGCGCTTAACACGTAGCAACGTCCTTCAAGAGCGATATGCTGCATGCTGGCCAGCCACGTATCACGGTCATCGGCGGTTGGGGCACAGTAAACATCGACCCCCTTGCCATACATGGCCGAGCGCATCATGGGCATATAGTTTTCCCAGCAAATCACCGCGCCCACCGTACCTACACCGGTCTTGAAAACCGGCAGCGTCGAGCCATCGCCGAACCCCCAGATGATACGCTCACCGCCAGTAGGCATCAGTTTGCGATGTTTGCCCACCAAGCCCTGCTCAGGATCTATATACAGTACCGTGCAGTAGAGGGTATAGGCCGTACGCTCAATCACCCCCATGACCACGAAGACGTTATGTGCCTGAGCTGCATCAGTAATCAGGGCCAGCTCTGGCCCATCAAGGTCAATGGCGCTTCGGTAGTAGCGAAGAAACTCATCACGTCCCTCCTCAGTCCGTTTGCCTACCGGACTACCGAAGCTTGCCCCCTTAGGGTAGCCCCCCAAAAAAGCTTCTGGAAAAACCACCACCGTTGCCTTTTTGGCGGCAGCTTCACTGATTAACCTTGCCCCCTTTTCAGCGGTCAACATAGGGTCAAAGGGATGGGATCCCGCCTGAACGACGGCGACTTTTTTAGCTGATTGCATGAGCAGTTACCTTTTGCGTAGGTTGCTTGCCATAGAGCTGAGCGAACAGCGCATGGTAGTCATTGTCGCCGTTCACTGGCGCAGTCTGGGTAAAGCGACTAACAAGGGCCACCAACAGGCCATTGACGATGATTGCGCTAATCCCCGGGCCAAAGAACAGCGTGAAATCGGTAGCAGCGCTTACGAACAGTGTGATGACACCCACCACCATCCCGGTTAACGCACCAGCGGGAGTAATCCAGCGGAAATAGAGCATTCCCAGCGCGGTGGGTACCAGCTGCAAGCCAAGGCTGAAGCCCAGGGAGGCAACAGGCACCAGATAGCCAGCCCCGGAAGGGCTAAGGGCAAGCACCAGTACAATGCTGGTGATCAGCCCAATGACCACCTTATTGACCAGGCGCAAGCGCTTTTCACTCATCTCTTTATCAAAGAACCGACGCCATACATCCTCAGCCACCAGGCTTGCCGAAGAGAGCAACTGGCTGTTGATGGTAGAAATGGCAGCGGCAAGGATACCGGCGACCACAAAGGAGCCGAGAATAGGGGCATATTCAGCAAAGATCAGGGGCAGAATCGCATCGCTATTGTCCGCCGCTCCTGGCACCAGCCCAGGAATGTTGGCAGAAAGGCCTATCACCAGCGGAATGCAGGCCATCATCCAGGAGTTCCAGAACGGGGTGAACATGGCCACCTTGCCCAACACTTTCGCTGAATGCGCCGAGTAGAACTTCTGCCACATATGGGGCAACGCCCAGGCGCCAAAACTCAGCCCAACCCATAACTCCAGCATGGCCACCGGATTGCCTTTATTCGTCAATAGCTGTGGTTCAACTTCCGCCACGTTCTGCAGAAACGACCAGCCGCCCGCTTTACCGATGATGAAGACCGCCGTGAACACCAGTACTGTGGCAAAGAATGTCCCCATAAAGGCATCCGCCCATGCGGTGCCCCTGAAGCCCGCCCAGAGCACGATAAAGCCCACCACCACCGAGGTCACGATAACCCCAACGGCATAGGGGATAGCACCGCCGGTCAGGCTTTCCAGTGCACGGGCACTGCCCGTTACCTGAATCAGCATCACCGGCACTAAGGCGATGATACCGACGATGGAAAACAGCAAACGAAGCGTGGGGCTCGAGTAGTAGTGCTCTACCATTTGCCCAGGAGTAATGAAGTTAAAGCGCTTACCGATATACCAAATGCGCGTGCCAAACAGCCAAATAAACACACTGCCCTGAATGATCGCCCAGGTGGTAAAGCCCGCGAACCAGATCCCCTCCCGATAATAGACACCGAATGAACCCAGCAGCGTCCAGGTAGAAAAGTAAGTCGCCCCCATGGACATCAGCAGCAGCGCGGTATTCATGGAGCGCCCACCCACGACGTAATCGTCAATGGTCGACGCATTATGCTGCCGGGCACGCAGCGATATCACGACAAAGATAGCGATGAACGCGATCAGTATGATGATAGTGACAGCGGTGCTATTCATGCCCGCCCTCCTGATGCTCAAATGCATCAATACGTTCAGAGAGTGGCTTGAAGTAGAGTGGATAAAGTGCAATGGCACAAAGTGTCAGCACTATATTACAGGTCAATACCCAGGCCAGAGGAAGAGATAGTGGGCCTACCCACACCAGTTCATTGAGAATATTAAAGTAGGGAAGCCAGCTTCCGATAAGTGCCAATATAAGCACTAACCAGAACAACTTCCGATTCATTCCTGTCAACATTTAAGTCACCTTTAAGCGTAGAGCCAAAGCCAACATCTCTTTTTAGCTTTACTTGTTAGTTTTATAACAAATCGTGTTGAGCAAGCGTCTTGAATTTCCTTAAGCTATATTTACAGACCTGTTTACAGACACGTTTTTATACAAGCCTTCACATAGCTTACTGAGCTCACGATTGCCGCTATCAAGAGATACCCAAGTACTGCATTGCAGTAAGGTAGAGCATAGGGAGCGTCAGGGTATGAGAAAAACGCTATTGTTAGCACGACTCGTTGCCGAAAAGTGAACACCTACCTATATTATTGTTTTAATTAAAAAAACAGGGAACCAATATGCAAATTTCAATGTTCAAGTACTTTTTGACCGTCGCGGAAACGGGGTCGATACGCCAAGCGTCGCTCTCCCTTCATGTCAGCGCTTCGGCCATTAGTCGCCAAATCCAGAACCTTGAGCACAGCTTCCAGACAACGCTGTTCGATCGCTGCGCGGATGGGATGCTGCTTACGGAAGAAGGCAGGGTTCTGGCGCTCCACATGCAGCGCACCATGCGTGAAATGGAGCTGGCAAGAGCCAAGATAGCCGATATACACGGATTGACGGCAGGCACGGTGAGATATGCCACTATCGAAGGCGTTGCTAGGGCCTGGCTGTTCCCTGCCATTGCAGAGTTTCAAAAAGCCCATCCACTCGTCGAATTCAAAGGACGTATTTCAGGGGCAGAGGCCGTCTACCAAGCCCTTGAAAATGATCAGGTGGATTTCGGAATTACCATGCAAGATGACTTCTATCCTGGTATCAGTATCGTTGAAAAATTCACGACCCAATTCAAGGCGGCCATGCCTCACCAACACCCATTGGCCAAGCATAGTACGTTGAACCTGAAAGACTTAACCCCCTACGAGCTGACAATGCTCGACCCAACGTTCCATACTCGGCGAGCGCTTGATACCTCCCTGTTAAGGCTGGGCCTCACCGCAAAGATTGGCTTCGAACTCGACCACATCGAGTTGATCAAGGTGCACGTTATGCAGACCGGTAACCTCACCATATTACCCGACTACGCGGTGAGCCATGAAGAGAAGCACCAAACCATGGCCATTGTCGATATCGCAGAAAACGAGCTCCCCTCTGCAACGACTATCCTCTGTGTTCGCAGGGGACGTATATTGACTAAAGCAGCCGAGGCGATCATCAATAGCTTACGGAAACGCCCCATTACGCTGCCTTTATGACGACAAATAAAATATATAAAAGACGGCGGTCTCAATAACTAAGCCACGTCAGCTTTATATCCCTACTCAAGCACACTGGTTAAAATGCACTTTTTAAATTAAGAACCAGAATCTATTCAATAACTGTAAACAATGATGTGTATATAATGATTGAACACAGGCAGCCTGAAACAGCCATAGTAACGACTTCCAGAACAGCCCGACTTCTACCCAGCTACCTTCTCGTGTTCAAATAAGCGTTGGACAAGCCTCGTCCTACAGCGCCCTGCCGTGCTGACCAGTGAAATACTGCTCGGGATACCGCCATGCCTTCTATCACATCTCTTGACCCCCTGGGCCTCCCACTCCACGGCAGCCGACTGATAGAGGCAAGCGCTGGCACCGGTAAAACCTTCACCATCGCCCTGCTCTACGTGCGGCTAGTACTCGGCGGTCATAGCGTTGACGACGACACCGCGTTTATCCGCCCGCTCACGCCACCGGAAATCCTGGTCGTCACCTTCACCAACGCCGCCACCCAAGAGCTACGCGAACGCATCCGCAATCGACTGGTAGAAGCAGCAGAAGTATTTCGAGCTGAGGATACCGACCAAGCGAAGGGAGCAGGCCAAAGCGAGGGTCTTTTGCCAGGGATGGCAAAAGTAGCCCCCACGGATGGGTTCACGGCGCCCTCGCGTCGGCCTGCTGCCGAGCGAACTGCTGATCCGTTGCTCCTAGAACTCCGCGACCAATACGACCCCGCCACCTGGCCCGCCTGCTCACGGCGCTTGGCGCTGGCCGCAGAATGGATGGACGAAGCCGCGGTTTCCACCATCCACAGCTGGTGCTACCGCATGCTGCGCGAACACGCCTTCGACAGCGGCAGCCTGTTCTCCCTCAACCTGGAAAACGACCAGCGCGAACTGGAACAGGAAGTGGTGCGCGACTACTGGCGCAGCTTCTACTACCCGCTGGACAGCGACGCACTCGGCATTGTCACCCGCTACTGGAAATCACCGGACGACCTGCACGCCCCGCTGCAGCGGCTACTGCCCGAAAGCGAAGCCCTGGGCAGCGCAAAACCCGCACCCAGCGAGACCCTGGCCGCCACCCAAGCAGAGCGCAGCGCCCAACTCAGCGAGCTCAAAGCCCCCTGGCCCGCCTGGCTGGACGAGCTGGTGCCCGCCCTGGAAGAGGCCGCCACACGCAAAGCCTTCAAGGGCCAAAGCTTCAACGCCAAAAGCCGCGCCAACTGGCTAAGCGCACTACGCGAGTGGTGCGAAACGGATGCCGACCGCCCGGCGCTCACCGACGCCGCCTGGAAACGCATGACGCCCGACGGCATGGCCGACATCTGGAAAGAGGGCGCGCCGCCCTGCCCGCAAGCATGGGAAGCGCTGGCACAGCTACCGAAAGCGCTGGATGCCCTGCCCGAGCCACGCAACGACCTGTTGACTCACGCCGTACAGTGGTGCCGCGCCCGGCTGGAGCGCGAACAGGAGCGCCGCGCCGAGATGGGCCCCAACGACCTGCTCACCCATCTGGATCGCGCCCTGAAAGGCCTCAACAAAGATGCCCTGGCCGCGCAGATTCAGCGCCAGTTCCCCGTAGCGCTGATCGACGAGTTCCAGGATACCGACCCGATCCAGTACCGCATCTTCAACGCCGTGTATGACGTTGCAACGCCCCGCCGCGACAGCGCCATCCTGCTGATTGGCGACCCCAAGCAGGCGATCTACGCCTTTCGCGGTGCGGATATCTTCACCTACCTGCAGGCCCGGCACGACACCGATGGCCGCCACGTCACGCTGGGCACCAATTTCCGTTCCAGCAGTGCCATGGTGGCAGCGGTCAACCACTGCTTCAGCTACGCCGACCAGCATGATGCCGGCGCCTTCCTGTTCCGTGCTGATGGCGGCAACAACCCGCTGCCGTTCAACCCCGTCAACGCCAAAGGCACCAAAGATACGCTGGTACTCAACGGCAAACCGCTAGCAGCGATGACCCTATGGCCGCTGGAAAGCGACGAGCCGCTCTCCAAAACCGCCTACCAAACCGAGATGGCCGAGCGCTGCGCCTCGTACATGGCCGCCCTTTTGGAAGCAGGCCGCCAACAGCAAGCGGGCTTTGCGAAGGTCGCTGATGGCGATGACGATAACGGAGAGCAATCACTCACTCCGCTGGCCCCCTCGGACATGGCCGTGCTGGTCAACGGCCTGCAGGAAGCGCGGGCGATTCGCCTAGCGCTGGCCAGCCGGGGCATCAAGAGCGTCTACCTTTCCGATCACGACAAGGTGTTCAGCTCTCCCATTGCCCCGCAGCTAGCCATTTGGCTGCGCGCCTGCGCCGAACCCCAGGCCAACTCCCGCCAGGCGGAAGCCAAGTTGCGCGCCGCCCTGGCAACATCAGTACTTGGACTAAGCCTTGAAGAACTCGACCATCTCAACCAGAGCGAACTGGCCTGGGAAGCGCGGGTCGAGCAGTTCAGCGACTACCACCGCCTATGGCAGCGCCAGGGCGTGCTGCCGCTGGTGCGCCGATTGATGGTCGATTTTGGTATCGCCGCACGGCTGCTGGGCGAGTTCGCCGAGGGTGAGCGTTTGCTAACCGACCTGCTCCACCTGGGCGAAATGCTGCAGCATGCCAGCCAGGAACTGGATGGCGAACACGCGCTGATTCGCTTTCTGGCGGAAGCCATCGCCGACCCGGATAGTCACGGCGACAGCCACAAGCTGCGCCTGGAGAGCGACGCAGACCTAGTCAAGGTAGTGACCATTCACAAATCCAAGGGGCTGGAGTACCCGCTGGTGTTCCTGCCGTTTATCGCCAACCATCGCCCGGTCAACGACACCGACCTGCCGCTGCGCTGGCACGATAGCGACGGCACGCTGCAACTCAGCCTAAGCGCCGATGAAGCCACGCTGGCCACCGCCGACCGCGAACGCCTGGGCGAAGACCTGCGCAAGCTCTACGTGGCGCTCACCCGCGCCCGGCACGCCACCTGGCTGGGGCTGGCAGCGCTGAAAAGCGGCGAGAACAGCGCCATCGGCCACCTGATTAACGGCGGCAAGGCCATTGCCCCCAGCGCGTTTACCCACGCGCTTGGCGAACTGGTGGAAGGCAGCGATATCGCGCTAAATGCCGCCCCGGAACCCACCGCGCTGCGCTTCACCCCGGCGCCGGAACAGCAGGCACTGGGCCACGCCCGCACCCCGTTACGCCCCGCCCGAGAACAGTGGTGGATCGCCAGCTACTCGGCGCTGCGTACTTCTGGGGCGGTCTCTGGATCTAGCACCACCCCGCTGACAACGCCCGCGCCAGAACCCACCACGCCCCAGGAAGCCACCACCCTGGAAGTACTGGATGAGCCCCACGACAACGCCATTAACACCGAAGCGTTTCATTTACATAGATTCCCGCGTGGCCCCGGCCCCGGCACCTTTTTACACGGGCTTTTAGAGTGGGCGGGCCAACTGGGCTTTAACAGTGCGCTGAAAGACCCCGCCGCCCGGGAAGATATGCTGCGGCGGCGCGTGCAGCTACGAGGCTGGCAGGCATGGCACGATACTCTGGCGGGCTGGTTTGAAGAACTGCTCGCCACGCCATTTCCCCTGCCTCTTTCCACGTCCCCGTCCCTGAAAGAGCCTAGCGAAGGCAGCCAGGTAGCCCTATGCGAACTCGAAAGCTATCAGGTAGAACTGGAGTTCTGGTTTGCCGCGCACCAGGTACAAACGCGCAAGCTGGATGAGCTTGTCAGTGACCACTTACTGCCAGGGGTATCACGCCCCGTATTGGATTCCGACACCCTCAACGGCATGCTCAAAGGCTTTATCGACCTCGCCTTTGAGCATGAAGGCCGCTTCTATGTGCTCGACTGGAAATCCAACTACCTGGGCAGCGACGACAACGCCTATACCACTGACGCCCTACGCGATGCCATGCTCGAAAAACGCTACGACCTGCAAGCGGCGCTGTATATGCTCGCCCTCCACCGCCTGCTGAAAGCACGCCTGCCCGACTACGACCCGCACCAACACCTGGGCGGCTCGATGACGGTATTTCTGCGCGGCAGCCGCACCACCGCCCGCGGCGTACACGCCGTGCCCGCGCCGGTCGCGCTGATCGAAGCGCTGGATGCACTCTTTGCTGGCTCATCAACAGCGTCAGCAGCAAGCAACCAGGAGGCACTGGCATGAGTAAGCGAGACACGGCTTCCAAGAACGAGTCCATGAATCTAGACCTGTTCGCCGATGACGCACCGCCCGCTGCACTTGATTCAACCGCATCGGCAACACCACCGACAGAATCAACCGCCAGTGCTCCCCAGCCGCACCCCGCGCTCAGCGATACCGCCGCGCTATTCCTACTGTGTGAACGCTGGGTTTCCCGTGGCTGGCTGCGGGATCTGGATTTGGCCCTAGTGCGTTTTCTCGACCGCGAAACCCACAACGCCCCGCCGCTGCTACTGCTGGGAGCAGCGCTAGCCAGCCACCAGCTCGGCCGTGGCCACGTGTGCCTGGATATAGCCGCCACCCTGGAAGCGCCGGATTTTGCGCTTTCGCTGCCGCCGGAAGGCGACGACCTGAACGACCCGCCGCCGCTGCCCAGCCATGTGCTGGCCACGCTAACGCTGAGTGAATGGCAGGCCGCGCTCCACCACCCCACGCTGATCAGCGACGGCCCCGGTAATACACCGCTGGTGGTGAGCTACAGCGGTAACACCAGCAAACTCTACCTACGCCGCTACTGGCAGTTCGAGCAAACCCTACACCAGGAAATCGCCGCCCGATTAGCCTCCGCAGAACTGGATAAAACTGGTGGGAGGGAGCTTCAGCTCGCGAAGGGTGACGATAGTCACCCCCAAATACTCAAAAGTGCGCTGGATGCCCTATTCCCCGCCACCAACACCCTGGATTGGCAAAAAACCGCCTGCGCCCTTGCTGCACGCAGCCCATTCGCAATCATCACCGGCGGCCCCGGCACCGGCAAAACCACCACCGTGGTGCGCCTGCTGGCCCTGCTGCAAACTCTGCAGCTAGCAGAACCCAACGCTCACCCGCTCCGCATTCGCCTAGCTGCCCCCACCGGCAAAGCCGCCGCACGGCTAAATGAATCCATCGCCGGGCAGGTGAAAGACTTACCCCTTAGCGGGTTGGAATCTCTATTAGGTGAGCAGCCAGCCGCCTCCTCATCGAACGCAATAGACATTCCTACGGAAGTGACCACGCTTCACAGGCTGTTGGGTGCCAGAGCAGATACCCGCCACTTCCGCCATAACGCAGCCAACCCGCTGGCGCTGGATGTGCTGGTGGTGGATGAAGCCTCGATGGTGGATATCGAAATGATGACGGCGCTGCTTAGCGCCCTGCCCGCCAGCGCCAAGCTGGTGCTGCTGGGGGATAAAGATCAGTTGGCATCCGTGGAAGCAGGCGCCGTGCTGGGCGATCTGTGCCGCCGCGCAGACGCCGCCCACTACACACCCACCACAGCGCAGTGGCTGGCCGAACTTACCGACCACCCGCTGCCGGAAACATTAATCGACCCGGAAGGCCAGCCGCTGGACCAAGCCATTACCATGCTACGGGTAAGCCACCGCTTTACTGAAACAAGCGGCATCGGCCAGCTCGCCCAGGCGATTAATCAGCCGCTAAGTGAGGCATTGCGGGAACGGGATAAACACCAAGCCGTGCATGGCGTACTGAATAACGGATACGCCGACCTGCACCACTTGGTGTTGAAGCCCGACGCACAAAACGAAGACAGCGCCCTTGAGCGCCTGGTGATCACCGGCAGCCCGCAACGTTTTCCCAACGCAGGCGAAGGCCGCACCAATTTCAAGGGCGAGCCAATTGCACCACCCACCGGCTACCAGTACTACCTGAATACCCTAGCGAGTGAACGGCCTGATACATCGCTAGCGTTTGAAGAGAACGGCGACGTTTACGATGCCTGGGCGAAGCAAGTGCTGAGCGCCTATAGCCGCTTTCAGCTGCTATGCGCGCTACGCAAAGGCCCCTGGGGGGTAGAAGGCTTAAACCTGCGCATCGCCAAAACCTTGCGCCGCGAAAAGCTGCTGTTCGGCAACGACAACACGCTAGAGAAAGGTTGGTTCGAAGGCCGCCCGGTGCTGGTTACCCAAAACGATTACGGCCTGAAACTGATGAACGGAGATATCGGCATCACAATGGCGGTGCCTGATCCACGCACTCCGAGTAAATCATTACTGCGCGTAGCCTTTCCGACCAGTGATGCAGAAAACCCGATTCACTGGGTGCTACCTTCCCGCCTGCACGCGGTAGAAACCGTGTTCGCGATGACGGTACACAAATCCCAAGGCTCGGAATTCCAGCACACCGCCCTGCTGCTACCGCAAACGCCCAACCCAATTCTCACCCGCGAGCTGGTCTACACCGGTATCACCCGCGCCCGCGACTGGCTTACGCTGATCGAAGCTAAGCGGGGGATATTGAATGATGCGGTGACTAGGGAGGTTATGAGGGTTAGTGGGATGCGAAGGTTGTAATCAAAGTCGACATTATCGCTGGTGGTGTCGGTTTTCAGCCAGAAGGGGTCTTTTAGGCGACACTGATATAGTGCTTCAACGCCTCAATCACCGGGACACGAAGCGTAGTTGTAATTTATGCTAGTGGAGCGGTAGCGAATGCATAAATTGCAAAACGTAGCTTTGAGGCTCCGGTGCATTGACTTGTTATGTTCTACCCCATACATTTGCAGTTTTGACATCAAAGACTTTAACCTTTGTTTTGAACTTAGACTCGATTTGTTCAATGTGCTTTAAATCTTCATCTGAATATACACCTATATAGATACTCAAGAGCTTAGGAAATTCTTTCCTCCCGCTTTTCGCTGCTCGGTTAATCGCTTCAATAATATGATGATCATATTTTCCAAAATTAAATCCAAATACAACTAGAGTTCCTGTGATTTCTGACAGCGAGTCATAGCAATATGACAAGTAATGATTGTGCATTATGTGAGCTAGTTTTTGCTCACTATTACCCGCAGTAACAAATATTGGATACTCCCCATCATCCATCCGCGCACTAATCTTCTCGAGTAAATACGAATCATGATCATATTCTTCTTTGACAATTTGTGAGCCCGCATCAAAGAATGGCAATGCTCCATGTACATAGTATATGTTTTGATCTTTTTTATTTGGGCCCCATTTTAAATCGGACCATTCTATGTCATCCGGATCGATTCCTAGCTCATAATTAAGAGCTTCCCTTCCAAATCCATCTATGTGCCTGACGGATTTATTACGCATTAAAATCCAATAGAGAAGCAAATCATAATTAGTTGAAAAAACACTGCCTCCACTACCTAAGAAGATATTGATAAACTGTGCACAGGCTTTACTTTCTTCGTCAGGAACCTTAAAAACATGCTCGGGATGAAGTGATTGCACAGCATCCAACAAGCTGTTCTTCAGTTTTTTGTATGCAGATTCAATATTCTGCCTCAAAGAATCTCCACCTTCGAACGCATCAATCAAAGACAATAGATTATCTAGTTGCTGCATAATTAACTCAAAATTCTTTGTTTCGATAACAGATAGAATCTTCAAAAGGTCTTTATCTTTGAGCTTTTCGATAAAGTCATGGAGGGCATTATATGAGAATATCTTCTGGTCATATGCCATGCTGAAACCATTGCCTAAAAGAAGATGAAACTCCCTATCTGAGTTATTTTTTATCGACTTAACTACGTCATCGAACGTATCCAACTTCACTGAAAACTCCTTTCTCGATTGTAAACATAACGCTAAGTCTCAGAAAATCATTGCAGCTTTACGTAGTTCGTTTTCTAGCTCAGTCTGTTTTTTATTAGCAGCCTCTTCTTTTTTATGCCTGTATGCTTTGTACTTTTCCATAATGAATTCGAAGGCTGCAATAATTGACATTCCTATCGATAGTAAGAACGCAATTCCAATCCAAAGAGTGTAGCTTTCCTTAAAGTAAAGTAATGAAAGCTGCTTGAGGAAGTCGTCCTTAGAAAACAGTAGGATCCTGAAATAATGCCACCCAAAAAGTATGCTTTCTTTGGTAGCTTAAGCGCGCTTGCAATTGTTGATATATCCATAAATTTTCCTAAAAAAATAACGCTTTGCTCACCGAAAAATCAGGAGCGAAGCGAGTGAATTTTCCGCATACAGCAACAAGTTAAATGCTCCACCTCTAGCTTCGCTTCCGTTGATTTTGCAATTCATCATTGAAAGTGGCGAGGCTATCCAAATCCTCTTGAACTTCTTCAATCGTTGGAAATGGGTCGCCAATTGCTGGAGCACTATCATGACCTCTAAAATACGTACTACAGCGACTCATACCTTTCTCTATTCTATCGAAATCCGATTGAGTAATATCATCGATTATTTTCCTTAACCTATTGGTTTGAACTGCTCGACCAAATCTAGTAACAACTTGATTTAATAATTTCTCTTCAACTAGCCTTTCCCAAGCTTCTCGTAAATAACCATAAAAGTTATACGCGGCTTCTCTAAATTCTCGTTCGGTACCATCCGTATCAATCTTTCGAAGATCTCGAAGCTGCACATTAAGCTGCTTAATTCTTTTACTGGTTGTTAATGCATCCCATGGTGGGTTTTTTCGAACTAGGCCAGCTCGCTTCCTACTTCTTTCAAGGCAAATCTCATTTAATTCTGTAGCGCCCGTATTTTCTATTTCCTCGAGTAAAAGCTTATAGAAAACTATATCATGTGTTAAGACTACCACTTGTCTTTCAAGGGATTCTTCAACAAGCCTCTTTGCCACCTTATGGCTCCATTGATGACTAAGAGAATTAACTGGATCATCAAATACTACAGCTGATTTTCTTTTATCGGCTAACATTTCAGCAAGAAAGCAAGCAATACTGATACACCTTTGCTCTCCTTCACTTGCAACCTTTGAAACTAAGGGCTCATTACCATCTGATATCGCTAACTTTAACAATTGAGCGCCAGACCTTCCTCTGGTTTTTGGTGATACATTGAACCGGCTAAAACCAAATTTTTTTAGTTCCTTGTTAAAAGCATCAACCAAAGGGGTAATTACTTCTTCTTTGCATATTTCTGAATTTTTGTCTGTGATTGGTCTTGATTTACATTGTTCTTTCAAAAGATTATATTTAGCAACTAGCTTATGACGAAGTAAGTTATATTTAATATTTTCCAAGTTATCTCTAAATAACTCCTTATCTATTAGCTCCTTATATTCTTGTTCTTTTTTTTCTATCATTGAGTCTGCACTGTCATCTTCTGGAATCGATTCTAGTTTAGTACTGATATTACCTATTAATTCTTTCAGTCTTTCCAAAGGGACTAAATCAAGAGCATCAGTATTTTCAGGCAAGGTATTTGTAGTAAAGCTCGACTTCCTTAACTTCAATTCACTTAAAAAGCTTTCTATATCAACTCTGAAATCAACAATGTTTTCATCAGCTAAAGCTATAGCACTTTCATATGGCGCTAAATCAAACCTATAGTCCTTAATATCTTTCTTTTCTCTATCTAATATCGCTTTACTTGTTGAAGAAATCGTTACTGTATTATCTGCCAAAAAATCGATAAAAGTGGCCATTCTCTTAGATGAAACATCCCCAATTTCTTGCAAGCATAGCGGGCAATTATCCTTTTCTTTGGGGGGGAATAAGGTGGTTGAAGGTAAGGACTTTATAAATATTTCTGCCGAGTCCCACATAACTTTCCAATTTTCATCACCAACCCCAGAAATAGGTAATCCAGAGAATGTTCTATCCTTTACTTCATCTGCCAACTGCTTCTTCTTTATAAAGTCGCGCTCTTTTTCCTTTAAGCTATCGAATTTATCGTCATCAACTACCGACTTAGATTCAACAAGGTATTGGTAAAGAGGTTTTAACTGTCTAATTGAACCTGATAATTCCGTCTTTATTTGTTTTGGTGACTTCGCCTTATATAAATCTATTTCTTTCTTCAGCTCTTCAATTTTTAAAATATTATTATCATCAATTGCGTAGAAGTCTAGCTCTTCGATTCCCGTAGAAGCAGATAATTGGTTTATAAATAAACCAGTTTTTGTATCTGAAAAAGTAGGCAAGCCAACAAAGCCATTTCCAGCCATTGTTTCTTCGGCCACTTGCCGATTAACATAATCAATCGCTTCAGCTAAATCTTCTAAAAGATGCAATCCACTGGGTTTATAACCCAATTCATCTTCGTTCGTTACAAAATGTGCAGCTGCATCACTATCAAAAACCCTTATTGATTTTAAGTTCTCATTACTCTTAAAACTTAGATTCCAATTATGTTCATGAGCATCTTCATTAACATTTATTGAAATGTTTGCTGAAGTGGGCTTGTCGGATTTTTCAAATACATTTCCTAGAATTTTAGGTGTACCACCTCTAGATAAACAAGCATGTTTAATTATTCTTGAGTAAGATGATTTTCCCGCACCATTATCACCGTAAATTATAGTCATTCCACTTTTTGGAAAAGATAACAACTGATCTTCAGACAAAGCTCCGACATTTACGACAGTGTCAATCTGCTTCAATGTTACCTTGCCAGCTTCTTCATTGAAGCCTGAGGTATCTAGTGGCAGGCTCAACAGCTTTGATATTTCCTCATCAGAAATAATATCATGCTCTACTAAAGATACTTTATAGATTTCATCAAAATGTATAGGAGATAACGCGCCCTCACTTAATGACAATTTCACTGAATGTTGCCACCATAGCGGTTTATCCTTGATCCAATCAGCAATGTTTTCCACTGGTGTCATTTATAATAAGTCCTTACTTCAGTAAAATAACGATCTATATACTTTCAGGTGAGATTTACCTGATAGGGCATTTAACGCCAAGCTAAGCGGCGGCCCGTCAGTGCCGTCCGGTGGAGGCCAAAGGCCGGAACAAACTTAAGCGCCTTGTTAAGCCTATGGGCACTCAGGCAAGCTGAGGAGATTGTTTGGCTGCTCCCCATCATTTTGAGTTTTCAGGTATTTTCTGCCGCTTGCGCTTTTCGCAACAACTACCCAGACTGACTCGCCACCAACGCTGACGTAAAATTTCCACTTTCCAGCCTCAATGCCTTCAATGGCTCGGTCGAGGCTGAGTTTCCATCGAGTACCATCGCCGTTTACACCGCCGATGCTGCTGATCCGCTCGTGAGCACTTTGCCGGTTAGTCTTATTGATACACTTAACTTGATGATTAGCAGCCATTTCTTCCTCCTTGAGGGTTGTAAGGCTTAACAGCGTATTAGACGGCGCGTTCTATGATTGAATGAACGTGCTGGCACTTTTTTCCGGCAAATGCAGCCTGCCAGATTCTCCCAAGCCTATGATTCTTCGAACTATGTATTTCCATTAGGCTATATATCCAAAACTCGCGCTCCTGCTGCATTTCCCGGCATGACCGCTTTGGGTTGAAAAGAGTCATTCGCGCACTTCTTCATAAAAGGCCATCCTG
Organism: Halomonas sp. IOP_14; assembly: GCF_021021315.1. NCBI lineage: Bacteria > Pseudomonadati > Pseudomonadota > Gammaproteobacteria > Oceanospirillales > Halomonadaceae > Halomonas > Halomonas sp. IOP_14. The sequence goes on along the minus strand of NZ_JAINWD010000001.1, from coordinate 190,886 downwards.
CCCGCTAGAGGCTCCATACCTTCAATCGGCTCCACATAACTTCAAGCAATATCCCGACTTTCATCCAGTGAAAAATACACCGTACGCCCTTTAAAGGGGCAATAAGTGGTGGTTTCTGAAGGGGTGAGTAAGTCCATGCGCACATCTTCACGTGGAAAGTAGTGGCGTGGCGGGTAGCCGTGTTCGCGGAGTTCCAATGTATTACTGGAGTCGGCTATCAGAATGCCATCAACCTGAACGTGCATGCGCTGCTTGCTTGGATGAAGCGTTATGCGGGCATTCTGCATCGTCAATTCCCTGCGGCGTTTTTTTTCGCTCTAATACTTCGAGCGTAGCAGTTCATTTAGATTAAGCCTACTTTGAATACTTAGTTTTTAGTCGATAGTGGCCACTTCGTGATCTAGGTCAGCCATCGCTTCCATGCGACTGCTTATGGCGCCTGGGTGAATGCGGCATAGCGCCAGCTCGTAGCCTGCGAGTCAAAAGTGCCCGACCGCCTACTCCTCCGGTGGGAAAAGGTGGGCATCGGTCAAGGTACGTGGCCGGTACTCGCACGTATTATCGGCCCAGCGCTTCCAAACACTCTCATCGACTGAAATATTCACCGCACACTGCCCTGGCATCACTTCCGAATATTGTCGGTAAAATCGGCCGTCAGTTGTCTTTCCAAGGCGTTTGTATCTGGCGTAGAACCCCTTCAGGAAATCAGAAAACGAATCTTTGGGTGCTGTCTTCCAGGCATCCTCAGCAACTTCGTAGGGTGCCAGTTTTAGGCCTGCCTTTTGCGCCTTGGCTAACATCCAGCTCAGCGATATATCGGCCAGTGTGTCGTCAGCGCCATAGCCGCCGCCTACATTGGCGTGGGCGCCGATAAACCAGCACTGCTCTACGTCGATAGCACCTATGCACGGTAATTCTTGTGTCGGCCAAGAGAGGACATTCAGCGTGGGCTGATATAACCTCCGCAATCACGCGCTTGTCGCGTGCTTTGCATTCTTATACGTGATCTCGCTCTATCTGTGAGGCGCCGGCGATCTTTACAGTAAAGCCTCGCTGCGAAAGGTTTTCATAGACCCGTGTAAGATTCACCTTGCTGAAAAACGGCAAATTTTCTTTTAGGCTTTGTCCGTCAGCACCCAAGATCAAGAAGATAACTTCGTACTCGGAACTTCTAATTGAATTTAATGGCACGAGATCTCTTGCTCGAGGATTGACGCGCCGAAGTACCGTTCTTGCTTTTTTTCGAAATCCCTTGTCCCCCAACATTACTTCAGCCGACACACTACCTTGCGCAAAGAGATGGCTCAATCCTGCTGATCCTCCCTTCCGGTGCTTGACGTGAATAAGCTGCTTACCTTGGGTCAGTAAATCACACAATTCAATTGGTGAGGTCGTCTTTGTACACTTCACTAACTTTTTATCTAAAAGAAAAAACCCTTGTGCCGCCGCGGCTCTTTCATTGTAGTCGCCCTCGGTCTCAATCTTGTTTTTTCCATCTTCTTCCCAAACGTAGACTCCGGGGAACTTTAGATCACTTAAGGCGACCATAGCCAGTGTTGAGTCGACTCCATTCATAAATGACTTATCTATCTCATACCAATTTCCACCAAATATGATTTTTTTTGTATCTCCAGTATCTAGTTCCAAGTACAAACAAGAGTAAACTGAATGGCCGAACTCGTTTTCATGGACATCGGTTACAAATAGTCGGTCTCTTTTAATCGATTCAATTGTTACAGAAGCCATGTCCACGTTATTTAAATATTGATCCGCATCAATAGTCGGAGTCAGTTCATTCTTGGATCTAGTAAAGCTAAAGCCTATAACCTTGTCCCATTCAATGATTTCCGGAAGTGTAATTATCAGCCCCAAGTCTTTGTTCTTCACCGCATCCAGTAACAATCCATCCAGCGCTGATATAGTGTCACCATCCTTAATACGGCGAATATTGTCTACCCAGCCAAACGAGTTTTTATATAAATCAAGTGCGTAAAAGGAAATTAGCTGTGAGGCTACACGAGGCATTTCTTCGACTATCATTTCCTGACTGAAGGAATAAATCGCATCACCACCAGAGATATTCTTGAACCCCACTCCAGCACGTGGTGAACCAGTGACTGCCCGGAGAACATCACGAAAGATATCGATACCGAAAACACTCGCTTCAGAGCCTCGTGCGGCTTGCGATCTTTTCTGGATAGGCTGATCTTCAAGCGTATGCAGATCAACACTTCGAAGGCTTTGATGGTTAAGAGTATTTAACGCTGTCTTTAAGCCGAAATCCTGCTGAAAGCACCCTAAATTGAGAAGAAACCGCCCGTAACCGAATGTGAAGGCTAGCACTTTTCTATCTACACGAATAAGGAATACGGCGGAGCTCGATCTATTTGAGAGTTGATCAACTTCTGTGCCAACCAAGGTGTCAATTAACGGAGCCCAACGAGGTCTCTTTTCCTCTGGTTTTTTCACATATATAACACCATCAAATTCGTGAGCCTCCTCTATTGCTAGTTCGGATACTTTTGCATCGGGGCTAAGAAGGTCGCGGTATTCGCTATCTGAAAACTCGTCCTTCGCCAAAAGTACGTTCAGGCGTCTGTATGGCTTTTTCGCAGGCATAATTCCTCCTGTAATGCATAACACCCCAAGCAGGTGCAATTACATGCAGGCTAAAATATGGGACGAAGTGACGAGAGCATGCATGTAATTGTCTCGCTGACTTGGTTTTTTAGCTTACATACCTGCGTCAGCTAATTTTTTTATGTAAGCCATAGCTTTCAAGTGAGTAGTTTTAGCTTCATTGTACAAAGCATAAACAGCACCATGGGAAAAGTACTTACCTACATTATTTATTTCGCCGCCAGTATAACCGAAATTTCTTAGATGCTCGGTAAACTCTTCATCCCAGCTCTCTATCCAAGTTGAAGACAACCCAAGTCCATCTTCATCAGAAACAATACCACTGCCATTTAACTGTGCAGCGACTTCACCTTTCAATGTTGCGTCCCACGCAGAAAAAGCTTCGAATTTAGTCATTGCTAATCCTTGTAATCTATCAGTTTTTAGTGAGCATGCGTGCTTTTCTGGCCACCATTACTCTGATCACCTATCTTTAATGCATTGTTTTTCTCAGAAATATAAGTACGCAAATCACAGCCCTTACCAGAAAAACGCGCACCGGCAACTAAAAACATCTATGGATATGTGATTTTGACAAATGTCCGCTCAGGGTCGAAAAGGCGTCATTTGCTAATTTGCTCATAAAACGCCACCTTACCCGTTATAGCTTCCATCCCTTCAATCGGCTGTTCGTAGCTCCAGGCAATATCTTTATTTTCGCCTAACGAGAAATACACCGTGCTGCCTTTAAACGGGCAGTGGGTCGTCGTTTCTGAGGTGTTAAGCAAATCCATCCGCACGTCTTCGCGTGGGAAGTAGTGGCGTGGCGGGTAGCCAGTTTCGCGTAGTTCGAAGGCTTGGCTGGAGGCGGCAAACAACTTGCCACCCACATGCACCTGCACGCGTTGGCTAACGGGGTGAAGCTCGATGCGAGGTGCCTGTGGCATTAGATTGTTCCCTGCGGCTTTTTTAGCTCTAGTAAAATGAGCCTAGCAGCAAAGTTCGTTGAATCCCATGCTCGACGCATCACACTTTAGGCTACGGCCATGACCTGCGTCATGTTTTTGCCACTGCTCTCTAATTCACTACGACTGCCCTAACACTGCGGTGCTCTCGCCCTTACCTGAGTGCTCAGAAACAGGCCGATGACAATCAGCCCAGCCCCAATGAAATCCGCCATGCGCAACGGCTCCCCTAGTATTAGGTAAGCAAGTAGTACACCGAAAAACGGATTAAGAAGGTGGTAGCTCGATGCCATCGAGGCGCCGCTGATTCGAATCAGCACTAGCCAGAGACTCATCCCACCGATAGTGACGACAAGTACCAGATGTGCAATCGCTATCATCGTAGCGGTAGAAGGCACGGCAAGCGGTTGCCCGAATACCATTGCCATGGGAAGAAGAGCGACAGCGCCAGCAATGGATTGCCAGAAATTAGCCTGCAAGATGGGCAGGCCTGCGCCTTGACCGCGGAAGAACACGGTGCCACTGGCAAAGGCAAGCATACCCCCAGTTGCCATAAGCACTCCCCAGACATCAACCTGCATTCCGCTAGCAACGCCAGAGATGATCACCACTCCCACTAACCCCAGCGCCGCGCCGAGTAATTTCATTGGGGAAAGAGGTTCTACGCCCCACCATGCTGATAGCAAACTGGTTGCCAGCGGTGCACAACTGACAATAACAATAACGACCTGGGGGCGAACCGTCTGCAATGCGGCAAAGCTCAGCCCCAGGTAAAGGGCGTTGTTAAGCACGCCGAGCAGCAATCCGCGCCTGATAGCGATGCGATCGCCATGAGTTGATACCCGGAAACCGCCGCAGCTAAGGCAAATAGGCAGCATCAGTAACGCACTCAATAAAAACCGGATGGTGAGCAGCGTAAAGGGGTCGAAATCAGTCAGTGCAATGGCACCGGCTATAAATGCCGAACTCCAAACGATACTGAAAATGACCACCAAACCAGTTAATACGAAATTATTCATGCAGCCCCCTTAAAAGCGCCATCCTGCTTTTGCACCATCACCATGAAACTGATGGTGCATGGGAGTTACATGTAGTGGAAATTAATTATTAACCATTCATAATCAGTTAAATTAATATTAAGTATGGAGAGATAGTGTGTTTGATTGCCAACCTTCCCCCTTGGGCGATAGGCGAGTCACGCTGGAACACCTGCGCGCTTTCGTACTGTTGGCCGAAGGCAATGGTTTTCAGCAGGCAGGTCTTCAGTTGTACCGCAGCCAGTCAGCGGTCACACAAAGTCTGAAGCGGCTGGAGGAAATACTCGGCTGCAAGTTACTGGAGCGTCGCCAAGGCCACATCCTTGGCTTGACGGCAGACGGAGAGCGTTTTCTTCCCGCCGTCAATGAGATACTTGCCCGTACGTCTGAAGCGGTGAGTGCCATGCAACAACCCGAAATCGCCGGGCGCCTGCTGATTGGTGTTCCCGATGATTTCAAGGTGGTGGATCTGCATGGTGCTATTTCCCGGTGCGCCGAGCTAAACCGCAATCTGCGTCTGGAAGTTGTCTCTGCGCTCTCCTCGCAACTGCTCCACCAGCTCGATAACAGCGGACTTGATCTCGCCATCTTTAAGTGTGTGGGAGGCTTCACGCCAAGCGACCCACGTTGGCAGTGTCGTCTGCTGCGGCGAGAGCCCCTCCACTGGGTGGCCGCTCAAAGGCATGATTTTGACCGCATGTCTGATATACCGCTTGTTATCTTTCCTGACGGCTGTTGCTACCGAAGCGCAGCGCTCGCCGCATTGGATCAGCCCGGAAAGCACGGCTACAGCGCCTATGTCAGTGCCTCTTATGACAATATCCGTGCCGCTGTGTCGGCTGGTCTCGGCATCGGTGTGCTGCCCGCCAGTGCGCTTGCTGAAGACCACATTATTCTAGGCAAGCGGGAGGGATTTCCGGAGCTGCCGATGGTTGAACTCGTGATGGTTCAGGCGTCACAGAAGCGTGCCACCCAGCAACTGGCGGACTTCCTCAAGCTTTCTTCGGCAATGAAATCGCAACATATTAGCGCCACTCAGGCCGATGTCACCCAGCCCTAGTACCGGTATCAGTTGATGCCAATCAGCCAGTGGTTAGCCCACATGGCGTATTTCCTCCACCGTTTTGGGCAATGGCCGTCGGGCTAAACTAACGGTGCTACTGAAGCTTTCTTACTATCGTGTCATCCGGGGCCAGTACATCGCCATCACCGGCCTGAGGGGCCATATAGGGCACCGGCTGCCCTGTTGACTTGTCGATAAGCTGGGAGTGCTGCTCGCTGTGTGAAAACAAGTTGCGTTCTCCCCACTGACGCAGAGCCACCACCACAGGAAATAGACTCTCGCCCTTGGCTGTCAGTACGTATTCCTGATAGGCCGTGCCATCAGATGCAGGCCGAGTTTCCAGGATATCCGCTTCAACTAACCGACGCAGACGTTCGGCCAGAATATTGCGAGCCATGCCCAGGCTGCGCTGAAAGTCACCGAATCGTCTCATGCCGTCAAAAGCGTCTCGTACAATAAGCAGCGACCATCGATCCCCGATAACGTCGACAGAGCGTGCCACCGGGCAGGTTTCAGTATGTGTGGATTTGCGGCGGGGCATGATATTTGCCTTCCATGTGTTTATGGCAATCTATGTAGTTGCATTTTAAAACCAGGTTACCTACCATCCAACTAGTTTTTATTTGAAACCAGCTGAATGAGAGGTGGCTATGAAGGCGTCTTCGGTACTGCCTGTATCGCTTCGTGATAACAGCAAACCGGTCGTCCAAACGGACATGCCGCGTGGCTTAGTGCTACTTTTCGCTGCGGCCAGCGGCTTAAGTGTCGCCAACGTCTATTACGCACAGCCACTGTTAGATTCACTGGCCCTGGATTTCGGTATCAGTCATGCAGCCGTTGGCGGTGTGATCACGGCCACTCAGGTCGGCTGCGCCTTGGCCTTGCTACTGCTCGTTCCACTAGGGGATCGGGTGAATCGTCGTCGCCTAATGGCGCTGCAATTGTTGGCGTTGGTGGCCTCTTTAGTGGTTGTAGCATTGTCGCAATCCACCGCAATGCTGCTGGCAGGAATGCTCGGTGTTGGCTTGCTCGGTACAGCGATGACGCAAGGGTTAATCGCCTACGCGGCTAGCGCTGCCGCCCCTCATGAACGGGGTCGTGTCGTCGGTGTAGCGCAAGGAGGTGTTTTTATTGGCTTGTTGCTTGCCCGCGTATTCGCTGGTGGTGTAAGCGATCTGGCCGGCTGGCGAGGCGTCTATTTGTGTTCTGCGGTCATAATGCTGGCAGTGGCACTACCTCTGTGGCGTCGGCTGCCGACGCTAAAAGCTGCATCAGGTTCCATGAGCTATCCACACCTGATTGTCTCTATGTTGGTGTTATTGCGGGAAGAGCGAGTGCTGCAAATTCGCGGCGTGCTGGCGATGCTAATGTTTGCTGCCTTCAACGTTTTCTGGAGTGTCTTGGTATTGCCACTTAGCGCACCACCCTATGAGTTTTCTCATACGGCCATTGGCGCATTTGGCTTGGCTGGCGTAGTGGGAGCCCTCGCAGCCGCTCGCGCCGGAAAATGGGCAGATCGAGGTCTCGGGCAGCGCACAAGTGCAGCTGCGCTGGTGTTGCTGCTGCTAGCGTGGGGGCCACTATCATTGATGGAGTGGTCGCTATGGGCGCTGATCATCGGGATTGTGCTGCTTGATATGGGTGGGCAGGCTCTTCACGTCACTAATCAAAGCATGATTTTTCACACACGTCCTGAGGCACATAGCCGCTTATTAGGCTTGTACATGCTGTTCTATTCGATCGGTAGTGGCCTAGGCGCCATCAGCACGACCACCGCCTATGCTCATGCAGGTTGGCAGGGTGTGTGCATTTTAGGCGCTTCGCTAAGCCTATTGGCGCTAGCATTCTGGGCCACGACCCGGCGTTATATGCCGCATGAGGCTTCATGAAACAGAGATAATAACCAGGAGGCCAAGATGAATGAACTAGACTTGCAAGCTGATGCGGATACACGCGGGCGACGCTATCTCTCAAAGAATGCTACTCAACGAGTCTTCCCTTCGAAAGCAGCCATCTCGGCACTGGAAGCATTTGATGAGCCGCTGCCGATGCAGGGATTTCCCACTGAGAACACGCTAGCGCTCCTAGACGATAGATGCCGACCAGATCCATGCTGCCCTGACCGAAGCCGGCCTGTCCACAATGATCCCGCTTGAAGACCATCAGTGGGGCGGCAGGGGCTTTGGCATCCGTGATCCTTCCGGTGAAGTGCATTTCACGACTTATTTGCGCCTGCTTGGCCAGTGCATCGACCTCTCTAACCAACCTCACGACGATGAGCCCAAAATGGATGATCCGACCACCGTCGCTCCAAGCTATATTGGCCTTGCCACTCCTTGATAAAGCGGTTAACTCCCCTGTTTGCGCGAAGCGCATACTGTTCTGCCGCTTGCAGGTCATGCCTGTTCAGCCAATCGGTGATTACCGGTGCCGCTGCCAAACCGTCACCCAGTGCGTTGGAAATTCCCGAAGAGGTCAAAGGATCAAAGGTAGCCAGGGCATCGCCCACTGCGATCCAGCCCGGCCCAGCTGCTTGGGTCACAAAACCGCTGTATGCAGCAAAGCAGGTAAGCGAGAGTGCGTGCTGGCGAGAAGGCTGCAGCCACTGTTGTAGCTCTTCTGTCTGGCCCCAGAGCGCATAGAATGCTTCGCTATTTCGCAGCCCCTTCTGGCGCACAACGGATGCATCCGACATCAACGCCAACAGTGCTGAACCATCTGGCAAACCGGTAGCGTACCACCAGCCGTCAGCAACCGATTCCACCAGAGTTATGCCCTCCAGCCTGCCGACATTGGGCCATTTACACGCCACCGCCACCAAATCGTCGAGACGCTTTCGCTCTACCCCCAGTCGCCTGCAGAGGGTAGCTCCGCGCCCGGAAGCATCGACGAGGTAACGACAACTCAGTAGGTGCTGTTTGTCTTGATACGTTATTTGCAGTTGCCACTCGCTACTATCCCAGCGTAGAGATTCCAACACCGCAGGCGTTAGTAGCTGCGCGCCTTTTTCACCACTGGCTTGACGCAGATCCTCGTCAAAGCGCTCCCGATCTAGATGCCAGCCATCCCCTGTCGAGCGATGGAGAAAATCGTCGAACCTGCGCTCTCCTGCCCATAGGGAGAGATTGGTGTAGTAGGGTCGATGCCCTCTCGCCCCAAGGTCATTCGATATACCCAGCAGCCTCAATTTAGCGACTACGTCAGGCGCCGCGGATTCCCCCACTTTGAAGGCCTGGCGGGCAGGCCTGTCCAGTATCGCCACGCGCTCGACCCCCGCCGCTATCGCGGCGAGAGCCGTGGCGCAACCGGCAGGGCCAGCGCCGAGGATAACGAGATCGAAGTCAGTTGCCATTCGGTGTGAAAGGTCGGGGTAAGGTGCGTGCAACCTCCACAAAGCGGCGCTCGCCTTGAACCTCTTTTTCCATCACGAAGCCCAGCCGCGACCAGTACTGCACCATCTGTACGTCGTCGGCAAAGGAGATGAAATCTCCCCGCATCTGATCGAAATCGGTGCCGATCCAGGCAACCTGCCCTCCCGTCTGCTCATCCGGTATCGGCATAGTCGCCTGGCGTACTCCCTGGGGTTTCGGTTCCAGGTAGACGAATTCAGGCCGCTGTGCGGGCCACCACCACAAAACTCGTTCACCGATGGGTTGTGAGGAGCACTCATTGAAGTCTGCCTGCCAGGGTATGGCCATGTAACGAGTGAGATCCCCGGGCTCCATCGCAGTAGGCGTAAAGCCCAGGTTGAGTGGCCCTTCGGTGGGCGGTGCGGTATTGATACGGAAAGGGTCGTCACGATTGTAGATGGCTCGATTGCGGGTGATCCAGGTGAGCTCGATACCGGGAGAAAACGCACCTCCTACACAGTTTTCCAGAACATTGCGTGTCAGTGATTGAGGGCCACTATCGGCAACAGGCTCGTTGACAAAGTGCCCCGCCGCCCACTGTTGAACAAAGAAGAACTGGGTATCTGTCAAACGTAGATAAGTGGATGTAAACGTCCCACCGATAAGACAATTGTCCCCCGCTAGGTAGGGCATCATGGTGGCTCCCCGCCCGGAGATAATGGAGTTCTCAGCTGCCGGTGGTCGTAGAACATCCAGAATCCAATTGCGCAGGCCACGGTAGTGATCCTCATGATCAGGTACCGCCCCCAGCATCTCCATGTCAAAGCTGTGGGGCTTGGGAGGGATTGCCGCAACCCAGGCGTAGGTGGTGGCCCGTTCCAGTAGTGGTTTTATCTCGCTCTGGAAGTTGGGCTTGTAGCCATAGGATCCGCTTTGCCACATGCCCTGATTATTTATCTGTGGGTTGTGTCCAGCACGCACAGCGCTGTCGAAGATGGTGTCCCAGAGCGTTACCAGGTTGGCGATCTCTGGCGCATAGGAAGGCGGCGCCACAGACACCCAGGCCGGATCAGCCGGATTGCTACTGCCATTGTCCCATTCGATTACCGCGCTGACTGGGCCGTCACCGGTGTCGTCCCACCAGCCATCATTATTAGCGTACTGTTTGATCACGGCGCTTTCATCTTCGGTTCCGGAAACACCCAAACCGCCCAACACCAGCAGGCGACCGGCTGTGTCGGTACGCAGCTCTCCTAAGGTGTCGATACACTCCCGATTGGGATACAGAATGCCCTTAGGGAAGTTTGCGCCCTTATAGCCCTCGGGAATTGTATCGCGGTCCATGGGGACGGGACCGGCATCGGCGCCGCTGATCTGGCGTGGCCCTGGGTCGATAATCAAGCGGTGTCGGTCTTCCACATCGGCGTTGCGCAAGGGGTGATTGCTGGCGTAGCCCTGCTCTCCCTCGTTGGTGGCGAACTCATACCAACTGGCTTTCTTGTTCGCCATGTGCACGGTCCAGGTGATCGCCTTTACTCCGGGCGTATCCAGGGTGATCTCTTCGTCGCCGTGAAAAATATGAAAGCGCGCAGCCTGGCGGCACATGCGTCCCTGTTCATCCCGGAAGTCATCCTGGGTGAAGTCTCTTCCGTCGAGGTTAATGGGCAGACCGCGATATGTCTCGGGGCCGATATAGCATTTTTCCGGCGCGTTCCCCACACGGGCAATGCCAATAGGCGGGTAAATTTTGTAGTCAGTCATGATGATTTCCTTTCAACGTTAGCCCATTACAAGCCCAGCGCTTTGGCTGACGTCACTATCTCTTTGTCGCCTGCCAAGGCTGTCTTAAGGTGCGTGCGCAATGCGTTTTCCCTGGGTGATGTCGACAGCTGATCGAGCTCGTCTTCAAGCTCCTGCGTCAGTTCCCCAAAGGTGCGATTGGTATCGCTTCTGTAGCGCCATGCCGGTGCGGCATTGGGGCCAACGGAGCTGTCGCCGTCGGCAAAGGCCGGGGTAGACATCAACGCTCGGGCAAGATGCGGCAGCACCCGGTGCATGATTGAAAGGACGACACTGAAATAAGGGTCGGAGTCGCCAGCCTTGAATGTGGCTTCGAAGGCGTGCAGCATCAGGCTGTAGTGATCATCGAAGCTGTCAGACAGCCGCTTGGCCTGCGGGTTGGTGTAGTCGCTGCTATCGGGATTGGAGATGATGGGGAGCGTCGCCGGGAAATTGGCGCTGTCGAGCGCAACTTCGCGGAACTTGAGGAAATGGCTCAGCTCGTACGGGGTGCCGAGGATGGGCCCGTAGGTGCCATCGGTACGCTTGCCATAGTGGTTGTAAGTACCGAAGCTCTCAACCGGAACCAGAGGCTTTTCAGGGGGAACGGTTCCCTCTCCTTGCTCGACGATTTCGTTAACCGCCGCGTGGAAGCTCTCCTTGTCCATCACTTCGTTGACATTACCGCCAAATTTGCCGAGATAGATATTGGTTCTTTGCCGACCAGGAACACCGGTTGTACTGAAGGGGTTTCCGGGATAGGCATCCACCGCCGCAACCAATGCGCCGTACAGCTGCGCGATGCTGTCGTAGTTGTCGCCCTGAGGAGGCGCGCCGTACTGCGACGGGCTTTCGATGGCGGCAAAGACATTAGCGAATACATCGGGGGATGCACGAAACAGGCCGACCATAGGGGTCGTCTTCGGGTTGGCCTGTGGCATATAGCCGGGGAAAGTAGGAACCGCATCGCCAGTAAATTTGGGCAGCGCGCCCAAGGCAACGATGATGTTGGCCGCCTGGTTGACATGAAACATCTCCTCCATCGCAACGCTGCGCAGGGTCTGGTAGACATGGCTCCCAGTGTCTGAAATGGAATAGAGTGCCGAGAGGTAGACAGGTATAGTGGTAAATTCCACCTGTAAAGCGAGCTGCGCTGCCTCCTGGAGATCCTGTAATACGGGTACACTGGTGCTTGTAAGCCTGTCGAACAGGCCTGGAGAAACGTTCTCTCTCGCTGTTTCTGATGGCGCCATGGTTTTCATCTCCTTATGTTTCGTTACCCCGATTAGCCTGTTTCCGCGGCAGGTGGTGGGAATCCGACGCCTGCCGTCATTAACAGTGTCGAGGCCCCGTGCGGCCAGGCGTACTCTTACGCTTTTTTGCGTAAAGTGTTGATCTGAATGTGTGGCCAGCGGGTCGTGCCGCCATCAGTGCCGAATTGAAATTCAAAATACTGAATCTGCTCGTACTGCAACTGCAGAACTTCCTTGCCGTTTTCAAAGACAGTCTCAATCCACATCCGCAAGTTCATCTCGGTTACGCGAGCGAATCGCTCTACGAATGGAGTGTTCAATAGTCCACCCTCGGATCCACCGGCCTCCCGGGTGCGCATCTCAATCAGTACGAATCTTTTGATCTCCTGATCCTGAATGGCATCGCGCAAGCGAAGATCGGGACGCACCGAATAGGGGTAGTGATCGTCGGCCAAAATGCGCTGCGTGTAGGTTCTGTTGCCGCTTGGATCTCTCTCCGCAAGACTGGGGTCGTGAACCCAGGGCGGTGCCGGTTCATCGAGATTGATGGGGGTGTCAGCGGTGGTGCCTGCCAGCCCCATACTTGGTGAGATGGCCAGGTGATTGGGATCCCAGGCGGCTGTGCCATGGGGAAATTCCGGTTTCCCCTTCTTTTCGGAGTCTGTACCCAACAGCAACACAGTGCTGCCATGGGGAATCGTGCCGCTGCGGGAGACCGTATAAGGAGGCACATACACCGGACCGTCGGAGCCAGCACCCGCTGATAATTCGGGATAACCGATATCGGTCATGATGGATTCGTCGTCGGCGGGATGGTTGTAAAGAGTACTCAACCAGAGGTACATACCGTTTTCGTCATGAAGCAGGTTGCCATCGAGATCATGAATACTCTGTTCGTACTTTACCGCTCCGCTGAACTGTTCGTTGGCGCCACCGCGGTTGCGTACTCCGCCGGGTACTAACGTAAAGGTAAGCTCCTCCTTATAGTCTTGGCAGAGAAAATGAAACTTGCCGGGAATGGTTTCGGAGTTGGTTCCTGGGGAAGGCAGGCAAGTGGTATGTAATCCCCACCCGGTCGTTTTGTTGTCTGGGTTGTAGTTAACCCAGGTTCCCGCCAGCTGTTCAAGAACGCCGTAATTTGCAGGCTCTTTGAGTACAGCAGGGGTATATCTCGGTTGTTGGGTAGGCATGATTTCAACTCCCCCTTGTTATTCTTGATCTGCTATTTTTGTCGCTGTTTCCTAAGGTAAGAAACGTAGCCGTACGCCATTCATTCGAATCTGGTCAACTCTAGGGAGATGGCTACTCACTCACTCTCGACGGTCATGCGGGAGTATGGTGAGATGGAATTCGGCAGAGTGCGTGCCGTGTGGGCACTCTGCGTATGAGCCGTGTCATTATGGTGTTATTAATATTTTAGTATTCAGCCTAGCACCGAAGAATGATTTGTCCATGTGACTTGTTTTTTTAATGCTTGGGAACGAAAGGCGGCTTCGAATGAGCGGTGTGCCCAGGTAGGCGTCACCCAGCAAGTATTTCTATACATTCTCCTGGAGTTTCAATCCTTGGTGGATCGCACCATGCACATGAGGTGGATCTGGAGCAGCTCAATAGTTTGGTGGAGGATAAAGATATGTTGTCAGAAAACCTGGAAAATCTGGTGCAAAAAGAGCGTCAGGAGGGACGTCAAGAAGAGCGTCGAGAAGCTGAGCAGCGCGCTTTGGAAAGCGGCTCACTAAGCGAGGCTCAACTTTATCAGCCGACACTATAGTTCGTACCGAAGCAGATGATCGCGGATATCGAAGAACTGCCCGTCGAAGAGGTAGAAAAGTTACGGGCAGAGACTCAGCATTAAGGCCTAAACAATCTGGCGCGACCGGCGCCACTGGGCCAGCGCTTGAATATCCTCCGGTGTCGTTCGGCAGCAGCCGCCAATGCCTGACGCACCTGCTTCAAGCCAATGCTCAACTCCTTGTACCAATCCGGAAAGATCGGCACCGGTATGATCGCATTGGGACGGGTGCCAGGTTTTGGTTACCGCGTCGTACACTTCCCCCGAGTTGGGATACACCAACACCGGCAGATCGCACTCACGGCGGATTTCCTCAATCAGCGATTTGATATGGGCCAACGCCGTGCAGTTCACACCAATCGCCGCTACGCCTGGGCAGTTGGCCAGGGCCCTCGCACATTCTGCGATCGGCGTGCCATCGCTGATATGTTGGCCATCCTTCGCCGAGAAAGTGATCCAGACCTGGGCGCCCGGATGCTCAGCCAGCAAATCGGTGATCGCCAGCGCTTCCTCCAGTGAGGGCAAAGTTTCAGCAGCCAGTAGATCCGCCCCCGCCGCCAGCAAGAGTTCAAAACGCTCACGGTGAAATTCAACCAGCCCGGCGCGATCCAGGTCATAGCCGCCTCGGTATTCACTGCCATCCGCCAGATACGCGCCATAAGGGCCGACGGAGGCGGCCACCAGCGGTTTGGGGCGGTCAGTCTGGCCGGGCTGCCAGACCGCATCCCGCGCCTGCTGTGCCAGGGTGACCGATAGCTGAATCAACGCCCGCGCCTCTTCTGCCGTCATCCCCGCCTGCATAAAACCCGGCACGGTAGCCTGATAGCTGGCGGTAATCGCACAGTCGGCACCGGCTTCAAAGTAAGCCTGATGAACCTGACGGATCTTCTCCGGGGCCTGTGCCAGCAGGCGCGCCGACCAGAGGGCGTCATTGAGGTCGCAGCCTAGCGCTTCCAGCTCAGTGGCCAAGGCACCGTCGATGACCATAAAGGGCACGTCGGCCAACAGGGCTTTGATCGGATTTAACTCATTCATACGGCGTTTTCCTTAACGGCGTTGGGCGAATGTTCAGAACGTTGGGAGGCCGAACGGTGGCGCACAAAGTGCACCAGGTAGCAAAGGCCAATGAAAGGCACACCGAAATAGAGCGCCACGCGTTGATGCGGGTCGAAGGCAATGCCAATGCACGCGGCCAGACAGGCTGCAAAAGCAATAATCAGCACCCAGGGGTAGAACGGGGTGCGATAAACCAGATCCTTCAGTAGCCCGCCTTCACGGAGGTAGTGGCGCCGGAAGTTAAACTGGCTAAGCGCAATCGCCATCCAGACCACCACCACGGCCAATCCGGAAATCGAGACGAGCACCAAATAGACGGTTTCAGGGGCATACACGCTGGAGAACAGCGCGCCCAGGCCGCCGACCATGCTGAGTAGCAGGGCATTCATCGGAATGCCACGCTTGTTGAGGCGGCCAAGCGACTTGGGCAAGGTGCCCTGGTCAGCGAGCGTCCATAGCATGCGCGACGAGGCATAAAGACCGGAATTGGCCGCCGAAAGCAGCGCGGTGATGATCACAAAATTCATGATATCGGCTGCACCCGACACGCCAAGGCGTTGGAATACGGCCACAAAGGGGCTTTGACTGAGCCCGGCTTGATCCTGGGGTAACAGCGCCGCTATCACGACGATGGTGCCGACAAAAAACAGGATCAATCGCCACAGGGTCGCGCGGATTGCTTTGGGCACATTGCGGGCCGGGTCTACCGTTTCTCCGGCGGCAATGCCAATCAGCTCGGTGCCGGAAAAGGCAAACATCACTGCCAGTAAGGCGGTACCAATGGCCATCAGGTTGGGCGGCATGGCGCCCTCTCCCCACAGTGCCGATAGCCCCGGTGAGGCGACCTCTGCGCCAGTGGCATCATGCAGCGGTACCCAGCCAATAATCGCCACGGCGCCCACCAGCACAAACACCACCACCGCAATCACTTTGATCAGTGAAAGCCAGAATTCAGACTCGGCAAAGAAGCGCGAGGTAAACGCATTAACGCCAAAAACAATCGCCGCAAACATGCCGCTCCAGTACCAGCCGGGGATGTCGGGAAACCAGCGCCCCATAAAGACCGCCGCCGCGGTGAACTCTGAACCTAGCGCCACCGTCCAGGTGAGCCAGTACATCCAGGCCACCATATAGCCGGTGCCGGGGCCGATATAGCGGCTGGCATGCGCGCTGAAAGCGCCTGAATTCGGCATATGCACCGCCAGCTCGCCCAGGCACATCATCACCAGCCAAGCAACAATGCCACCTACCAGATAGGCCAACACTGCCCCAATAGGCCCAGCCTGCTGCACGGTATAACCGGAACTCAAAAACAACCCGGTGCCAATCACGCCCCCCAAGGAGAGCATCACCAAATGGCGCGTCTGCATACTGCGCTTAAAGTGCGCCCCCTCTTGATCACTTGCTGGCTCACTCATGGTGACATCCTTATCTTTGGCTTAACACGGCGGCAGGCGCCCAGCGGCCTGGCTCAGAAAGGGCACCATTTTAGTGCATCCTTAATTTCCTAAAAAGCATAAAAGGATTATTTAATATTCTTATTTTGAATATGCAGTCTGGCATGGGTGATAAGGGCTGGATATATCAAATGCAGGCAGTGTCTAACGCCAACCCGACAACAGTTGCTTGCCAAGCCCCCGCTATTTATTCTTAGGTATATTTTTTTTTGCGATGCACTCGCTTAGGCACATTGAATAAGGAGCACTCATGGTGGGCACCATTCACAAACATCATGATACCGGCTACAAGGAGCTGTTTAGCTACCCCGAATTCGTGCAACAGTTGATCGAAGGCTTTACGCCTGCTGAGATTGCTAAGCTGATGGATTTCTCCACCCTGAAGAGCCACAGCGGCAACTACATTACGCCGCTTTTTGAAGAGAAGATTGAAGATGTGGTGTGGTCGGTTGAAGTGAAATGGAAAGGCCTCACCCAACGAGTATTTCTGTATATTCTGCTGGAGTTTCAGTCCTCGGTGGATCGCACTATGCCCATTCGACTACTGCACTACGTCGCCTGTTTCTATAGCGAACTATTCAAACAGAAGATCATCACGCCCAGCCAAGGGTTGCCGCCCGTGCTCCCTGTCGTGTTGTATAACGGCTCAGAGCGATGGACGGCACCGCTAGACATCTTCGAGATGATCACCCCAGAACCGCCCGACTTTCTTCAGATTTATCAGCCCCACCTACGCTATTACCTAGTCGATGAAGGGCGCTATACTGATGAACAGCTAGGCTTAGTTCAGACACCATTAAGCGGTGTGTTCAGCGTCGAAAACGCCGGTGAGAGTTGGGAAGCCCTGCAACTAGCCGTTGATCGTATTGTGGCCATTATCAAAGCGGATCCGAACAAAGAACGCATTGATAAGGTCATCACGCGCTGGATTAAACGTCATCTGCAGCGGCTTGGTGCAGAAGTTAATCTAGAGCGGCTCAACAGTTTGGTGGAGGATAAAGACATGTTGGCAGAAAACTTAGAAAATCTGGTGCAAAAAGAGCGTCAGGAAGGGCGTCTGGAAGGGCGTCAGGAAGCCGAGCAACGTGCCTTGGAAGGCAAACGCAACGCGGCCCGAAAGCTGATCGCTCGCACCGAAATGGATGATCAAATGATCGCAGATATTGAAGAACTGCCGGTTGAAGAAGTGGAAAAGTTGCGGGCTGAGATCCAGCACTGAGCTCGCTTCCTCCCCCACTTCTCCTAATAGAAAGTCCTAACAGAAAGCCGTCTGCTGAAAGCTCTCTCGCGCAGTAACGCTAGCGTGCCATGCCAGAAGCAGCGGGTAGTCTTTTTTCCAGTTCACCTCTGGCAGCCTAAAGGCGAGATAATCCAGCGCCACTGAGGTGGCAATGTGACCCAGATTGATAGTTGAGGTCTGTTGTATTTCGCCAAGCTCACCGTCCAGCTGCTTTAATAGCCGCTGAATGGCCCGCGAACGCCTCTGCCCCAGCTCGCTATCATCAATTCCATTGCCGTAATGCTTTCTGGCAATCACGGTATTGAACGCGGCATCCATCAGGTTTTGACCCAACCCGGTCAGGTGCAGCACCTCACCTAAACCAGCCGTGGGAATCATCGGCTTGTTTGGGCTAACGCCATCCAGGTAAACGGCTATCAGCAGTGACTCGCTTAACGTGATCCCCTTCTCCGTTATCAACGCCGGAATACGCCCGGCGGGGTTGGCCTTTAAGAGTTCGGCATCGTCTGCCCAAGGGTCGCACCACTTCAGCGTCACGGTGTCCGTTAGGCCTTTTTCCAGTAATACGATGCGCATCAGGCGCGCATAGGGTGAGGTTGCGTTTAGGTAGAGCTCCATTATTGCCTCCCTTGGTTTGAAGATTGCTGTGTAGATTGTTGGCCAGACGAATGCCTCTGCTGTACGCCACGGCTAAGAAGCACCAGTAAAAAGCCCGCGACGAGAATAAGGCCGCTGATGGCAAACAGTGGCGCGTAGCTACCCCAGGCGCCATAAAGCGCGGACATGGCATAGCCTGCCACTGCCTGGGCGGCTGCAAAGGCGGCGGTGGCCTGCCCCCAGAGCTTCTTGTGGGCGGTTGGCCCTACCAATTCAGCAAGGCGACCAGAGGTGAGTGCAACAATACCGGGGATCATCGCCCCCACCATGAACGAGGAAACCGACTGGCTGAGCAGTGCAAGCGAGAACACCGGCAGCAAGACAGCGGCGGCCTTCGCCGCAAAGGCGATCATCAAGCCACCCTGCCAGCCCACTCGATGCGCCAGTACGCCCACCATGAACGGCCCACACAAGGCGCCTAACCCGAAGATACCCCACTGCAATGAAGCCGCTTGATTGCCCAGGGCGTTTTCCCTGGCGAGATAGTCCACCCAGAACACGGTATGGGGCACAAAGCCAATCGCATCCAGGGCATAAGCACCAATGACAAGCAGCACAACGACCTTTACACCCGCATACCCGGTGGAGCTATTACCCACCGAGCTAGCCGTTATGGGTGAGGTTAAGTGCGCCACTCCCCAGTCGCACAAAAGGCCAGCGGCAATACAGAGCAGCCCCAGCGTGCCCCAGGTGACTGTCAGGCTTAACCCAAGAAGTAACGGTACGATGAAGGCCGAAAGCAGTGCCCCAAAGCCAATACCGGTAAACACCATGGCACCAACACGCGTTCGCCTTTCAGGTGGTGTGGCCGCCAACGCCAGCGAGGGGCCAACGACCATTAAGATGGCCCCGGCAATGCCCGACACCAACCGCCAGAAGAAGAACCAGAGGAAACCACCTGCCCCGGCGCAGAGCACAAAGCTTAGCGCGATACCCGCAAAGCTTGCGGCCATCACCAAGCGAGGAGAAAAGCGCTCACTCAGCGAGTGAGCTACGAGTGCACCGATAAAATACCCCAGCAGGTTGGCGGCCCCCAGGTAGGCGCCTTGGCTCGCGGTAAACCAACCCTCTTGAATAATCGCAGGCAATAGCGGCGTATAGGCGAAGCGCGCAATGCCAATCCCCGCCAGGGTCGCCATTATCCCTGTCATCAGGGCAGACAGGTCGTGGCTAGTGAGTGTTCGAGTCATCATGTGGTGTCCTTTTCGTGCCGCCTTTCGGGCAAGGTGGGCAGCGCGTTAGTACACAACCAGACTACGCGTGAGGAGCTATTTCTAGAAACGATTAGTTTTGATCGTTACTATCTTGTTTAAAGATAGCCTGACAGGGAGACGGCGTGTGCAATTGAAATCACTTCGACTATTCATGGCCGTAGCCGAAACCGGCAGCTTCGTGACGGCGGCTAAGCAGCTGCACACGGTGCAATCCAATGTGACGGCCCACATCAAGAAACTTGAGGAAGAGTTAGGCGTACAGCTGATTCACCGTGCAGGACGCGTTCGCCCTACCAGTGCCGGATCGGCGCTGGTGGAGTACGCCGAGCGCATGCTGACAGCCCACGACGAAGCGGTATCGCTGTTCAAAGGCCAAGAGAAGGCGTGTGGGCGGCTGCGTATAGGCGCCATGGAGACCACGACGGCGTTGCGCCTTCCGCCGATACTGGCGGCGTACCACGCAGCGCAGCCTGACGTTGATATCCAGATAAAGACCGGGCCCACGGCTGAGCTGGTCGAGTTGTTGCTTAACGGGCAGGTGGACTGTGTCTTCGTGGCCGGGCGGCTCGAGCATGGCCGCTACCACTTGCTCAAAGCATTTAGCGAGCAGCTTGTCTTAGTCGGCTCAACACCTATGACGAGAATGCCCTCTTCACAAGAACTGCTGACGTCTGCTTTCTTGGCGTTTCGCCAGGGGTGCAGCTACCGCCAGCGTATTGAGCTGTTGCTGGCTTCCTACGGCGTCAATGCAGGCCGGATTTTTGAGTTCGGCTCCCTGGACGCGATGCTTGGCTGCGTTGCTGCCGGGATGGGTTACACGGTGCTACCCCGTGGGACGGTTGAAGCCCACCAGCACCGGTTCGGGATTCATACGCTGGAACTGCCCACGTCCATCGCCAATGTCGATACCTATTTTGTCGCCCCCGAACCAGAGTCCTGGACACCCGCCCTGGCAAGCTTCGCTGAAACGTTGCGTGACGCGGTGGTGGTGGATGAGCCTCAGCTTACAGCGTCGTGAGGTGGGTGGCTGCCTGATCAATGAAGTTGATCAAAGACTTCCGGGTGTTGTTCAGCAATACGCAAAAGAGCAATGGCCGGGCCCTGTGGCTCTCTACGGCCTTGTTCCCAGTCCTGAAGGGTACGTATGCTTACTCCCAGAAGCCCTGCGAAGGCCGATTGAGATAGGTTCAGTTTCAACCGAATCATTTTGGGTGGCGAGGGCTCTGCTAACTCGTTAGTGCGCAGCGCTCCCCTACCTTTCTTGAAATGTTTTATCTCATTAATGCCGTCGAGTATCTCTGCTCCAAGATTTCTTTTAACCATTTTTGATTGCCTCCGCTATCTGCTTGAGCATGCGCCCAGGGATACTGGCGCGCTCCGTTTTACTATACAGCGTGAGCATCCATATCTCGTGGTCAGATTTCTTCCAATAATAGATAGCTCGGATACCGCCACTCTTTCCCGAACCTGTTGATGACCAACGAACTTTACGAACACCACCCGACCCTTTAATAAGGTCGCCCGCATCTGGTTTCTGCAACAAATACGTTTGCAGCCCACGGTACTCCTCATCCGTAAGATAACTCGGTAATAGCTTGGTGAACGTAGACGTTTCGATGAATAGCATTGCTTAAATATACGGCTTTGCCGTATAAAAAACAAGACTGGATCGGCTCCAGATATCTACCTTGTACGGCTTCTAGAAAACGCTGTGTCAGCACTAGATTTTCCAAAAATAGTGCTGGACTGCTCCATCTTATTGGCTAACACCGGCTTACCGTTGTAGCAGGCCTCAAACTCCTCGGTCACTTTAAAACCATATTGCTGATAGAGCGCTTTTGCCGCCACGTTGCTTCTTGCGACGCAGAGCGTAACGGGTCTTCCGATCCAGGCAATCATATGACCAAACAGTTGATTACCGACGCCTTGGCGGCGAAAAAGCGGGTGAACAAGCAGCGTGCCAATCTCATTTTCGTAAACTGCCCCGTACCCACGAATGCCCTTATCAGCATAAACAAATATCACTGATTCCATCAGCCCTCGTAGGCGCTCCTCGTCTTGCCGAAGCGGTATCAGCTCAAACGGGCCTCGCTCAAACCGGAACTCATCTAGCTTGGCGAGGGTGTAAAGTTCCTCTATGGCTTCAAAATCCTGGTCTTCAAATACTCTTATCATCGTTTTGGTAAAAAAATCAGGTAAGTAGCACGTCTAATAATTGCTGTAGAAGCCTTCATGCTGACAGCAGAGGATTAACTCCTATAGCTCATTCGATCATACAAACACCTGGAGTTGCCTAAGGCTGTTGGATGAACTACAGCTCACTGCGTCGTGCATGGGGTAGCTGGCTGATCAGTGAAGTTGATCAAAGACCTCCCGGGGTTGTTTGCGGCCTGCTGCCATATTTATTAACTTAAGGCCAAGGAACAGGTACAGTCCCAGCTAACGCATCCTCCAACTCCTCATGAAATTGTGGGTCATCAAGCACTTCCTTCGCTAATGTAGAAATTTCGGCTGCTTCTAATTCGCGGTCATTAACCACAAGAACTGCAACTAATGTCGCTGCTTTATTGCGGAATGAATTAATATAGAAATCGGATCTAGAAGTATTAGAATCTGAGTTGTTAGCGCTTAGCATGCCGCTTTCAAAGCTATGCTTCATACGTAGAAAGTCATGCTGTGGATTGACGTATTTCACATACAGTTCATATTCTTTATCCTTGATCAACGCCGGTTGCGCGAGATTGAAAGCTCTATTGGCAGCCTCTGGTTGCTCCGAGTCGAGGAGTTTAAAGATTTCCGTTGTCTTTGAATCCTCATTGAGAACTGCATTTATTGATACAAGATCGCGAAATGCATTTCGATCATACTCTTCATTGATCAACTTAGTGATCAGGCCTCCTCTCACCTGAAGAAGTTCATCCATGGCCGGTGGATATTCTTGTCCGAGCCTCACCCAGTCATAAAATGCAAATGATGTTCTGACTGCAGAGATACTTTCATCTATTTGCTCTGCATTCTCGTGAAACCAAAAATGCTTTTCCAGCGCAGACTCGTACCGCTTGGCCTGCATATCCAGTCGCGCCTCATGTAAGATCTGAAGCAAATCAGGATTATCAGGTGGAGTCCAATCAGTTGCTACCGCTTGAGCCGATATAAAAAAAAACAACATGATGGCGACAAAAAATCGAGCTAACTGCATTTTGCATTCCTTGCGATAAAAAGATGTTACTAGACGCGCAGTGTTCGCGCGTCTGCTCGTTCTACCATTAAATAAAGCCTGGGGATAAGCTCACTGCTCAAACACTCAATACCTATAGCTGCCACTATCTCAACAAATGCTATCCAGCCCTAACGGCATGTATTGTTGGCTCACTCTATTAGACTCTCGCTCAACGCGACGAGGTCTTCAGCCACAAAATCCCATGCTTCTTCTGCTTCTAAATCTTTGCTCTGTTGGGGGCCATATTCTGTACGACGGGGTATAAACGCCGTTTTCATTCCCAAGGCACGGGCAGCACGCAGGTCAGCATTATGCGCCGCACACAGCATTACCTCTTCAGGCGGTAGGCGTAGCAGACGGCAACCCCCTAAATAGACTTCAGTGTCAGGTTTGTAGTGTTGGAATAACTCGGCGCAAAAAATCATATCCCACGGCAGTTTGGCATAACGGGCAACGTCCACCATTAGTGAGAGGTTACCGTTGGTCAACGTGCCGATAATGTAGTGCTCTTTTAAGCGCTGCAGGCCATTCTGAACATCCGGCCAGGGCTCTAATTGGTGCCAAAAGTGATTGACGCGATCAATGGTCGCCTCGTCTAGCGCAATCCCATGTTGATTGAGTAGTTTGACTAGGCTTTCTCGGTGCAGGTCATCCAATCCCATCCATGGGATTTCGCCTTGCCGTACCCTATTCATCGAAGGGGCATACTGCTGACGCCATTGATCAGTCAACACTTCACTGGGCAGTTCAATCCCCAACTCTTTCTCTAGCTCATTGAACTGATGAATCAAACTGGAGCGCCAATCAACAATAGTGCCAAATACGTCAAACACGATCGCTTTCATTAATGTCTCCTTGCCGCTGGATGGTCATTAATAGCCCCAATAACGTCATGGCGATCAGCAGACTCCAGCCGAGCATAAAACTGTCACTTATATCTAACAGCCACCCAAGGAGTGGTGGTATCGATACAATCGCCAGTTGGTTAATCGCCATAGCCAATCCCAGTACAAAACCGGTTTTATCAGCAGGTGCAGACTCAGCCACATAAGCTACCCAAGGGCCGTACCAACCAAAACCAAAAAAGCCCAGCCAGGCCATCAAACCGCTCAGCATGAGCGTTGAGTGTAGCGGCAGCCAAACCAATACCAGCAGCCCTACTATTACCGCCACCATGCACACCATTACCGGAAAATAGCGCGAGCGACAGCGGTCGCTCCAGGCCGCCAACAAAATACGCCCGGCTATCCCAGCCCCCTGGGCTACGAATAGCAAAGTCGCCGCCTGCAGTACCTCCATCTGCAAACGACTATGCAGATAGAGCACGGTAAAAATCAAAATGCCGTACTGAACCGAGATCAAACTAATACCGGACGCCATGATCTGTTTCATGGCCGGCTCACGAATCATCGCCAGTCGCGATAAGACGACTTTTTTTACGCTACCTTCAGAGGCTCTTGCAACCGGCACCACGCCACCCGGGGCACGGTAAAAGAGCATAAAGACCAACGCCCCGAAGATCGCAATCAGCCCACCCACCAGAAAAGAGGCGCGCCACCCCCAGGTGATCGCAACTGTTGGCAGTATAATCGCCGCCAGCGCACCACCCAGCGGCAATCCCGCCTGACGAATCCCCATGGCAAAGCCGCGCTGGGATTTATCAAACCAAGCGGCTACCGATTTGCTACCGCCGGGTTGGGCGGTACTGTAGCCTGCCCCTACGATGACCAAAAACAGCAGCATGGCCCAGTAACTCTCCGCCAGCACGGCAGCGCTAAGCGCAATGCCCACAACGAGGGTTCCCACCCCTACCACCAAACGCTCACTGAATCTGTCTAGCAACTCTCCAGCAACCAACAGCCCAACCAACGGCACCAGCTGAGCCGCCGAGACCAGCGTCCCAATCTGAAATGCAGAGAGCGCCATATCTGCCTGTATATAAACGCTTATGGCGCCGATGCCTTGAACGAAAAAGCATGCCGCTGCTTGAGCCAGGGTGGCTATCAGCAAAATGATCCAGCGGTAATGTCGGCTAGCAGTCATCGGCGGCACGGTTGTCATGTAAGTTCAGATTTTAGTCAGGCCTTCTTCACAAAATGGGCGGTCACCATCATGTCGCCGGCGCCGTCGACCTTGCAGTCCAGTTGGTGATCTTTGCTGTCCAAAAGCCGCTTGATAACGGCTTTGGTGCCTACCTTGAGTACCAGTGAGCTGCCTTTGACTTTGAGGTCTTTGATCATCGTTACCTTATCGCCTTCCGCTAACAGGGTGCCGTGGGCATCTTTTACCGTCACAGTGTCTTCTGCCTCAGCCTCAGAAGGGTTCCATTCGTGGGCGCACTCGGGGCAGATGAACAGGCTTTGATCCTGATAGACGAATTCGGATTGGCAATTGGGGCAAGGTGGGCACGACATGAATGATGACTTTTGTGGTTTGGTTTAGGCTGCTTATGATACTGAGCCTGTATACCCTTGGCGAATGCCTTCACGCCTAACCAGGAAAGGAGAACCAAGATGAACAAACGTGACCTGGAAGCAACCTACCGTGATTACATCACCTGCCTCAATAATCAGGATTGGACGAACCTTGACCAGTTCGTGCATAACGATGTCCACCACAACAGCAGGTGCCTAGGGCTTGATGGTTATCGCGCCATGCTGGAAGCCGATTATGAACAGATACCGGATCTTCACTTCAACATTGAGCTTTTGACCGTTGATCCACCCCATGTCGCGTGCAGGTTGCGATTCGATGTCACACCCAAAGGTAGCTTCCTCGGCCTTGCGGTGGACGGCAAAAAAGTGACGTTTTGCGAGAACGCGTTCTACCTCTTCCGTGATAATAAGATTCAGGAAGTCTGGTCGGTGATCGACAAGACAGCAATAGAAGCTCAGCTGGATTGAGGCTCCAAATGCCACCCTTGTTCGGTTGCAATCAGGTGGTCTGTCAGGGCGAGGTTTCCCAGAAACGCATCATCATGGGATACCACCACTAACGCGCCTTGGTAACTGCGCAACAGCGTTTCCAGCGCTTGTGCCGATGGCAGGTCGAGGTGGTTATTTGGCTCATCCAGCAGCAATAGTTTCGGTGGTGAGTCGGCGTAGAGGAGGCAGGCCAGTGCACCTTTCAGACGTTCACCTCCGCTTAATAGTCCGCTGGGTGTGGTGATCTTCTGCGCGTCCAGGCCTAGTTGGGCCAGTAGCATACGCAGCTCGCCTTCCGTCGTTGAGCGGTTAGCCAGTTGCAGCTGTTCGAGCACGGTTTTATCCGGCTCAAGATTCGCTAGTCGCTGGTCGAGATAGACGCTTTTAGAGGTTACTTTGCAGGTTCCGGATAATGGCTCAATTTGACCTGCAAGCACACGAAGCAGCGTGGATTTACCGCAGCCGTTGGGGCCGACAACCCCTATGCGCTGTTGCCCTCTCAGCTGTAGGCGAATGTGACGAGTGGCTCCCATGACGAACGGTAGCTCTACCCTCTCCAATTCTGCCAAACTGCGCTTTGTGGCCTGATTAACGGGTATCCCATGCAGGGTGATGTGCGCTTCGTTTTCAACCTGCTTTGCCGCTTCCCGCACGCGCTGGTTAAGCTGATCACGGCTGGCTGCCTGCTTTTGGCGCAATGCGCCGGTGGAGTTCTCGCTGCGCTCTTTCTGACCATCCAGCAGTATCTTGGCCTGGTTGGCTTCCTTGCCCTGCCGATTTCCGCGGGCCTGCCGTTTCTCCTGGCGTTCACGCTGCTTACGCATCGCCTTTTCTTGGCGTTGGCGCTCCAGCTTATGCTTATTGAGTTGGTCAACCGCATTTTGCTGCTCGTGTGCTTTTGCCTCTGCATAGAAAGTGTAGTTGCCACCATAACTGTGCAGCCCTGAGGGGGACAGCTCGACAATACGTTCCATGGATTCCAGCAATTGCCGGTCATGACTTACCACAATCAACCCACGCGGCCAGCGTTGCAGTTGTTCAATGAGTGCTTGGCGGTTTGGTCGGTCGAGATGGTTGCTTGGCTCATCAAGAATCAGGAAATCAGCATTCGAGAGCATGGTGCCCATTAAGGCAACCCGCATGGCTTCCCCACCGCTCAGTGTGTTGGCCGGTGTTGTGGCTTCAAGATAGCCCAAACCGTTGCGTTCAAGTTCATGGCGAAACCGCTGGGGCATATCCCAGCGGTCATCGACTGCTTCAAAATCCTCTGGTGCGGTGCTGCCAGCTTCAATGCGCGCCAATGCGTCCAGGGTTGTTCGAATGCCTGCGAGATCGGCGACAGAAGCCCCCTTCGACTGGGCCACTTGCTGGGCAAGGTAATGCACGCTATTGGGGCAGTGACAATAGCCAGCGGTTGGTTGCAACAGACCCGCGAGAATTTGGGCTAAAACTGTTTTACCCACACCATTGCGACCCACCAGCCCCGTGGGGCGTGTGTCGAACTGCTCGTGAAGGTCGGTGAAAAGCGGTCTGCCATCCTGCAAAACGTAGGAGACACCTTTTAAGGTGAGATGGGTAGTGGTCATAGTTGATTCCAGCGATGCCAAGTACTCCCCCTGCTTTAGGGGCTAATGGAGACTGGCCGTTATTGCAACGGCGGGCATCAATGGCTCATTGGACAACTACCTCTGCTTAACGTGGAAAGACGTACCATCATACAAATAATGACGGCGAACCAACAAGGTTATGACAGTCCTGGTCTAGATATTTGAATTATCCCCATTAACAAACGAGTAAAGAAAACATCAGATCGGTAGGCTCAGAATTTTCTTGCGGAGGCTTTCGGCTCACAAAAAAGCGCCCTGGCTGGGCGCTTCATGGTTGCTTCAGGCGTTTAGAAAGATGCCCATTCTTCGGTCTCTTTTTTACTACCGAGAACATGAGTCGGCAAGCCTTTACTAGCCCGAGGCTGGCTGTCGCGCGGTCTTGGCGTAGCGGGTAGCGCGCGTTGGTTTTGGCCATTGGTCGCTCCTCTAAAGAACGACACCTCGTTCAACAACGCCTCTGCTTGGCTTTGCAGTGAACGCCCCGCCGAGCTGGACTCTTCCACCAGGCTCGCGTTCTGCTGGGTGACGCTGTCCATTTGCGAGACGGCGGTGTTTACCTGCTCGATACCTTGGGACTGCTCGCGGCTGGCAGTGGCAATCTCACCCATCAACACCGAGACGCGCTGAACGCCGTGGACGATATCTTCGAGCGATTTGCCAGCTCGGTTGACCAGGCTTGAGCCGTTGTCGACTTGGCCGATACTCTCCTCAACGAGCTTTTTGATATCTTTGGCGGCGTCAGCACTACGCCCTGCCAGGTTGCGTACTTCGTTCGCCACTACCGCAAAGCCACGACCTTGCTCGCCTGCGCGTGCGGCTTCTACCGAGGCGTTCAGCGCCAGCAAATTGGTCTGGAAGGCGATTTCATCAATCAAGCCGACGATACCGGCAATCTTGCGGCTTGAGGCGTTGATACCTTCCATTGCCTTGATGGCTTGACCTGCGATCTCGCCCCCGGCGTTAGCTTGCTGGTTAACATCGTGCACGAGCTTGTCGGCTTCGGATGCGTTGTCGGCGTTCTGACGCACGGTCGAGGTGATTTCATCCATCGATGCCGCGGTCTGTTCGATGCTGGAGGCTTGTTCCTGCGTCCGGCGGCTGAGGTCGTCAGTGCCTAGCACGATTTCGTCGGCGGCCACATTCACGGATTCGGCGTTATTACGAACGGACATGACCACCTGCGAGAACTTGGCTTCCATGCTCTTTAACGCCCTGAGCATCACACCAAACTCATCCTTGGCTGAAGCGTCGACGTCGTTATCAAGCCTGCCTTCAGCCATGGCGTTGGCAAGTGCTTGCGCCTTGCCCAGCGGTGTCATGATGCCGCGAACCAACCATATTGAGAGCAGAATGCCGAAGATGATCGCCGCCAGCATAACGCCTATAACGAAGTTGCGCGTCCAAATATAGTCACTTGATGACTGCTGGTTATTGGCGGCGGCTTGGGCGCTGTTAAGGTCGATAAGGCCCTGAATCGCCGTGAGCACTTTAGGGTATTCAGCACGTAGCGTGGTGGTGGCTATCTCTCTGGCGGCGTCATAATCATTGCCAATCATTGCCGCGTTGATATCGTCAATACCGGCACGCAGACTGGCTAGCGACACGATAAAGCTTTCGGCTATTGCACGCTCTTGATCACCAGAAACACGCTCAGGGAAGTAATCACTCCAGGCGGCGTCGATAATGGCATCGTTCTCCGCTACCTCTTGCTTCGTTGTTATAGCAGATGCCGGGGTTCGATCACGCTGCTCGGCCGTTATCTTTACCCGGTTGCCGAGCAGTGCTTGGTTGACCTTAATAAGATCACCCAAGGTGAGTAAGTTCCCCTCATAAGTCCTGTTGAGGGCATCGTTGGTTTTGCTGAGACTGTAGAGACCGATAATACCGACAACAATTAACATCAAGATACACGCGCCTAAACTCACGGCAAGCCGCAGTTTAACGCTTCGATTTAGAAGTAGCATGGGGGGATCTCGTGAAAGCCCGCAGCGCGTTGCATTGGGCAGGTAGAAGCCATCTCGGTAACTTCAAGCGTTTAGACCCAACGCATCTTGATACCAAGCAAAATGCATTATCGGCACGCGCACAGAAACATTAAATTTTTTTAACTTATAAAGCGCCAATTTCTTATGTCATTACATGCTACCCGCCCCTTTGATGGTCATTAACTTATCATCTGCATGACACAGCTTTGTCACCTAGGAGCGCTAACGTTGCATTGTAAGTCACAATCAAGTGAGCTTATACATTGCAGAAGGTGATCCAATGGAGCCTGTTCAATCCTCTGACTTAATGCTCCGCATCGAGAAAATGGGGGTGACATATCCTGGGAATGTTCTCGCACTCCGACCCACCACCGTTGATTTCCACAAAGGGGAGTTTACGGTTCTACTCGGTCTTTCCGGTGCAGGTAAATCTACGTTACTGCGCTCCCTCAACCACTTGGTGCGGCCCAGCACCGGCAAAGTGATATCGGCCGAACTAGGTGCGCTCGAAACCATTACTACGGTACGCCGCCATCGGTGCAAAACCGCCATGGTTTTCCAGCACCATCAGCTCATTGAACGCCACACGGCGCTCCAGAATGTGCTGATGGGTCGGCTTGCTTACCACAGCACCTGGCGCAGTTTGTTTCCGCTACCCAGGCAGGAACAGGAGCTTGCCCTGCACTGCCTGGATCGCGTAGGCCTGGCTGAGAAGGCGCTTACCAGGGTCGATCAGCTGTCCGGAGGCCAGCAGCAGCGCGTGGGCATTGCGCGTGCCTTGGCGCAGCAGCCCGCCATGATCCTGGCGGACGAGCCAGTGGCCAGCCTTGACCCGGCAACCTCTGAGCGAGTGCTTACATTATTGCGAGACATATGCCGTGAAGATGGTATTACCGCCATCATTTCACTGCACCAGCTGGAATATGCCCAGCGGTTTGCTGACCGCATTATTGGTCTAGCGAATGCCCAAATCGTTTTCGATGCAGCCCCGGCACAGTTACAGCAATGCCACCTGGATGAGATTTACCACGGTGCGCCAGGGGTTTTGCCCGAAGCCGATGAAACCACCAACCCCAACCCTCAATCCGCAAATACCCCTTCGATAAAACTGGAGATTGCACAATGAAACCGCTATTCAGCTTTTTCTTCGCTATCTGTCTTATGGCTGGAATGACCGTGTCGGCCTTAGCTGCGGATCCTGATCCAAATCCAGACCTGTTAAAAGTCGCGCTGCTCCCTGATGAAAACGCTTCTGAACTGATCAAACGCAACCAGCCATTGAAAGACTATCTTGAAAGCACGCTTAGCAAAGAAATTGAGCTAATCGTCACTACAGATTATTCCTCCATGATCGAAGCCATGCGTTTTGGTCGCATCGACCTCGCCTACTTCGGGCCCCTCTCCTATGTAATGGCAAAAAGCAAAAGCGAGATCGAACCCTTTGCGGCCATGATTGTGGATGGCAAGCCCACCTACCGCTCCATCATTATTGCCAATGTCGATTCCGGCGTTGAGTCTTATGCCGATATCGAGGGCATGAAGATGGCCTATGGCGACCGAGCCTCCACTTCAAGCCACCTGATTCCCAAAACCGTGTTGCTTGAATCGGCTGGTTTGGAAGCAGGAAAGGATTATGAAGCCCATTTTGTTGGCTCCCATGATGCCGTGGCGGTGAACGTTGCCAATGGGAATGCAGATGCGGGGGGACTATCGGAAGTGATCTTTGAACATGTGATGGACCGCGGCCTGATAGATCGCAGCAAGGTTAGGGTGTTGGGTCACAGTGGGGAGTATCCGCAGTACCCCTGGGCGATGCGTTCCAACTTGAGCCCGGAACTCAAGCAGGAGATACAGGACGCTTTCATTAGCATTGATGATGAAGAAATCCTGAGCAACCTGAAAGCCGAAGGTTTCGCCGTTATCACTGACTCCGATTACGATGTGATCCGGGAAATGGGTAGTCTGCTCAACCTTGACTTCGCCAAGATGTAAGGGGGCGTTATGAATCAGACCAAAACGGATCCGCCGGCCCTTTCTTCATTCTCTCCTGACGCGGTGCTGGCCGAACACGCGCGCGGCTGGCGGAGTAAGCTCTTCCAAGTGGGCTCGTTACTGGCAGTGGTTCTCCTGGCTAGTTGGTACGTGGACTTGCTGGATTTTCGCACCCTAGCCAACGGGGTTCCTGCCATCGCCACCCTGCTGGGTGAATCGCTACCGCCCGATTTCACCAATGCCAGGGATTGGATGTCTCCGTTGGTCGATACGCTCGCCATGAGCATTGCTGGCACGGCAATAGCGGTCATCGCTTCCGTGCCCCTGGCGTTCCTGGCTGCTCGCAATACCTCGCCCCATCCCGTGGTCTTCCACGTAACCCGCACGTTGCTAAATGCTCTGCGCTCGGTGCCCGAGTTGATCATGGGCATTATCTTCGTTGCTGCAGTGGGTTTTGGCGCCTTGCCGGGCGTGCTAGCGCTCGGCCTTCATTCCATCGGGATGGTGGGTAAATTCTTTGCCGAAGCGATTGAGCATGTCGACCCAGACCCAGTGGAAGCCGCCAATGCTGCTGGCGCGACTCGATTACAGGTTCACTGGCACGCTGTGCTGCCGCAGGTTCTTCCGCAGTTTGCCGATGTCTCCATCTATCGCTGGGAATACAATTTTCGCGCCTCTACGGTCATGGGCATGGTGGGGGCTGGCGGGATCGGCTTCGAGCTAATGGGCTCTTTACGTGTCATGCAGTACCAGGAAGTCAGCGCCATCCTGATTGTCATACTCGTTATGGTGACGATGGTGGATAGCCTTAGCGGCCATCTTCGTAAGAAATTCAAGTAAGGAAATCAAATGAAACCAAGGGTTTTCATTACCCACCGGGTACACAACAGTGTGCTAGAAAGGCTGGAACAGAGCTGTGAATTAATCACCAACCAGTCAGAC
The DNA here is from genome assembly GCF_021021315.1 of Halomonas sp. IOP_14. Classification (NCBI taxonomy): domain Bacteria; kingdom Pseudomonadati; phylum Pseudomonadota; class Gammaproteobacteria; order Oceanospirillales; family Halomonadaceae; genus Halomonas; species Halomonas sp. IOP_14. Next base: position 158,734 of record NZ_JAINWD010000001.1, on the reverse strand, counting down.
ACTACCTTGCCCGCCGCCGAGGTAAAGGCCCGCGCGGCAACCGCAGATGGCATGATGGTGTTTATGCCGGATCGGGTCAGCGAGGAATTTCTAGCTGGCTGCCCCAAGCTGAAAGTTATTGGCGCCGCGCTGAAGGGATACGATAATTTCGATGTGGAGGCCTGTACGCGTCATGGCGTTTGGCTGACCTTCGTACCGGACCTGCTGACGGTGCCAACGGCTGAGCTCACCATAGGGCTAACCATTAGCCTAATCCGACATGTTCGGGCAGCCGACGAGTATGTTCGTTCTGGCCAGTTCAGGGGGTGGCAGCCAATGTTCTATGGGCTTGGGATTGCAGACGCCACCGTGGGTATCGTCGGCATGGGCCCCATCGGCAAGGCTGTGGCAACACGGCTCAACGGCTGGGGGGCCACCTTACTGTATTCTCAGCCAGACGCCTGGCCCGCCGCTGAGGAGGAAACGCTCGGCGTGGCGCGCAAGTCGCTTGAAGAGCTGCTCGGGCAAGCCGACATTGTCATTTTGGCCCTGCCGCTCAATAAACAAACCCTGCATACCATGAACGCTGCGCGCTTGGCCCTGATGAAACCAGGCGCCTATTTGATCAACCCATGCCGGGGTTCTGTAGTGCAGGAAGCTGCCGTTTTGGAAGCATTGGAGTCTGGGCAGTTGGGCGGCTACGCAGCGGATGTTTTTGAAATGGAAGATTGGGCTCGAGAGGATCGTCCGCAAGAGATTTGCCCCACTTTGCGAGCACATCCCAACACGCTATTCACGGCACACATTGGCTCTGCCGTCCAGGATGTGCGGCTGATGATTGAACAGCGTGCTGCCGACAACATTCTGCAAGCGTTACAAGGAGAACGCCCTCAGGATGCGGCTAATTCGCCCACTATCACTGAGACAACTCCATGCTGAACTTGGTCTGGCTGAAAAGTTTTACCACACTGGTTCAGCACCGACGTTTTCAGGCCGCCGCCCAAGCTCTCGGTATCGCACAACCCACGCTTTCACAGCACATTCAAAAGCTCGAAGAGCAGCTAGGTGCCCTGTTGATACGCCGCAGTAAAACGGGATGCGAGCCCACCAAAGCAGCCCTGGCACTTATGCCTCTAGCGCTTAGTATGTTGCAACTGGACGAGCGTGCCCGAGAAGTCGTTAGCGGTACGCGTTTACGCGTAGGGGCAAGTTCTAACATCGGTATTTACATGCTCCAGCCCTACGTGAGCACGTTCAAGAACATTCCGGCGGTACCTGAGTTGGACCTTGTGATTGATAACAATCCAAACATTGCCAGACAATTGACCAGCGGCGAGCTGGATATTGCGGTGATGGAGTGGTGGCACCCGAAACCTGGCTTCCAGGCAATGGATTGGCGACAGGAACCCGTGGTTTTAATTACCCGACCAGATCACCCCTATGCGGGCTGGCATGAAATAGACCGGGAAACCCTTGCCGGAATGAGCTTGCTTGGTGGTGAACCCGGAACAGGTACTGGCCGGTTGCTGGCGAATTTCTTTGGCGAAAGAGGGCCGTTCCCGAAGGTTTCAATGCAACTGGGCAGTACCGAAGCGGTTAAACAGGCTGTCAAAGCTGGCCTTGGCGTGTCACTGGTGCTGGCGGCTTGCGTCGAAGAGGAGATTCAAGCGGGCACCTTGTGTGCCATCCCGGTCAGTGATGCCGCATTGGCAAAAAAACTGATGGTCATTTGCCCTGAGACTCTAGCTCGGCAACCGCCAGTATCCACTTTCGTCAGCCATATATGTCAGTGAAAAACGAGTGACATCTTTAGAGCCAGGGAAGGCGTGTGGGTGGCTAAGAATAGGTGCCATTGAGACCCCAAACTTCGCAGAACCGTTAGAAGACGCGGGTGGGGTTGGGTGAGACTCAGTGCAATGATTACAGAGTTACGTACAAGGTATAATTGTAGTTATGTCTCTTGCACTAGCGCTAGCACTACAGCTAAACGTTCTCGTTATCTCCATTTACAAACGAATAGAGCAGAATATCGGATCGGTACGCCCAGCCCTGATTGGCCCAGAACGTCTGGGCGGCTTCGTTCTCGGGAAGAATCATCAGGTGTGATTTTTGGATGCCTTCGCTCTTGAGCGCTTCCAGGCAGAGGCTTACCAGCCGTGTGGCGATGCCTAACCGGCGGTGAGAATCCGCCACCGAGAGGTGCTGCACATAACCACGCTTACCGTCGTGGCCCGCCATAATTGTTCCCACCAGCTCTTCTTCTCCATCTCCTTCGCCTTCTACTTCTGCCACAAAGCTCAGGCCGGGGTTGCGCAGCAGGTATTTCTCGATGCCTTCACGTGAATCAGCGTCGCGAATCCTCACGCCTTCACTCTCGCTCCATAGGGCAATGGCGGCGTCATAGTCGTTGATGGTCATGGTGCGGTAGTGCATTAGGCGGCTCTCATTGGGCGGCGGCGGTGTCTTGATCGTTCTGTTCGGCTGGCTGTTGGAAGTGGTCCTTCTGCTCGGCCCATTTCAGCAAGGCATCCAGCGCCGGGCAGAGCGTTTGCCCCCATTCGGTGAGGCGGTACTCCACTTTTGGCGGCACCTGGGGGTAGACCTTGCGGGCCACGATGCCATCCGCTTCCAGTTGGCGCAGCTGTTGGGCCAGCATTTTCTGGGAGATGTCGGGGATGAGTTTTTCGAAATCGGAGTAGCGCTGCACTTTTCCATCGAAGAGATGAAAGAGAATAATGAGCTTCCAGCGCCCTTCCAGCATTTTTAATACATTTTCCACATCGCTTGCGGCGGTAGTGGGCGTATAAATCTTTCTCATTGGTAAGCCACTTACCTTTTTGTGCGTTCTTGATAACCCGTCAGTCTAGGCAGAATATTCTCTCACATTAACTTACGAGAGATGACCATCATGAGCTTGTCACTGCCAGACGCGATCACTACTTACTTCAGCATCAGCAACGGTGCGGATGCCTCCCACATTGCGGATTGCTTCACTCAAGATGCCTGTGTGTTTGACGAAGGCGAGACGCACCGCGGGCACACCGCTATTCAAGCTTGGATGCGCGCCACCCGTGCCAAGATTGAGTATAGCGTCGAGCCGGTCAGTGTTTCCCAACAAGGCAATAAGATGGTGGTTACCGCCACCGTGACCGGCAACTTCCCCGGCAGCCCGGTGCAACTTGACCACGCTTTCCAGCTTGCCGAGTCGCAAATCCAGTCATTGGAGATCCACTAATGCACCTGAACTTGGACGGGCGACGCGTATTGATCACCGGGGGCAGCAAAGGGGTTGGTGCGGCCGCGGTGGCACTCTTTCGCGAGGAAGGCGCGCAAGTGCTAACAACCGCCCGTACTCGCCCCGCTGACCTGCCCGATGAGCTGTTTGTAACTGCTGACCTGACGACGGCCGAAGGCTGTGCCACTGTGGCCGATGCGGTCACCGATCGCTTGGGCGGCGTCGATATTATCGTTCATGTACTGGGTGGCTCATCCGCCCCCGGCGGCGGGTTCGCTACCCTTGGGGAGGAGGAGTGGCAGCGCGAGCTCGACATCAACCTGTTTCCCGCCGTGCGGCTGGATCGCGCCCTGCTGCCCGGCATGCTGGCCCAGGGCGATGGGGTGATTATCCACGTGACCTCCATTCAGCGTGAGCTCCCCCTGCCCGAATCGACCACGGCTTATGCGGCGGCCAAGGCGGCGCTCTCCACCTATAGCAAGAGCTTGTCAAAAGAGGTGTCACCCAAAGGGGTGCGTGTGGTTCGGGTGTCGCCGGGCTGGATCGAAACGGAAGCCGCCGTTGCGCTGGCCGAACGGATTGCCCAAGAGGCAGGCACCGATTACGCCGGCGGCAAGCAGATCATCATGAATTCGCTGGGCGGCATCCCGATTGGCCGGCCATCAAAACCTGCAGAAGTGGCCAACCTGATTGCGTTTCTGGCATCACCGCTGGCAGCCACCATCACGGGCACGGAGTATGTGATCGATGGGGGTACCGTGCCGGTTGTTTGAGGACAGTTTGAGGGCGGTTTATACCGCCCCCTTAATAGCTTCCCGGTCTACGATGACGGCTAGCAATTGTCCGTAAGCTGCATTGCCCTACTGACGATTAGCCATTAAAACCAGTGTTCAATAAACCTTATTCGGTGAGGCACTGGTTCTTTACGTCTGGGTTTTGTTGATGGTCTTGGTGAGCCCGATAGGCTCTGTAGAAGTTGACGACTCCTCCGGCGAGAAACAGCAGGCTGGCGAAAATAAACTGAGCACACAAGTAGGTGTGCAGTGCATGGGCAAGCGGTGTCTGATAGCTCGGCCAGAGATAAGGAATCGAGGCGGCCAAAAACAGGATGGAGCCGATGACAAACGAGATGGCAACGGCATTGAGTAGCTGCAAGACCACTAAGGTTCCCGCCTGAGTGATCTGCGTCACGTTGACCGTCGCGCCAACCGTAAACAGAACACTGCCAACGATAAAGCACCAGGCGCCCCCTCTTTCCCAGCCCACGCTGGGCAGAAACAAGGCGCTGCCTATCAGGAACAGTACACTGCCGATGATATACCCTGCCGACATTATAAACTCGAGCATGGTCTTCTTGCCGTGCGAGGGGTGACGGCGGTAATAACTGATGATTTCTATGCAATCGTTTGCCGCCACCGCTAGATAGATTAACGAGCCCAAAATGAACAGCCCGGCCCCTGCCGCCATGTAGTTCTCAAAGGCTGGCAGGAAGAAGACACTGCCTATCACAAAGGCAGCGGCACCCGCGATATAGGCTGAAGCATTCAGGCCTTCCCATAAAAAACTATCTTTGGGTAACGATGTTCGATAACTGCGTTTTCGGTTAGTGATGTGATGCGGCATGTCACGTCCTTATGTTTACACGAGCTAACAGAATGGCCGTCCCAGCACTGATTTAAACACTCATTAAGTTTGCCCACGCCACTCGGCAGTTTAGTAGGCTATTGCATTTTACTGCCCGAAGCTGATGCCCAGCCGTAGTGCTTGTAAACCATCAAATTCGACCGTGACTTCATCAGAAAACAGGGGGTGGCCCTGTACTGCCAAATCCAGCGTTGCTTGCGAGCCGCGATAAGTGACGGTGACAGCTATATCTGCTGAGGTACTAACGGGCGCCAGCACATCGTACTCAACGTTATCAATGCTAACAGCGGAGAGGCCACGGTCATCCAGCTGTTCTTGGATCTCCCGCTCAACGACCACGCCGTAATAGAAGTAAATGCCAGTGTAGCCAAGCGCTACTATTACGATTAGTGAAAGGAGCTTTCCCATTATTTCTCTCTAGTTTGTAAACGCTTTAATGGTTATTGCCTGCCATTAATAGGCGGCGTCACCATTGATAAGTACTGTTTTATATCGAATATATTTAAGCCATTTCCTGCCCATGCGACAAAGCGTAAATGCTTCATATATCGTCGTGCTCTAACTGCTCCGCTTTGTTTTTTAAGTTTACGAGCATAAAGCACGATAGCACGGAATCCACGCTATCAAATATTCTTGAGACGGAGAGAATTGGTTGCTCGATTCTCTTCCAAGAACCGAGCAACCACTGCAATGGCCTGAATCGTTGAAGGTCAGGCCGAAAAAGCAGGTTAGTAAAAACCCGCTAGAAAAGCTTAGGGATCACCAGCGCCACCGCCCGCGCCGTGTATATTGCCAGTGGTGTAGCTGGATTCTGGCGAGGCCAGCAGTACATAAGTGCCGGCCAACTCTACCGGCTGGCCGGGGCGACCAAGCGGCGTGCTTTCGCCAAACGTTTCCACGGCGTCTTGTGGCTGGCCACCACTGGGCTGAAGTGGAGTCCAGAACGGGCCGGGCGCGACGCCGTTGACGCGAATACCTTGCTCGGCCAGCTGCTTCGCCAGCGCTTTGGTGAACGCGACGATGGCCGCTTTGGTCATGGAGTAATCGAGTAGGATTTTAGGCGGATCGTAAGCCACCACTGAGGTGGTATTAATGATCACTGACCCAGGCTCCATGTGCGGAATGGCCGCCTGGGTGATCCAGTACATGGCGTAGAGGTTGGTCTTCATGGTGTCGTCGAAGGCTTCATGGCTAATATCCATAATCGACGGCTGCCACTGCTGGCGACCAGCGTTATTGACCAAAATATCTAACCCGCCTAATTGCTCAACGGCCTTTTCCACTAACTCGCTACAAAACGATGCATCACGGAGATCGCCTGGAATAGCCGCCGCGGTACGCCCTTCCGCTTCAATAAGCTCAATCACTTCGCGCGCATCTGACTCTTCCGCGGGCAGGTAGTTAATCGCCACATCAGCGCCTTCGCGAGCATAGGCAATGGCAGCCGCACGGCCAATGCCGGAATCTCCACCGGTAATCAGTGCCCTTCTTCCGGTTAAACGACCACTGCCGCGATAACTCTCTTCGCCGTGGTCTGGGCGCGGTGTCATTTCACTGGCAAGCCCAGGCCACTCTAGCGGCTGGCGTTCAAAGGGCGGTTGGGGGTACTTGCTTTTGGGATCCTGCATTTGGTTTAACGTGCCTCCTGAGTCATTGGTGTTTGAGGTATTACCTGCACCACCGGATGGCGATGTCGAAGATGACTGGGCGAATGCGGGTGCGGCCATAGCAGCGGCCATACCGGTAGCAAGGCCGCCCACCACTTGACGGCGCGTAGGGTCAAATGTGTTGTCGGGCTTCATAATAGTTCCCCATAAGTAACCATTGCGAATAACAACTTGATGCGTGGCCTAAGCCAAGAGCCTTTCCCTGAAAAAGCATGTAATAAGGAAAGGCGTCAGCTCGCTTAAAACCCTATTGACACTAGTTGGGATAACGGTGATTACCAAGCGGAGTACCGAAAGAAACCATAAACTTAAAAAATGATAGTTATAAATCCAAATTGAAATAAGTAACTTTAAAAGTGGCGAGAGATGAATAATAAAAAGCAGGCGCGTTGGCCTGCTCTAATGCCTGTTCTCACAACAACCCGCTCTTTACTGACCTTTTATCAATAGGTTTGCGGTTCTCTCACCTCCCGACACGCCCTGACACTATCCGCCAGTTCACTTACTAGGCCATGCACACGCTCCACGGCTTCATCGGGCGTGTTGGCGTGTTCAATACAGTCGACCAACGCAGAGCCTACCACCACGGCATCGCTATAACGGCCAATGGTGGCGGCCTGCTCGGCGGTACGAATACCAAAGCCCACGGCAATGGGTAGCTCGGTATGTGCGCGCAGTTGACTTACTGCACCTTCCAACCGTTCTGGTGTGGGTGCACTGCCGCCGGTGACGCCCGCCACAGAAACGTAGTAGATAAACCCGGAAGCGTTCGCCAGCACTTTAGGCAGGCGCTTGGCATCGGTGGTCGGTGTAGCCAAGCGAATAAAATCAATGCCGTGCTGGGCCGCTGGCGTACAAAGCTCTTCGTCATGCTCTGGGGGCAGGTCCACGACAATCAGGCCATCTACCCCGGCCTTGGCGGCATCGGTCAAGAAACGCTCGACACCATAGCAGTATATGGGGTTGTAGTAGCCCATCAGCACAATGGGCGTGGTGCTGTCTTCTGCACGGAAACGGCGCACCATTTCCAGCGTTTTGGCTTGTGTTTGGCCGTTATTCAAGGCACGCAGCGCGGCTTTTTGGATAGCGGGGCCATCGGCCATGGGGTCGCTGAACGGCATACCGAGCTCGATAATATCCACCCCCGCTTTTGGCAACCCGTGCAACAGGCGGCGGGAGGCCTCGGCGTCCGGATCGCCAGCGGTGAGATAGCTGACCAGCGCCGGGCGGTTTTGCTGCTTGAGGGAAGCAAAGCAGTGTTCAAGACGAGAGGTATGGGTCATGACGTTCTCCTGTGTCGCGCTCACAGCTGTTTAACCCCGAATTTTTCACCCAGGTGATGGGCGACGCTCATCATGTCCTTATCGCCCCGGCCGCTGAGGTTGACCACCATTAAGTGCTCGCGGGGCAGGCTGGGGGCACGCTTGGCCACTTCGGCCAGGGCATGGGCGGTCTCCAGGGCGGGAATAATGCCCTCCTGGCGGCAGCAGACCTGAAAAGCTTCCAGCGCTTCATCGTCAGTGGCAGAGACGTACTCGACCCGCCCCTGCTCGTGCAACCATGCGTGCTCCGGCCCGATACCGGGGTAATCCAGCCCGGCGGAAATCGAGTGAGCGTCGATAATCTGGCCATCTTCGTTTTGCAGCAAGTAAGTGCGGTTGCCGTGCAGCACGCCGGGGGTGCCGCCGTTCAGGCTGGCCGCATGTAGGCCGCTTTTAACGCCCTTGCCACCCGCTTCCACGCCAATCATCTTCACGTCGAGGTCATTCAGGAAGGGGTGAAACAGCCCCATGGCGTTTGAACCGCCACCAATGCAAGCCACCAGCGAGTCCGGTAGGCGACCTTTCTTTTCCAGCATTTGGGCGCGGGTTTCATGACCGATTACGGCCTGAAAATCACGTACCATGGCCGGGTACGGGTGTGGCCCAGCCACGGTGCCAATAATGTAGAAGGTGTCGTCGACATTCGTTACCCAGTCACGCAGCGCTTCGTTCATGGCGTCTTTTAGCGTACCGGTGCCCGAGGTAACGGGGATCACTTCCGCGCCCAGCAGCTTCATGCGGAATACATTGGGCTGCTGGCGTTCGATGTCGGTTGCGCCCATATAGATGACACAGGGCAAACCAAAGCGCGCCGCAACGGTAGCGGTGGCAACGCCGTGCATGCCTGCACCGGTTTCCGCGATGATGCGCTTTTTGCCCATCTGCTTAGCCAACAACACCTGACCGATGCAGTTGTTAATCTTGTGCGCGCCGGTGTGATTCAGCTCTTCGCGTTTGAGATAAATGCTCGCCCCGCCAAAGTGCTCGGTCAGCCGTTCAGCGAAGTAGAGCGGGCTTGGCCGACCCACATAATCACCCTGGAAGTAGGCCAACTGGCGCTGGAATTCGGGGTCGTTCTTGGCGATGGTGTATTCGTCTTGCAGCTCTAGAATCAGTGGCATCAGCGTTTCGGCGACAAAGCGGCCGCCAAAGTTGCCAAACAAACCGTTGGCATCGGGCAGGCTCTGGGATACGTCTACAGGTTGATTCATCACGACCTCTGAATGCGTTATCAAACAATGCAATGAAAGTAGCGCAAGCAGGCCGGGATAAAAATCGATAAGATGTCACCAACATGTGAGCTGGAGTCACGTATTAATGCAAAACAGCATGCCACCGCTTAGCGCCCTGCGCGCCTTTGAAGCCACTGCCCGTTTGGGTAGCGTGACCGCCGCTGCCGATGAGCTAAGCGTGACTCACGGTGCTGTCAGCCGCCAGCTAAAGAGCCTGGATGACCATTTTGGAGTAGCACTTTTTGCCAAAGCGGGCCGAGGTATTGTACTGACCTCGCACGGGGAGCGACTGCAGAGTGGTGTTGGTGAAGCGTTTTCACGCTTGAAGGATAGTTGCGCAGCGCTCAAGCGTGATGTTGAAGAGGCTCCTTTCACCCTGGCCTGCCCTGGCAGCCTTTTGGCCCGCTGGCTAATTCCCCGCCTGGATCGTCTGCACCGCGAGCTGCCCCAGCTGAAATTGCAGGTGGTGGTGAGTGAAAGCGAGCAGCCGGGCACGCAAACGGATGCCAGCGCCACCCTGGCGTTTGCCGAGCCGCCCTGGCCCGCAGGTGTTGAGGTATTCGAGCTGATGGAAGAGCAGATATGTGCGGTGGCAAGCCCACAGCTAGCGGCCCAGTGCGATGCGACCAAGCCCGAATCGCTGCTTGCCAATAAGCTCTTGTATACATCTTCCCGCCCCCAGGCGTGGCCGCAGTGGGCCACTGCCAAAGGGCTGGAGCTGGCAGAGCTTGAGGCGGCGCTCAGCAGAGGCCAGAGGTTCGATCACCTTTACTACTTGATGGAAGCGGCAGTGGCAGGCCTGGGTATCGCCATCGCGCCGAGGCTATTGGTGGAAGACGACTTGAGGAGTGGCAGGCTGGTGGCCCCTTGGGGAAGTATCCAAACCCCTGCGCGCCTCTGCCTGTGGTTGCCCAGCCAAGCCGATAGCCGCCGAAGCGAACCACTGGCAGAGTGGCTTAAGCGGGAGTTGGGGCTGGACGCTGCTAATATGACGGCTTGATCAACGTTTATTTCGCGCAAAGGATACGTGATATTTGCTCACGCACCCAACGATGCGCACTATGACCATGATTGCGCTCATGCCACACCATACCGACTTTGAATCCCAGTGATTTAATGGGGGATTCAACAATTTTAAGGTCGGAACGCTGGGCAACTAAACGCCGCGGCACCAGTGCTACAAAACGTGAGTGAGCAACAATCTCAAGGACGAACAGGAATGAAGATGTCGACAGAACAACATTGCGTCTATAGCCCAATGTTTGTAAGACCTGATCCACCTGAGTGGAAAAATCGCCTCCGCTGAGCGAAACGATTACATGCTCGAGCTGGACATACTCTTCAATCGTCATTTCTTCACTTAGCTGTGAGTGATTCCAGCACCCAACCAGCACATAGTTCTCATCATACAGCGGCCTGATTCGTAAAACCTTGGGCGCCTCTTCGGGTGTCATGAGCGCAAGATCCACTTCACCCCGTGCCATTTGAGCTTCCAGCCTGGGTGGCTCCAGACTACGTATGGCGATTCTAATGCCAGGTGCTTGACGCCTTAATTCGTTCATGACCGCCAATCCAATGACCGCTTGAAGGTAATCGGTGCATGCAATCGTAATGGTCAGCGACGCTTGGGCAGGTTCAAAGTGCTGGTGCGTTATCAGCGTCTCTCGCACCTGATCCAGTGCAATACGTAGTGGGGTAAGTAACTCCAACGCTTTGGTGGTAGGCATCATCCCGCGGTGAGCCGGAATGAGCAGCGGGTCGTTGAACATATCCCTAAGGCGGCTCAGCTGAGCGCTGACGGCAGGCTGACTAAGATGCAGCCGTGCGGCGGCTCTCGTGACATTTTGCTCTTCAAGCAAAGCCTCTAAGGTCACCAACAAATTAAGATCCAGCCTTTTATTATCCATATTTTATATAGTAGATCATAAAACTATTAATTTTATTGATAGCTTATTCTTGCCCACAATCTCTAGCGTATCCACCAAGTAAATTCGCCTGTAGGAGAATTAGAGTGTCCAAGACCATATTGATTGTGTATGCGCACCCAGAACCCACATCATTGACCCGCCGGTTCGTAACTGAAACGGTACAAATACTGGAGCGACAAGGCCAAACCGTGCTGCAGTCAGACCTATATGGCATGGGTTGGAAAGCGACGTTTGATGAGCACGATTTCCCCAACCGTATAAATAATGACCGGCTAGGCTTTATTCAAGAGTCGCAGCACGCCTATGCCACTCACCAGCAGACGCAGGATGTCGCCGCAGAGCAGGACAAGCTGCTTGCCGCCGACGCCGTCATATTCCACTTTCCCTTGTGGTGGTTTGGTATGCCCGCCATTCTCAAAGGCTGGATAGACCGGGTGTACGCCTATGGATTTGCTTACGGATACAAAGATGAAGGCAATCGTTATCGCTATGGAGACGGTATTCTCAAAGGCAAACGGGCATTACTGTCGGTAATGGTGGGTGGCCCAGCGGAGGACTATTCACCCCGAGGTATTAATGGCCCCTTGGAGGAATTGCTATTCCCCATCACCCACGGCGCCCTGTTTTTCCCAGGTATGGATGTACTGCCAACCCATGCCGTGTATGGCACCGGCAAACTTTCGAAAGTCAGCGTAGCGAAGGAGCTAGCCGCTTGGCGTCTACGCCTCGAAAATCTTTTTAATGAATCCCCTATTCCATTCCGGCGGCAAAATGGTGGGGAGTATCAGCAAAATATACTCGCTGACCATATTGCTATGGGGAAAGAGGGACTGACCATTCACATCGACCATTAGCAGATTTTTAGACAGCAACATCATGCAGACAAAGTATTATTAGCTGCACAATATTACCAGCACGTGCAACTATGAATTCAGGAAATCTAGGCCAAGCGCAGCGATAAAGCTATCGCTGCGCTTGGCCTTGTCGGAGCTAGTGAGATATAGTTGTACGGAATTTCCGTACATTATGGTGACGTTATGGATATTATCAGTGTTAACAAATTCAGAGACAACCTGAAAAGCGTAGTAGAACAAGTGATTAGCCAGCACGAACCCTTAAAGGTAACCCGTCGTGCCGGAGAGGCGTTTGTGGTGATTAGCGCTGAGGACTGGGAAAGAGAGCAAGAAACACTGCATGTGCTTCAGAACCGAGACCTCATGCAACAAATTGCGGCTTCTCTAGATACCCATAGTCGTGGTCAAGGATACCAACCTGATAATGAGCAGATGAATGAGATCACTGGTATTTGAGGGCCGTACGTGGGAAGCCTATGAAAAAATGCGTGAAACAGATAAGAAGCTGCATAAAGCGCTCTGCAAACTCTTAAAAGAAATGCTCCGCTCTGACGATCCAACGGCTGGTATCGGAAAACCCGAGCCACTCAGACACAATCTTTCTGGCTTGTGGTCAAGGCGCATTTCACAAAGAGATCGGCTGATCTACCGGTTCGATGACAAAGCTATTTATATTTTTGCCATCGGCGGACATTACGATCAGTCCTGATAATAGTTAATTGATGAAAAGCACGACGCTACCTTTTCTGCACTATCAAATAAGTATGCAACTCCGGGTGCTGATCGTACTCCAGATGTCTGCACACCGCGCCTAACTTCATCAATAAGGATACGAAGCCGTTTGTGCCAAGCGTAGAGTAGTAGACCTCGGGCCCCATAAAACTATCGGTATGCCCACCAGGTTCGTCGGTACCGCCGAAAAAGAAGATCAGTACCCCACCCTTATTCAGGCTTCCGATAAGTTTGGTCATCACACTTTCCTGCTGCACTAGCGGAATATGCCAAATGCTGTCCCAGGCGGTAATAAAGTCGTATTTTTCCAGCGGCTGCCACTGGCAAATATCCTGGTGGTGAAAGGTCACGTCAGGGTGCTTCTGCTTAGCGAGGCGCAGCATTTCATCGGAAATATCCACGCCTTCAGGCGTAAAGCCTTCTTGTTGCAAGAAGTCGATAAAGCGGCCGGTACACCCACAACCGATATCGAGTGCCTTTCCTCGGCCCTTCACAAACGAAAGCGCCCTTTTGTGCGCCTCTATCCCGTTAGCGAGATTGAATTTTTCGCTTTCCCAGAGGTAGGTGATCTGATCGTAGGCGCTGCCAATATCAGTGGGTGTCATGGATGGCCTGTCGGATAAAAAGTGAAGACTTAGTGACTATATCACCCACTCAAGCGCTTGCGGTTACTGGCCACCAGCTCAGTCAGAAAGTCCGCCACGGCCCGGGTACGGCCTGATTGGGTGAGATCCGTCTGAATAACGAGATAGATGGGCTGATCCACGCCAATATCCGCAGCGACACACACCAGTCCAGCCTCCAACGCCAGAAAATGCGGCAACACCGCTATCCCCAGCCCCGCTTTCGCCGCCGCTAGCTGGGTCGCCAGCGAGGTGGTGGTTAACGCCGGTTCCTGCCCTTGCAGAACCCGCTCAACCCATTGGGCGGCAGGCAGGTGCGCCTGCGTTTCGCCCCAGGTGATAAAGGCGTCGGTGTCGTAATTGCCAGCATCGTGGTGAGCCTCACGCTGCGCTACATAATGGGGGCTGGCGTATAGCCCGAAACCCAGGGTGCCAAGGCGACGAAGGGTGACATTACCCCGCTCGGGCTTGACCATTCTAAGTGCTACATCGGCGTCGCGGCGGTGCAGATTAACGGTGGTGATATCGGTCACCAGCTCAAGTGTGATGCCGGGGTACTGAGCATAAAATTGTGGCAATGCAGGCATAATCAACGACGTGGCTAGGTTTTCAGCCGTGGCCAAACGCACCCTGCCGCTCAGTTGCGTAGCGAGTGCGCCGCCGCTAGAGAAGGCCGCTGCGGCGGCTTCCAGCGCTTCGGCTTTTTCGATTAACCCGGCCCCTTCCTCGGTAAGCTGATAGCCCGACTGCTGGCGAACAAACAGCGGCAGCTTCAAGGCTTTTTCCAGCCGCTCGATACGTCGGGAGAGCGTCGCGATACCCAGATGGAGTTCCGCTGCCGCGCCGCTCAAAGTGCCGTGGCGGGCCACCGCCAGAAAGGCTCGTGTGTCATCCCATACCCAACCACGGGGCATCTGGTTTTCAAAACTGGAAAACGGATTACCGAAATCGTTAATTTTTTTCATTATTGGATAGTGCCACGCTGTTATTGCGCGTTTCAACAAGAGCTCGATAACGGCTCACGCTCTCTTGATGGGCAATAGTTTCGTAAGTCATTACAGGAGATATAGCATGCAAAAACGTACTCTCGGAACCGACCTAACCGTTTCCGCCATTGGCTTAGGCTGCATGGGAATGAGCGAGTTTTATGGCCCCCGAGACGATAGCGAATCGCTTCGGGTGTTGGCTCGGGCGGTGGAGTTGGGAATCGACTTTTTTGACACGGCAGATATGTACGGGCCACACCATAACGAGGAGCTGATTGGCCGTTTTCTCGCCAGCCACAAGCCAAACGTACGTATCGCCACCAAATTCGGCATTGTTCGCAACCCTGGTGAGTATCAGCGTAGCCTGGATAGCAGCGCCCATTATGCCCGCCAAGCTTGCGAGGCGTCGCTAAAGCGGCTGGGCATCGAACAGATCGATCTCTACTACGTTCACCGCGTTAACCCGGAAACCCCTATCGAAGAGACCATGGAGGGCTTGGCACAACTGGTTAAAGAGGGAAAAATTGCCCACATTGGCCTCTGCGAGGTTAGCGACGAGACCCTGCGCCGCGCACACGCCGTGCACCCGGTGACGGCGGTTCAAACCGAATACTCGCTCTGGACACGGGACGTGGAGCAAGCGGTGCTGCCCACCTGCAAGGAACTTGGCATCGGCTTCGTGCCCTACTCTCCTCTCGGCCGAGGGTTTTTAACGGGCAGGTTTCAAGAGAACGCTGATTTCGGCGAAGGCGATTTTCGTTCTAACCTGCCGCGCTTCTCTGAACAGGCCATGGATACTAACCGCCGAATCGCGGAGGTGATTGGCGACATGGCAGCACTCAAAGGCTGTACCCCTGCGCAGCTCTCTCTGGCCTGGCTGCTATCCAAAGGCGACAACATCGTACCGATCCCGGGCACCAAGCGGTTACGCTACCTTGAAGAGAATGCGGCAGCGGCGTCCATCTCCCTGACCACCGATGAGCAGCAACAGCTTGAGGCGGCCACTGCTCGCCTTCCGGTTATCGGCGAGCGCTATACACCGGAGGGCATGAAGGGGGTGAATGCGTGAGTGAACTATCGTCTATCGTTGCACCCAGCCAATGGCGCGGCTAATGCAGCTTTAACTCAGTACGCCAAACGTGGGGCGAAAAACCTGGACGACTTTCGCCCGGCTGCTGCCAAAGCCGCCTTTGAAGGATAAAACCTCATTCCTTCATTTCATGCGTCGCTAAGGATTCAGTTTCTGCAATTTCGATTAGGCGGCGTACTGCTGACAGCCCCGAATCTCGCCGCCAAACCAGCATCAGAGGCAAAGTCAGATTGAGGTCTTCTAAGCGATGGCTCACTACGCCTTCTGGCGCTCCAGCCATGGTCATTGCCGGTAGGATACTGCAGCCCATACCGGCAGCCACCAAGCATAGCATCGTCGCATTGTCGGTTCCCTCTTGCACCACATGTGGCGTGAAGCCCTCTCGCTGAAAGGCATGAATTAGCTTGTCGTGATAGACCGGGGTAGCACTGCGGTCAAACCAAATAAAATTCTCGTCGTTAAGATCAGCAAGAAACTTTGGAGGGTGATGCGCTAGGTGTGAGGTCGCACTGGTGACCAGTACAAGATGATCTTCATAAAGGCAATGACAACACAGGCTACTATCGTCCTCTGGCGGAAAGAACAACATGCCTGCATCGAGCCGGCCACGCCGAATGGCTTCAACCTGAGGCCCGGAAAGCAATGATTCTACCTTCAGTGTGACCTCTGGATAACGCTCACGAAAGCGATTGAGCAAACCGATGATCTGCGGCACCCATAAATGCATGACGGTTACTCCCAGTCGCAGTTGACCGAACTGACCATCTGCTATGCGTCGTGCATTACGCTTAGCCTGCTCAAACTCGCCCAGCAAGCGCCGGGTATCACGATAGAACGCTTCACCAGCGGCAGTCAGCCGAATGCCGTGCCGCGAACGGATCAGCAACGTCGTACCAACCTCGTCTTCAAGCAACTGCAATTGACGCGACAGTGCCGGCTGAGCAAGAGGTACCCGACGGGCCGCCGATGATATGGCGCCTTCCTCCACAACCACTTGGAAATATTTTAAACGCTTGAAATCCATCTGGTGCCCCTAGCCATAACATCTACCGCAATCCATCCAATATTAGTATGGAAAGCTAATAAAAAAACTATTTTCTCTATATCACCGAAACAACCAAGATGAAAAAGGCCATCTTCAACCATGCGAATTGACTATGACAGAACTCATTGATCCAAACTTCTTCGAGCGCCATCACGCTGAACTGATCCAGATAAGACACGAGTTACATCGCAACCCGGAGCTGGGGTTTCAGGAACACGAAACGGCCAAGCTCATCGCGACAGAACTAGAACGTCTCGGCTTGCCCTTTGAAGCCGGCATCGGTAAGACCGGCATCGTTGCGACCGTGACGGGAAAACGACCTGACAACGGACGACATATTGGTCTTCGTGCTGATATGGACGCACTGCCTATCCAGGAGCTAAACGAACACAGCTATACCTCAGCAGTGCCCGGCCGGATGCATGCTTGTGGTCATGACGGCCACACCACTCTACTGCTCGGTGTAGCTCGCTACCTAGCTGAACATCGTGACTTCGCGGGTACTCTTCATCTCGTCTTCCAGCCAGCCGAAGAGGGCCTGGGTGGCGGCCGAGCAATGGTTGAAGAGGGCCTATTTGAGCGCTTTCCTATGCAGGCGATTTATGCCCTACATAACTGGCCTTCGCTACCTGCAGGCCAAGTGGCTATTCGACCCGGCGCGATCATGGCGGCCACCGACCGTCTAGATATCCGTGTACGCGGCAAAGGAGGCCATGGCGGCGTCAACCCTCATCTATCGACGGATCCTGTTCGTATGGCGGGCGCCCTTATTCAAAGCCTGCACTCCGTGGTCGCACGTGATATTAATCCACTCTCGCCCGCCGCCTTGAGTCTATGCGGTTTGCAGGGTGGCGACCTGGACGGCTTCGCCATCATTCCTGATGAGGTGCACATCAGCGGTACAGCGAGAAGCCTTGATGTTGATACTCAGGATCGCATGGAGCATATGGTTCGCCGTGTTTGTGAA
This sequence comes from Halomonas sp. IOP_14, assembly GCF_021021315.1. Classification (NCBI taxonomy): domain Bacteria; kingdom Pseudomonadati; phylum Pseudomonadota; class Gammaproteobacteria; order Oceanospirillales; family Halomonadaceae; genus Halomonas; species Halomonas sp. IOP_14. The sequence goes on along the minus strand of NZ_JAINWD010000001.1, from coordinate 141,430 downwards.
GGGGTAGCAATCGCCCATGGCGGTGACATTGACGTCGATTACCAGCGCATATTTCCGGCGACGATCAATACCGAGGCAGAAACCCGTCATGTGGAAGCCTGCATTGTGCAAACACTCAGCGAGTCGGCCCTAATACGCGACGTTGCTCCCAGCCTCGGCGGTGAGGATTTTTCCTTCATGTTGCAACGCTGCCCTGGGGCTTACTTCTTTCTCGGCACAGCGAAGAGCGACACTACACCGCCACTTCATAACGCTCGTTATGACTTTAATGACGACATTATTCCCACCGGCTGCCGGTTGCTTTTAGCGATAGGCCTTAACGCGCTCGTTGCGAACTGACTAAGGCTAACGCAACTACTTATAACTCTACAAAAGCATAACGAAACAACCATACAACTTCATAAAAACGAGGTATGCACATGAAAACTCAGCCCTCGCTCCCTTCTAGGGGAATGCTGATTTACTTTACTGTCTGTGCCCTGGCCATGATCTGGCCCGGTGCACTGGTAGCGAATCGTATTGAACCGATGATAATCGGTTTGCCCTTTTTCCTGTTCTGGTATGTAGCCTGGGTGTTTGCCCTGTTCGTGGGACTGGTCATTGCCTATCGTAGTGATGCCGCGCAGGAGGTGGACGATGAGTGATTCACTGCTGATCACCACCATTACCCTGGCCTACCTACTGATTGTGCTAACAGTGGGGCTAAGCGCACGCCACAATCAAAACTCCTCTCTGGAAGGGTATGTGGCCGGTGGACGACACATGGGTTTACTGGTGCTGTTCTTTATTCTCGGAGCGGAGATATTCTCTGCTTTCGCCTTCTTGGGTGCACCTGGCTGGGCCTACAGCAAAGGAGCTCCAGCACTCTATATTATCGCCTACCTGGCACTGGCCGTAATCGTGTGGTGGTTGATCGCCCCCTACATTTCGCGACTCGGCCGCCTCCATGGTTTCCTGACTCAAGCGGAGTTCCTCTCTGCCTGTTACCCAACCCGCGGCAACTTGCTAGGCCTATTTATCGGCGTGGTTAGCGTGCTAGCAATGATTCCCTATTTGACCATTCAGATCGCCGGTGCAGGACTTCTCTTCGAGGCTGCTACCTCTGGCACCATTCCCTTCTGGCTCGGCAGTTTACTCGCCTGTGGCGTGGTAGCTGCCTATGTCTATGCAAGCGGCTTGCAAGGTATCGGTTGGACCAACCTACTTCAGGGCGTGATGATGGTGGGCGTGGCGTGGTTTCTGGGCTTGGCGACGGCTGACCAATTCTTTGGTGGGGTCGGCGAGATGTTCCGCGAACTACAGCGAGAAGCCCCTGAATACCTAACCATGCCCGGCGCAGGCGGCATGGGCTGGGGCGCTTTCTCTACGGCTATTCTGGTAAGTGCTCTAGGCTGCGTAATGTGGCCGCACATTTTCATGAAATTCTATAGTGCTCGCAGTGAGCGAACCCTCAAGCGGGTATTCGTGCTCTACCCTCTTTACAGCTATCTGTTGATACCATTACTAATTATTGGTTTTGCTGGGGTTCTACTGTTGGAGGATAGCCCGCTTGACTCCGCCGATCGAGTATTGCTAACGCTGGTAGTTGAGCTAGCTGACTTCCCGGCTTGGCTGATAGGCGTAGCTCTCTCCGGCGCCCTGGCCGCTGCCATGTCTACTGCTGCAAACCTAGCTCATACCTCCGCTACTATTCTGGTACGCGACGTGGGCCAGCACTTACCAGCACTTCGCAACATGCCAGACAATAAGGCGCTCAAATTGACTCGCTACGGCGTGGTGCTAATCTCACTTGCGGCTTACCTACTTGCCCTTGTCAATCCCGGCTCATTGGTTGACCTACTGCTCGGCGCCTATGGCATCGTGGTGCAGTTACTACCCATGCTACTGGGCGCATTGTTCTGGCGCCGCGCTTCCCGTGCTGGCGCTTTCGCTGGCTTGGCAATAGGTGCTGCACTGACCCTATTATTTCAATTTGGTGTTAGCACCCCATTCGGCTGGCATGCTGGCTTCTGCGGCTTAGTAGTCAATACAGCCGTATTCATTAGCGTGAGTTTAGCAATGCGAAGCGCATCATCGTGTTCGCCAGCTCAAGCTCTCGGCACTAACACTTGATCTGTGAAATAAAATGCAGTCAACATCAAGAGGTGGCAGCAGCCACCTCTTGATGCATAAGAGTATTTCTACTTAATTGAAGCGTGGGCAAATAAGTACGCAAATGTGCATTGAGTAGTGACCACCACACCAATTATTGAATAATCTCGCCAATCGAACGCTTACCGTCCAATAGTAGGTACTCTTGGTTGGTCACACCTGAAGTTTGCACCACATGCAGCAGTGCATGGGCGACATTGGCTCGTGAGATTTGGTTGTCGCCTGCTTCATCCAATGAACTGGCAAACTGCTGGCTGGCGGTTTCGTCGGTCAAACGCCCTGGCTTGAGAATAACGTAGGGCATACCGCTGTTGCGAAGGTGGGCATCGGCGGCAAATTTAGCAGCCATATAGGGGCGCAGCTTTTCGGGCGCTTCCATAGGGTTTTCTGCCCGCATAGCGCTGATCATGATGTAGCGGGAGAGACCTTTTTGCTTGGCGATATTGGCAGTACGAATGGCGCCAAAAAGGTCAATCATCAGGGTTTTATCCGGCCCGGTGTGGGGCCCTGACCCCGCGGTGAAGACCACTTGGTCGCAGCCGTCAAAGGCGTGCTCAAACTCACCTTCTAGATCGGCTAGCACGCTGTCAATGCCGCGCTCTTTGAACCAGGCTGCCTGCTCTTCACTGCGGATCATCGCCTTGATAGGCGTGCCCGCTTTTTGGGCCAGTTCGCAAAACTGCTTGCCAATCTGTCCATTCGCGCCAATCACTAACGTTGTCATAACGACTCCTTGTGAATTGCTTACCCTTCTATCAATGCAGGCACTTAGGCGAAATTCAACCCGTACTGATCTCTTACCCATTTATTCACTTACCCACAGTGAGCCCCTGCCACCCGTACTCTTCCACCAACGCTTTTAAGTAGGGAGGCCGGTAGTTAGCGTCGCGCTCATAGCGGGCTTTTACGCTGGGATGAATTAGCATCAGGGTGTCATCAAGCACGAGTGGTCTATCTAACGGTTTTTTAAAGCGATAGACATGCTTGCGGGAGTTGTGAATCTGGCCTTTCGCACCGTCGGTTAGGTTGTCGCGAATATGTGACTCGGTGATTAAACCGGCAGCATTTGCCTCATCCAGCATCCAGGCAAGAGGTGTGTCAGAAGCTTGAATGCCACTTTTGTCTGGTTTGTAGGATCCGCCGACATCTGCATGTACACCTGCAAACCAGACTTGCTTGAGGTCTACGCCTTGCCTGGGCGTCCAGATAGTGGGAATAAAATCTTCCCGCTTCTCGTCAATGGCTAGGGCGTGGCGAGCAATGGCCACGTTGGCGCCCATTTTGGTGTCGTAGAACTCATCGTGGCTCTCGAACAGGCCCATAATGCTAAACGGGATGCCCAGTGCGCCGACGGTGTCCCACACACCTATAAAGTGTACGTCCCGAGCAGGGTGACTGTAATCGGCGCGGAATTTACAAGCGGCTTTACCCGCGGGATGGTTGGTTCTGGTTGGGCTTTTATAGATTTTCCAGGCTTCAACGATCAATCGGGCTTCTGCTCGTTTGAGAATGCCGCAGTTATTAATCAACCCACTAAGCGCTCGCACGGTATAGGCACCACGGCTGAAGCCGAATAGGTAAATGTTGTCACCGGGGGCGTAGTTTTGAACGATATAGCGGTAGCCATCAAGGATGTTTTTATGAATTCCGGCGCCGGTAGCCCCCGCGCTAAGGCTATTGTGATAAGAACCTAGCCCCCAGTCGTAAAACACATGCTGCTTTGCCTCCTGTGTCTCAGGGCTGATCGCCCGGGCCAGCTGCAGCACATTAGTGGGAAAGTCATTTTCCAGGTCTTCTTCAGGACGGTTCCAGGTGCCATCGGCGCATACCACGATATTTGCCATGGTTCATCTCCGTTAAGCCATCACTCCAAACACATGTCCGATGGCGGAGGTTAATGCCATCGCAAGAGCGCCCCAAAACATCACTCTTGCTGCAGCTTTTAGGATTGGTGCTCCACCCACTCGGGCGGCTATGCCGCCCAACAAGGCTAAAAAAAGCAGGGAGAACACCGCTACCAGTGGGATCAACAGTGAAGGTGGCGCCCACCAAGCGACCAGTAGCGGTAGCAGTGCGCCGATAGTGAAAGTGGCGGCTGAAGAGAGTGCGGCTTGGAGGGGGTGCGCTTGACTGAGGTCGGTGATGCCGATCTCGTCTCGCGCATGGGCGCCTAAGGCGTCTTTGGTCATTAATTGTTCGGCGACTTGTCGTGCCAATTCGGGTGCCAAGCCGCGCGTTTCATAGATAGCGGCAAGCTCTTCCTGCTCTAGTTCATAGTGCTCCGCCAATGCTTTGCGTTCGATATCGAGATCAGCATTTTCAGTGTCCGATTGAGAGCTTACCGAAACATACTCCCCCGCTGCCATCGACATTGCGCCAGCCACCAGGCCTGCAATACCCGCCAGCATAATACCGCTTTGAGTGGTATTGGCTGCGGCTACCCCCAGTATTAAACTGCTAGTAGAAACGATGCCATCGTTGGCGCCCATCACAGCGGCACGCAGCCAGCCGGAACGGTGAGATCGATGGTGCTCTGAATGGATCATGGGCTTTCCTTTCTGTGAGGCGCATCCAAGCCAACAATAGCATCTACGGTCATGAACTATTTTGCTGGCACTACTCGAAGTAGCCTGCCCTCGGAGCTGTCGGTAAGTAGGTACACTTCACCTTCTGGGCCTTACCCGCACATCTCTTATACGCTCGTCTAGCTCACCAAACAGGCCTTCTACATCGCTGGCTTCGCGGCCATTGTTAGATAAACGTACCCGGCACACCTCTTATTTACCAGCGCTCCTATCAGTATATCGCCCTGCCACTGAGGGAACAGCTCGCCGCTGTAAAGCGCTATCCCCGAGGGGGCAATAGAGGGCGCGTCCATTCTAAATTGGCGGCACGGTACCAGGGTACTCTTTGACGCCGTATGGTGCCCTTGCTGCCTCTTGGAGCACTCATTAAAATGTCGCGCCACCTAAAGAGAACTCCCATGAAAATTAATGTGGTTGGTACGAGTGGCAGTGGCAAAAGTACCCTTGCAAAGCAGCTCGCAGACGCCTTGAATGCCCCATGCGTTCAGCTTGATCAATTATTCTGGCGCGCTAACTGGCAAGGAGCACCGGACGATGAGTTCTTCGCCGAGCTGGAAGAGGCTTTAGCAGCCTCACCTCAAGAGTGGATACTGGACGGTAATTTTGACCGCACTCGGCATATAAAGTGGCGCGAAGTGGATATGGTAGTGTGGATCGACTACCCCTTTTGGCGAGTATTTAGCCAAGCCCTCACCCGTGCTGTTAAACGCATCATCAGCCAAGAGGAGCTTTGGCCTGGTACAGGTAATCACGAGAGCTTCCGCAAAACATTTCTAAGCCGTGATTCGGTTCTACTATGGTCACTAAAAACGTGGCGGCAAAATCGTAAACGCTACTTTGCCGATATGGTGAATCCACGCTATGCGCCTATTCAATTTGTACGTTTGACCTCTATAAAAGAAGCGCAAGCGTTGGTGAAGAGTCTCAACGTGGGTACCTAGCCCTTAGGTGACTATATAGCCCCACTGCGTATTCGCTTGATGGCTGCTCTCTTCGGCTCTCGATGAATCACCGAACAGTTCTCGTCACTTGGCTTTAACGCTCCAGGCCATGTACGCTTATTGAACGAACATTCAATTAAGGTGCTTTAATGCAACGTCATTCGCTATTCGCCGCAATGTCACTGGGGCTTTTTGCTGGTGCTGCCACAACCACCGCGCTGGCGGAGTCCACACCGTTGGAGGAGCAGCTCAAAGAGCTTGAGTCATTCCAAGTGATCGCCCACCGCGGGGCCAGCGGCCACGCGCCGGAAAGCACCATGGCGGCCTATGAATTGGCCCATGAGTGGAATGTCGACTACTTAGAGCTGGACGCCCAAATCACTGCCGATGGTGAAGTCGTGGTATTTCATGATGACGCCATTGACCGCACCAGCGACGGTGAAGGCAAGATTAATGACTACACCATGGAAGAGCTGAAAGCGCTGGATACCGGCTCTTGGTTCAATGAAGCCAATGCTGATAAAGCAGACGCGGACTTTGCAGGGGCACAGATCCTCACGCTGGATGAGCTTTTCGAGCGTTTCGGTCACAATGCTCGCTACTACATTGAAACCAAGTCACCGCAGCTAAACCCAGGCTTGGAAGAAGCCCTGGTAAAAACGCTGGAAAAACATGACATGGTCGAGAGTGGCCGAGTATTAGTGCAGTCTTTCGAGCAGGAGAGCCTATTAAAAGTGCAGGAACTAAACGACGACATTCCGCTCATTCAGCTCGTTTGGTACTACCCCAGTGAAGAGGACGAATCGCGTTTAGTGGAGTGGACTGGCGTGACACCGGGCCCAGCAGAGATTAATGATGAAGACTTCCAGGCGGTAGCGGAATACGCGTCGGGAATCGGTACTAACTATATCTACGAAGACCAAGAAGTCATTGATGCCGACTTTATCCGTCAAGCAAATGAAAATGGGCTGCCGGTACACGTTTACACTATTAATGAAACCGATGAGATGGAGCGTTTGATGGAAATGGGCGCAAACGGCCTGTTCACCAATTATCCAGACCGCTTGCTTAAGCTCGTTGAGTAATCATCATTGAAGTGCTTATTACGCCCGGCCTTGGCTGGGCGTTTTTGTTACAAGGTTTTACTCAAGCCCAAGCTGCTCCAGTACCTGCTCTACTCTTTTACGATCGCCCGCTTGCAGCGTTTTAAGCGGCTGGGGCAAGCAAGGCTGACTCACCTTGCCGGTGACTTCTGCAATGGTAGCCGCCACTCGCAGGCTACCGCCGTATTCACGGTAGAGTGCCCACAGCGGCTCAAGGCCGTCTGAAAGCGCCTTGGCCTGTTGAACATCCCCTGCTTGAGCAGCTCGGGTTAGCGCCAGCGCTGCTTTAGGGTATAACCCGCCGATAACGGAGTACCAGGCATCACATCCCGCATTTAGGCCAGTGGCTGCTGCCGCGTCGCCGCTGATGCCGATAGTGACATCAGCGGGAATCAGCTTGCGCAACCCAGCCACTCGCCCCTTTGCGGAGTCAATATCATTGCTCACCGGCGGAATTTTGATAGAGCGAACCTGGGGCAGTTGGGAGATTCGTCCATGCAGCTCATCGCTAAATTCAAAATGGGTTGTGCCAGGGTTATCGTACACGCAGAGCGGCACACTCAGCGATTGGCAAACCGTGGCGTATAGATCGAAGACCTCGTCGTCGGTGAGCTTTTGGTAGGAGACCGGCGCTAGCAGCACGCCGCTGGCACCTGCCTGCTGAGCGCGTTCTGCATTAGCCAGCACATCACGAGTACGTAGCGCCCCAATGCCTGCAATGACAGGCGCGCCAACTGCATTTTCAACACTAAGCTGAATAACACGGGCGCGCTCATCACGGCTTAAATAGGCGTAGCTACCGGTCGAGCCCAGCACGCCAATGGAATCCACCGCTGCCTCAGCTAAATAAGCAACTAAACGGACAAACTCATACTCATTAATGCCCTGCTCGTTCATGGGGGTTAGCGGGAATGCACTTAGGCCGGTGAACATGGTGGATGATCCTTTTAAGATGGATGGCATTCGCAGTGTCGCACAGACGATTAGCTATTATGTACAAGCATACGGTAATGGAATAGCCACAGCTTATCCTCGTTATTCGTTGACATAACTTTCTGTTATTTTTCTTGAATTGATGTAGTGTTTGCGTATACGCCGTATCGATACGGCACAGTTGCTTTAGATGTGTATCTTTCAGTCATACCATCATGACTGAATATAAAAACAGTCTCGTTAGTGCTGCGAGGGAGAACACGTCATCAATACATACACATTTTCAGCGCAGAGCAGAACGGCACCGCGGGTGAACCTGGCGTTCATCAATCAACCAGTAAGCCACTACCAATGCCATTACCCATTATAAGCGGCTCTCTAATGCGATTGGCCTTACTGGCAGCGACCACTTTTATTGTGTTGGTGGGGCTCGCTTTCGCAACAACGAATGCCATCGCTCGAGAAGCGCCGCTTTTTTTAGTGGCTCACCCTGACGTCACTACCCACTGGCTGAACCGTGATACTACCCGCGCGATTTTCGCCATGCGCCAACGCACCTGGCCGGATGGTCAAGCGGTTAGGGTTTTCGTTTTAAGTAACAACAACCCAGTACATGCTCGCTTTACCAAAGAGCAGTTGGCGGTTTACCCGCACCAACTTCAATTAGCCTGGGATCGCATGGTTTTTTCAGGTACCGGTCAAGCCCCCGACCGAGTAAATGACCAGGAAGAGATGCGCGAGCGCGTCGCCTCAACGCCGGGTGCCATTGGGTATCTTGAAAGGGAGTATCTGGATGATAGAGTCCAAGTCATTTCGATGGAATGAATGCAGAGCCCTTGCCGCTTTGCTAGGCACCGTTGTAATGGGTTTATCTGCTCCCGCCCAAAGCGACGAACACGCTCTGGATACTTTACAGGTACATGGCTTTCTTAGTCAGGCGCTGGTCGTGACTGACAATAACAACTTTTTTGGTCAGAGCAGCCAGGATGAAGGCAGCATAGAATTTACCGAAATTGGCCTCAACGTCTCCTTACGCCCCCATCAGGATGTACTCGTTGCTGCTCAGGTGCTAAGTCGTCGAGCTGGAGGCAATAGCAGCGACGCAGAACCTAAACTGGATTACGGTCTCATTGATTACCAAATGATTTCTGACCAAGGGCGTACGTTTGGTGTTCAGCTTGGTCGGATTAAAAACCCTTTTGGATTTTATAATCAAACCCGCGATGTGGCATTTACCCGTCCCAGCATCTTACTGCCTCAGTCTATCTATTTTGACCGAACACGCTCAATGGCTCTCACAGGTGACGGCCTAACGTTCTATTTGGAACAGAGATTAAGCAACGGAGTACTACGAGGACAGTTTGGCTTAGGAAAGCCTCAGGCTGGTGACGATTTAAGCGATACGCTTCAACTTCAGCGTATATCAGGCACCTTCGATCCTCAGCAGTCTACGATTGCCCAAGTTCGTTATGAACATGATGGAGGTCGTGTCGTTGCAGCGATTAGCAATGCCAACGTGAGATCCCAAATAGAGTCACATCAATCAGGTGTCAGCGACGGAGATTTTTATTTTACACCCTGGGTATTTTCACTCCAATACAATCAAGAACTCTGGAGTGTAACGACTGAATACGCCCTGCGCCGTTCAGGGTTAAAAAACTTCAATCAGTCTTCTGTAAACTTCGACACGACAGGGGAAAGTTGGTATATCCAATACGCTCGGCGTTTTGCAAATGACTGGCAGTGGTTAATGCGTTATGACAGCCTTACCAGCAACCGCGCAGACCGCAACGGTAAATCTTTCGAGGCGAGTACAGGGGGAAGCGTTCCAGCCCATACCCAATTCGCAGATGACCTAACCGTTGGCCTGCAGTGGACGCCGCACCCTCAAGTCATGCTGGCAGGTGAATACCACCATGTCGATGGCACGGGTTGGCTGCCTATTCAGGATAATCCAGATTCATCAGCGACCAGCAGAAGATGGAGCATGTGGTTGTTTCAATTATCGCTGCGCTTCTGACGTTTACCTCGATCCTGGCTAGGACGCTACCGCGATGAAACCATTTACCCTTTTCCGAACGCCCCAACGCCTTAGCCTGACATGGCGGGTCATCGCGTTAAGTAGCCTGCTGCTGCTGGCGCTGGTAACGCTCTTTACCTGGCTAGGCCACGACAATCTTACCCGTCAGTTTCAAGAAAGCCGAAGCCAGCACTATGAACGCCAACAGCGAGAAATTCGTTTAGCGCTAGTTCGCTCATCGGAAAATTTACGTCAGTTGGCAGGGTTAACCGCGGCCTCGGCAAGCTTAGGCTCGCCCTTGCAAGCAGGTAATACCGCCGCAGTTGAGCAAGCACTAGACTCCCAGTGGCCCGCTCTACAGCTTGAGGCGGGTATCGATGAAATATTAATTATTAATACCCAGGGGCAAGTCTTGGGTAATTGGGGCACCGGCAATACACAAACGCAGCTTCCCATTCTGAGTTGGATCAGGCGGGTGATGCACACCGAGCAGCCACTCACTACATTGCGTTGTTCAGCTAGCTGCCAACAGTTCGCTGCCGTGCCGGTGCTAGTGGCGGGAGAAAGCGTTGGTATGGTCGTACTGACCCGCTCGCTAGCCGATGTCACTCGGCAGGCCAAGGAGGTATCTGGCAGTGAAGTCGCACTACTTGTCACCGGGCCCACTGAAGATAGCGGGATGACGGCAACACGAGAGCTAAAATCATGGAATGGTCAACTGCTAGCCCTCACAAGCGAAGAGCAAACCCTAGCACCTTTGCAGCGAGCATCAGATACAGCTCCTGTTCGCCGTTTAATGGAAACACCATTAAATCTTGAACATGATGGCAGACATTTAGAACTCAGCGCAGTACGCATGGAAGAGGATAATGAACGTAGCAATATCGGATACTTGCTGCTGATATCAGACATTACCGAGCAAATTAAGGCAATTAACCAGGATACTCGCACACTCTTGTTCGTAGGCGTACTCGGCTGGATTGCCGCTGAACTACTGCTATTGGTCATACTGCTGGGCCCAATGGCTCGACTGCGTAGAGTCGCTGGATTGCTTCCTGCCCTAGCTGACGGAAAATTTAGCGATATACACGCCGCCATTCCCAACCACCGCCGCCGCATTCCCGACGAGATCGATGTACTTGAGAGCATTACCCTTGAGCTTTCACGCCAACTTGAATTGTTAGAGAGTGAAGTACAAGAGCGCGGTGACCAACTAGCCGTGCGCATTGGGGAGCTAGCCAAAGAGCGAGATTTCGTTAATGGCCTGCTGGATACGGCCCAGGTATTTATCATTGCCCAGGATGACACTGGACGAATTAGCTTGGTCAATGAGTATACCCAGTTGATGCTAGGACTTAATGAAGCTTCGCTACTCGGGCGTCATTTTGTTGATGTATTCGAGGCAGGTGCCTCTACCAAGGTGAATACGTTCTCCCATCCCCAGCAAGAGGAGAAAACACTCCGTACGCCCGATCACAGGACTCATACTATCGCTTGGTACCATGCACCGTTACAAACGGGTAATGACGGCAAGGTGTCACGTATATCGGTTGGTCTGGATATTACCGAACGTAAGGCTGCCGAAGCTCGGCTAACGTGGCTGGCCGAACGTGACCCGCTAACGGAACTTTACAACCGGCGCTTCTTCCAACATGCACTGCAAACCGCCCTTGAACGCCCATCGAAGACAAAAGGGGCAGTATTGCTACTGGATTTGAATCAGTTCAAGGAGGTTAACGAGCTAAGTGGCCACCATGTAGGCGATAAATTGCTTCGTGAAGTGGCTGACACCCTCTTCCGCAACCTTGGCCCCCGCGGCGTTATTGCACGCCTAGGTGGCGACGAATTCTCTCTCCTATTAGAAGATACCAACGCCGATCAAGCCATCAGTGTCGCGCAATATATTGTCCAACTATTAGACGGTATCGGCTTCGTTGTGGGTGAGCGGCGGCATCGAGTAACGGCCAGTATTGGTATTGCCCTGTTTCCAACCCATGGCAATACGCCTGCTGACCTAATGGCTAGCGCTGATGTGGCAATGTACAAAGCGAAAGAGAGTGGCCTTCAGCACTGGCATTTACTTTCCAAGTCGGAGAATGCCAAAGACGAACTGCAAGCACGAGTCTACTGGGTTGAACGCATACACAATGCGCTTGAGGAGGATAGCTTCGAGTTGATGGTGCAGCCCATCATGCGTTTGGAAGATCAGGACGTAAAACACCACGAGGTGTTGCTAAGAATGCGCGACGCAGACGGGAGCCTAATTTCTCCCGCGCACTTTATTCCTATTGCCGAACAAAGCGGGCAGATTATTTTAATCGACCGTTGGGTATTGCGACACAGTTTAAAAGCACTTAGCCAATTGCAGGATCGAGGTATCACTCTGGCAGTTAACCTTTCGGGTCAGTCTCTTCACGACGGAGGGTTGAAGCAATACTTGGCAGACGAGCTGACGGCTAGCGGCGCTGATCCTCACCACCTTATATTGGAAGTAACGGAAACTGCCGCGGTAACCGATTTTTCTACCGCCCGTGGCGTACTACAAGCAGTACGTGACCTGGGTTGCCGTACCGCACTGGACGACTTTGGAGTAGGCTTCAGTAGTTTTCACTACCTTGGGCAGTTACCCGTCGACTATATTAAAATAGATGGTTCCTTTATTCGCAGCCTGCTGATTAGCCCTGACAGCCGCGTCATTGTTCGTGCTATTGCCGACATCGCTAAAGGTTTTGGCAAGCAAACCATTGCTGAATTCGTTGATCAAGAAGCGCTATTGCCAATACTAAAGGCCTATGGGATAACTTATGGTCAGGGGTTTCATTTAGGCAGGCCTATAAAAATCATCGAAGCATTTAGTGGAATTAGTGCTCAATAATGGATACCGTTTATACTTAACTCTGGATTTAAATAGGGATAGTACATGAGCGCTTTACCACTGCAAGTGAAGAACAAGGATGCGTCAGCGGTATTTATTACAAGATTCATACAAGAGTTCAAATTCAAACTCTGCATAACTGAGCATGAGAAACAACTGGCTTATCGTTTAAGACATGATGTTTACTGCGAAGAACTTGAGTACGAAGAAGCCAGCGACCCCATAAAAAAACTCGAATTTGATATCCATGACCAAAACTCTATTCATTGTTTGATAGAACACCGCAGAACAGGACTAGTGGCAGGCTGCGTGCGGGTGGTTATGCCTCAGGCCTCCAGACCTCATCCACTTAACCAGCTCCCATTACAATCTTATGGCAGCCAAAGCCTTACACACGCAGAGCTGCATCCCGACAAACTTGCCCAAGGCAGTTACTATGAAATTTCACGACTGGCTGTGAATCGCCTTTTCAGAATAAAACTTAAAGATAGCTCTACTTCTTTAGAAAGCTCGACTACCAATCACAATGTTACTTTTTTTTCTACTGAAGAGAGGCAGCTCTTCCCACTACTAGCCACAGGCCTATTTGTCACCGGCTATGCTTTAGGGAGGCAGCTAGGTAAAATTCAAGTTTTTGCAATGATGGAACCTAGCTTGCCCCGACTTCTTGCTCTGACAGGCTTTCACTTCACCAAAGTCGGCGAAACAATCAACTTCCATGGAAGAAGAAGTGCTTACTACATCAATAAGCAACAAGCAGAGAGTGGATTAAAGAAATCATTGCTCCCCCTCTACTTGCACATACAGCAAACGCTGGCCCTCCAGCTAGAAGAAATGCTAGCTCAAGATGTTAGTACCTCACTAATAACTTGAATATTTTATCTATACCGTGGCCGCGGCGCTTTCTCGATCATCCAACGAAGCAGAACGTCTAAAATCATCAACCGTTACGCTGGTGAATTTCTCTAAGAAAAACACGAGCGTTTCAGGATATTGGAAACGCTCCTCGAAGCGCTCTTGGCCCTCTTGCGAACGCCGTGTCACGCTTGCTCTATAGCCGCCATTAGATTTAGTCACTTTTACGCTATTTTCGCGGCTTCCATCACGCTTAATGGCCGTTAATGGAGAGCTATCGCTTAATAAAACGTCTAGCTGTCGAGCGGCAGTGCGCTCTTCATCAGATGCCCAGAGAGGTTGATCTCGGTCACCATAACGGTAGAGCATAATCACCAGCATGACCGAAAAAATACTGCTGGTCAGCATCCAGGTTAATAAAACGCTCGAAAGCGCCGTTGTCAGCATGATGAACATTTGAATCACGATACCCACCGCCAGCACACCGGCCAGAGGCCTCCACATACGCGGGTTCATAAACCCGCGCTTGAGGATATACCCCCACAGCCCAATCACCGACAATGCCCCCAACAACAAATGAATGGGGGCAAGCAGCGTTCCTCCTCCAGCCAATATAGCAATTACCCCAATAATCACTATTAAACTGTAGAAAGCAGCTAACAGGTAGTAAGCACGATCAAGAGTCATATGCAGTCTCCATGCGGGTTAGCCGATAACCTAATCGCCATCGGTTTTATTGTTATTGGTATACGGAAAAATCCTTAAACTGCAGTATAGGTTATGACGAAAATTCTTCACTATTGCCGACGTAGCCAATACAGGTCATAACCCCTGCGCCCCTCGGCGTAGCCAATCATGCACGAAAGCGAGCTTATGTCGGGCAGTCTCTGAGAGGACAAAGGGATAAAGATCCGGCAAGCCCATCGAGCGATTAACATGATTAACGCCCACGGTGAGTGAAGCTGCCACGTATATTAAACGCTCGGCATCTGGCTCTGCATAAGGATCCCACTGCGGGCTAGGCAGCTCCGGCGAAGTGAGATCTGATGCCGCAAAGCTATCGGCAATATCGGTTAAATGCAGCAGATGTGCGGCAGTTTCGGCCCAATCTTCATGGGGGTGCGCAGAGGCATAAGTGGTTAAATAGCGCTCTTTCCAATCAGGCGGCGGCCCATTTTGGTAGTGGTGCTGAAGCGCGGCCTGATAATCCTGACGCTCATCACCAAACATCTCGCGAAAGGCACTCAGAAAATCCTCACGTAAGCTAAGCCGCCACCAGAGCATGTGCGAAATCTCGTGGCGCATATGACCAATCATCGTTCGGTATGGCTCTTCTAACGCTTCCCTACGCGTCGTAACCAGCACGGGGTCTACCTCGGCCACACTAATGGTCACCACCCCTTCAATGTGCCCCATCGGCACAGGCGTGGGGCCTTCGGCGAGTAGATGGAAAACCGGCGGAGCGCCTGGGTCTTCCGGACGAAACCAGTGCCAACGACCCAGGTTATCCAAAACCCAGCGTTTAGCCGCTTCCGTTTGTGCCCAGTTCGGAATAGCGTTGGGAAGACTAGGATCTGGCGCCAGTGCTGTCATCGCACAAGCGCGGCAAAAAGCCCCCTCTTTAGGGGCAATCCAGTTGCAGCCAATAACGTCACGATTGATGCAAAAAGGCGGCATTGGCACAAAGGCCCGGGCCTGAGGGTCGTAGGCAACGGGGGTACCATCTGCGGTTGCGAGATTATCGAACCATAGAGAGCCGGAACCGACGGGATTTGAAAATACGCGCATACGGTAAAGCTCCTGAAAGCGAGGAAAATAGAACCTCAACCGATTGACTGAGCGTTCTCTTTTCCAAAAATCCTATTAAAAATAGTGTGCAGCGCACTTTATTTCATTTCAAAACCGCGCTTGATTAAAAAATCGCGCATATGAGGGCGCAGCTTGTTATCGAACAAAGGCTTGAGATTGCGAGACCAGTCGGTGTCTTTATTACTGCTACTGCGAGCCCGGTAGTAAGCCTGCATGGTCGTATCGAAGGACTCTACCTGTTCGCCGTCTTCAGTGTAGTAGTCTTCTTTCAGAACCGCCTCCACGGGTAAGCGCGGCTTCACTTCAGGCTCTTGATCCGGATAGCCGAGGCACATACCAAACACTGGGTACACGTGCTTGGGGAGGCGTAGCAGGTCGCTAACCTCCTGGGGATTATTGCGGATACCACCAATATAACAGATCCCCAACCCTTCGGACTCAGCCGCCACTGCCACATTTTGCGCCATCAACGCCGTATCCACTGTTGCTACCAACAGTTGCTCGGTCATGCCCCGCACAACGTTTGCACCGGTGCGCTCTGAAGCCTCCGTGGGACGCTTCATATCGGCACAGAAAACTAGAAAGTCTGCACAGGTGGCAATATAACCTTGCCCACCGGCCAGTTCTGCTATCTGCTCACGGTTCGCCTGGTCTTTTACATGGATAACCGTATACGCCTGAACGTGGCTGGAGGTCGCTGCCCCCTGCCCGGCTTGGATAAGCTCCAGCAGCAATTCTTTCGGGATCGGCCGGTCGCTAAATTTACGGATCGAACGGTGGGATTTCAGCAGCTTAATAACGTCGTTCATGGAACCTCGCTTATCTTGATAACGCTTATTTAAAACAGCTAACTAACAGGGTAACAGATTTGTACAACATGACAGGATTGCGGATGGCGTTAAACATGGCTATAGCAAATGCATGATCGCGCCCCGTACGCCATATTGATCTATCCATGATTTGCCTAGGGTAATCGGCAGTTTGAATCGCCGCTTTCCCGCCGCACCTGGGTTGAAAAGCAGCATTCCCTCCTGGTATTCATTGCGGGGCTTATGGGAGTGGCCATGCAGAAGTGCATCGCAAGCCAACCTCGGGTCGTAATCCTCTAAGCGGTGCACAAGGCGCAGGTGCTTCTCGTTCACAATGATGTCCTGATGTATCGGTAAACTCGTCGCCCACGCCGCCGTATCGATATTGCCCTTAACGCAATGCACCGGCGCCAGTGTCTCCAAACGCTGCAAAATCGTTTTATCTGCCTCTTTGCTACCTACATCCCCCAAGTGAAGAATGAGCTCGCACCCCTGCAGCAGACAAAGTGCCTCATCACGCAGCAAACCGTGGGTATCGGCAATCACTCCAACGGGAGAATTAACTCTATAGCAAGGCATAGATGGGCTCATTAACAACCTCTTCCAGCGGCTAAATGGTGTCATTCTAGCTTTTTTTACTAGACCACTATTAAAAGTTGCTTATCAAGGCCGATATCTAAGTTATCAAATAGATAGTGCTGGCGAGTCATTTATTATGATTTTCATTGGCTATCTAATAAGTTAGGCACCAGCAAGCTATACTGATATGGCTATACGTTGATAACTGAATTTTGACGGAATAATAACGACGCCAGGAAGCCGATATGACCCATACCCCTCAAAATGCACCCGGGCAAGAGTGGAATGCCAGCGACTACGCCCAGAATGCTAATTTTGTACCTAAGCTAGGCAGCGAAGTGGTCAAGCTGTTAGCGCCTCAACCCGGCGAACGTATTTTGGATCTTGGCTGCGGCGACGGCTCTTTGACAGAGCGCCTTGTGCAACTGGGCGCTGACGTTCTCGGTGTTGACGCTTCAGAAGAGATGGTAAATGCCGCCCGCCAACGGGGCATTACCGCTCGCGTCGTTGATGGCCACCAACTGCCCTTCGACCATGAGTTTGATGCGGTATTTAGCAATGCGGCGCTGCACTGGATGCTTGACCCTCAGTCGGTACTCGCAGGCGTTAAGCGTGCATTGAAGCCGGGAGGCCGGTTTGTGGCTGAGTTCGGTGGTCATGGCAATGTCGCCGCTATTTGCACCGCGCTGATTGCCGCTCTCCAGTTTCGGGGCATTAGCGCCCGCGGCCGTCATCCGTGGTATTTCCCGACCACCCATGAATATGGCCATCTGCTGGAAACCGTCGGTTTCAAAGTAGAAAGCATTGAGCTGATCCCACGCCCGACTCCGCTGCCCACCGGCATGATTGGATGGCTTGAGACGTTTGCCAGCCCGTTCTTACATGGGCTCGACGAGGATGTGCGCGATGCCGTGCTTGAGAATACCATGACGCTGCTGGGCCACAGCCTACGCGATGAGCAAGGAAACTGGACGGCAGATTATGTGCGTCTGCGCGTTTCCGCCCGCGCGTAAGCAATAGCTGCCTCTGAGGTGTGCTGAGATGTAAAAAAGCTGCCGATGATAAGTGCGCTTGTCACCGGCAGCTTGTAGTTAATTCAGACCTAGAACTCATCCCATTCATCGACGGCCTCTTTTTTACTTTGCGTCGCCTGCTGGCGTGGCGCTGGCTCAATACGACCGTCAACTTGTTGCTGCTGAGTAGTGTCCTTATGCGTCAGCGCAACAGCGCTGGTAGCACTCTCATCAATGCGGAAGGTAGCCATCAAGTCGGCCAGCTCACGGGCCTGCCCCTCTAGAGCGCTAGCCGCCGAGCTGGTTTGTTGCACCAGCGCTGCGTTTTGCTGAGTGACCGAATCCATTTCAGTAAGAGCAGCGTTAATCTGCTCAATGCCACTATTCTGCTCCCGCGTCGCGGTCGAAATTTCGCCCATCAGAGTGGTGACTTGACGAATCGCATCCACTGTTTGATAAATCGTCTGTCCACTGCGCTCCGCTTGTTCAGCGCCGCCGTTAATCTTCGTGGTGGTCTGCTCGATCAGGCTACGAATCTCTTTGGCCGAGTCAGCACTTCGCGTCGCTAGTGAGCGAACTTCACTGGCCACCACGGCAAAGCCACGACCTTGTTCGCCTGCACGTGCGGCTTCAACCGATGCATTGAGCGCTAAAATATTGGTTTGGAAGGCAATAGAGTCAATCACACCGATAATATCGTTTACCTGGCTCGCACTGGCTGCAATCTCACGCATGAGTTGCACCGTGCGCTCCACCTCTTCACCACCTGTCTCCGCCGACTGTGATGCCGCCACCGAGAGCTGATCCGCTTCTTCGGCCGTTTCAGCATTTTTACTTACCGTCGTCGACATCTCCTCCATGCTGGAAGCGGTTTGCTGAAGCGCGGAGGCCTGCTGCTCGGTTCGTGAAGAGAGATCCTGGCTTCCCGCAGAGATATCACCCGCCCCGCTGAAGACCTGTTCGCTACTGCCTCTCAATGCTATCACCAGCTGTTTTAACTTCTCCTGCATGGCCGCCAGGCCACCGAACAACTGACCAATTTCATTACGGCCCCGATCTTCAATTTGACCTGTCAGATCACCATCAGCAATCCGTGCAAAATGCTCACTGGCACGCCGAAGGGGCCTTACAACGCTACGCATCATTGCCCACCGAATGACCACCACGGCCACCAGTGAAATCACTAAAAGGGTAATCGCAATGACGCCAATAGTCGTCGCCAAGCGATTGACCTGCTGAAGAACGCTAGCGCCACGCTCTTCGGTATAAGCAATAAAACCGCTCATGGCCAGATCCAGCTCGGCGCTTAATACTCCCAGTTCCTCTTGCCTGCGCTGGATTTGGAAAGGGGCGGCCTCGAGCAGTGGCGAAATGCCCTCTGTCACAAAGGCATTGTAAGCGCTGATAATCGCATCACGGTGGGGTGCAAGTGTGCCTTCAGGATTGATTGGCACAGCACGAAACTCATTAAAACGTGCCTCTGCCTCAGCTACCGCCTCTGCAGCCATGGCAAGGCTCTCCTGCCCCTTTTCTGGATTACCCTGAGTGCTAAAACTTGCCGAGCGGTCTAAAAACGTTTGTGCTCTGAGTGCATTGACTTGCGTGCGGTTGGCTAAATTCGTCAGCCGCACGTTGGTAGCCGTCAGTTCTTCAAGCGCCTGAGAGCTATTGTGATTAGCAAAAAAACCAAGACCACTGATCAACCCAATCATAAGCACCAGCAAGGCTAACGCAGCAGTCAGGCTCCATTTAATAGAGAGGTGCTTCATCCCGTTGATCCCTTTTTCGTTTATAAGTCATTTAATTAGGTATCGGCCAGGTTAAAACCAACTGAAGCACTGCAGAGCGAATCTAGACGTTGGTATAATAAATAGCGTGACAGATGTAGCAGCTAGCGGTTAAGACACCATGGCAATTTTGT
Source organism: Halomonas sp. IOP_14 (assembly GCF_021021315.1). Lineage (NCBI taxonomy): Bacteria > Pseudomonadati > Pseudomonadota > Gammaproteobacteria > Oceanospirillales > Halomonadaceae > Halomonas > Halomonas sp. IOP_14. The sequence goes on along the minus strand of NZ_JAINWD010000001.1, from coordinate 121,836 downwards.
GTAGGTTGACCTTCTTAGCCACATCCACCTGGAGCCAAGCTCCCGCCATGCACTCTAGGCTAGGCGCCTCGACTATCCCCTGAATACGCGCCCGAGACAGCAGTGTGGCTTTAGTGTTGGCTTTAAGCGTACCGACCATTTTTCCGTCAATATCGACACTGTTGCCTTCAAGATACGATGCGACGTGGCCAGAGGCAGTCACAGAGACAGGATGATTAGGCGCAATAAGAGTCCCCTCCAAACGGCCCTTAATGAGCACAGGCTCATCGGCGATCACTTTGCCTAAAATATGAGTGGCTGACCCAATTCGGCTGCCACCTGGCATGCACTGGATGGCGGGAGACGTCACAGCGGAGGCTTCTTCAGGTGGCGACATTGCTTCAAAGGGGTGTTCTGAGATGGAAGCGGAATCCACTGCAGGCGCTTTGTGTGGTCTCCCTGCGGCGCTTAAAGCGCGCTGTTTTAGCTTACGGCGCTTGCCATCCCATACGATCAGCGTCATTACGCCAACGCCCAGCACAATAAACCATACTTGAATGCCCATACCGCTTCCTGCCGCTTTAGATGTGGTTGCCCCAGCTAACGTTATACTCGCTCTTTTATATTGCGGCGGCGTGAATAAGCCCACTCACTTGGCTTAACTCCAGGCTTTGAGACAGTAACAAGCCGATTAAGGTATTCAATGCTCAATACCACGCACCCCAAAGGCGCTCTGGCGTCATTCACTAGGAGCCACCCTATGTTTAACAAAGCCAAGAATGCCCCACCTGAGAATAAGGCTGCGGCGCTAACGCCACCTGATACACGCTCATCAGCAACACCAGGCACGCCAACCAGCAGTGCGCGACCAAGCCTCTCCGTTATTGGGGGTCATACGCAAGTGGAGGGAGACATTAATAGCGATGAGGATTTGACGGTAGAGGGACGCGTAAGCGGCATTATCACCTGTAAACAACACACCGTGACGCTAGGTGCCAATGGCTATATCAACGGCGATGTATTTGCTCACACACTGCATATATCAGGCGAGGTAACCGGAAACCTGGTGGCACACCACCGCGCAACCATTCATAAGGGAGCCCAGGTTTCAGGCACTATTGTTGCCCCCTGCCTGGTACTTGAAGATGGCAGCGTTTTCCACGGCAGTATCGATATGAACCCCGACAACGATGTGCTGAAAAGTGCCTTTAGCGACGCTATCGGCAGCATGACTAAAACCTCGCCAAAAGCAACCGTTGAAAAGCATTCAACCACGAGTGCGAACGCCGCAGAGCATGACACCACAGAAGCAAAAGCTAACGATTAAGCCGCTTTCAGCACATCAGAGGCGCTGAGCGCACACTGGGCAAGCGGGATCGCGAGGCACTAGGAAGTGCCGCCATTGGCCGCTTAAACCATCAAAGGTAGAGAGGCCTTGGTGGGCAGAACCTGCGCCACTAAGCAGCTTAAAGGCTTCAACCGCCTGAAAGCAGCCGATCAAGCCCACCAGTGGCGCCATGACGCCACTTTCTGAGCAGCTTAGCGCTTCATCGCCACTTTCGTCGGGCGGATAGAGGCAGGCGTAGCAGGGACACTCGGCATTGCGTGGGTCAAAGACTGCCAACTGACCTGAAAAGCGAATTGCCGCACCCGATACCAGCGGCACACCTGCTTTTTGGGACGCCGCATTCACCGCATAGCGGCTTGAGAAACGGTCGGTACAGTCGAGCACCACATCCGCCGAAGCGACTAACTGCTCAAGCGATTCGCCTTCAACATGTTGGTCTAACGCAACCACTTGGCAGTGGGGATTGAGTGCGCACATGCTGGCCTGGGCAGAGTGCGCTTTATTTAAACCAATACTGGACTGCTGATGGGCAATTTGCCGTTGAAGATTGGAAAGCTCGACATGATCTGCATCGGCGATGGTGATACGCCCTATCCCAGCAGCAGCTAAATAGAGCGCTGCCGGAGAGCCCAAACCGCCGGCCCCAATAATTACTGCATGGGCAGATTGCAGGCGCTCTTGGCCCTCGTAATCCACCTCGGGCAGCATGATCTGACGGCTATAGCGCAGCAGCGCCTGGTCATCCATCATCGGCTTACTTATCCTCAAATTCCTCGAAGGCAGGAATGTGTAAATTGAAGCTCTCTTTGACCTCTTCCATCACCACGTAGCTTTTCGACTCTTTCACACCCGGTAGCGTTAACACCACATCGCCCAATAGCTGGCGGTAAGCGGCCATTTCGGGAATGCGGCACTTCAAGATGTAGTCGAACTGACCCGAGACAAGGTGGCACTCCTGAATCTGCGGTAGCTTCTCGACGGCACGGCGAAACTCATCAAAGACCGCTGGCGATTGCGTTTCTAAGCTGATCTCGACAAAAACTAATAAATTGGCCTTCAAAGCCCGCGGGTCAAGAATGGCTTGGTAACCACGAATAATACCCGCTTTCTCCAAACGCTTAACGCGTTCAAGGCAAGGGGTTGTGGATAAACCCACTTCCGAAGCTAAATCGACGTAAGAAATACGCGCATTTTCCTGCAAGCAGCGCAGGATTTTAAGGTCGATACGGTCCAGCGTTCTATTTTTTGGTTTCATGGCAGGATCCAATACTGATGAATCAGGCAGTTATTAAAGGTGCCCCAGGGTAACCCGTTCATGCCCCCCCAGGTCACGAGCACTTTCAACGTTTTTATAGCCAGCGCGCTCAAGCGCCTCACGCACCATTTCGGCCTGTTTATAGCCGTGCTCTAGCAGCAACCAACCAGAAGCCGCTAGATAGCGCTGCGCGGAGTTTACCAAATGCAGCAAATCCGCCATGCCGCAGGCGTTAGCAACCAGCGCTGAGCGTGGCTCAAAACGCACATCGCCTTCGGCTAGATGAGGATCATCGGCGGCAATATACGGGGGATTACTGACGATAATATCGAACTGCTTATCTGCATCCGCACACGTTTCCAAAGCAGCAAACCAATCACTCTGTAAAAACCTAGCATTGGATATGCCTAACGAGCGCGCGTTACGGGTTGCCAACGCGACCGCCTCAAAGCGCAGATCCACCCCCACTATCTGCCAGTGAGGTTGTTCGCTGGCAAATGCCAGGGCAATGGCACCCGTTCCCGTGCCAAGATCGAGCAGCCGGCCTGAGGGGAGCGTCGCCCGCTTTAGGGCAAGCTCAACCAGGGTTTCAGTATCAGGCCTGGGTATCAACGTATCAGGTGAGGTGGCTAAGCGCAGCCCCCAAAATTCGCGTTCCCCGGTAAGGTAGGCAACCGGAGTGCCCTGGGAACGTGCAGCGATGAGCGCATCGAAACGGGCCTGCTCCCATAAGGAGCATATTTTATCGCCCCAGGTGTAGAGCCAAGTGCGATCACGCCCGAGCACGTGGCATAACAGCACTTCAGCGTCGATACGCGGCGAGCTGGAACCCGCCGCCTGCAAACGTTGGGCAGCCTGTTTCAACAGCGCATCAAGGGTCATTAGACATCCTGAAGGGCTGAGAGCTGTTCCGCTTGATACTCGTGAATCAGCGGGCTAATCACGTCATCCAACTGCTCGCCGCTGACCACTTCATTGAGTTTATAAAGCGTCAAATTAATGCGATGGTCGGTAATCCGCCCCTGGGGGAAATTATAGGTGCGGATACGCTCACTGCGATCCCCCGAACCCACTAGCGAACGGCGTGCATCTGCTTGCGTCTGACGCTGGCTATCGACGGCGTTACGCTTCAACTTCGCGGCCAGCAGCGACATCGCTTTGGCACGGTTTTTATGCTGACTGCGCTCTTCCTGACACTCCACCACCACGCCGGTAGGCAGGTGAGTAATGCGGATCGCAGAGTCCGTGGTGTTAACGTGCTGACCACCGGCGCCGCTGGAGCGGTAGGTATCCACGCGCAGATCCGAAGGATTGATATCGATATCGCCCACGTCATCGACTTCAGGCATCACTGCGACGGTGCAAGCAGAGGTGTGAATGCGGCCCTGGGACTCGGTCGCAGGGACGCGCTGTACGCGGTGGGCGCCGGATTCAAATTTCAGCTGGGCGTAAACACCATCGCCTTTGACGCGGGAAATGATCTCTTTGTAGCCGCCCTGCTCGCCATGACTGGCGCTCACCACCTCGACCCGCCAACCACGTTTTTCAGCGTAGCGGGAGTACATGCGAAACAGGTCACCGGCAAAAATTGCCGCTTCGTCGCCGCCGGTACCAGCACGCACTTCCAGAAACACCCCACGGCCATCATCAGGGTCTTTAGGCACCAGCAGGCGCTTCAGCTCGATATCCAGCTCGGCTAACCGCTCCCGCCCTTCGCTTAGCTCCATCTCCGCCAACTCGCGCATGTCCGCGTCGCTATCGCGGCTAAGCTGCTCGGCTTCGTGCATATTGGTTTCAATATCACGATAGCGCTGCCAGGCCGCCACCAGCTCCTCTAACTCAGCATACTCACGCGAATAATCGCGAAAGCGTTGCTGGTTATTGATCACGTCGGGATCCGACAGCAGCATCGCCAGCTCTTCAAAGCGTTCGGTAAAGCTGTCTAAGCGTTGGCGCAGAGTCTCTTTCATGCGGGCGTATCATCCTTCTGGCAGTTAACCGGGGGCGCTGGTGTAGTCTCAAAGGCAGGCTTAGTGGGCAACAGCAGGCGCGGAGCGGCGTTGAGTAAATCGTGGTGCTCTTCAGACGCTGCATCGCGTATGGCCTGGGTGGGCTGGTGGAGCAAACGGTTAGTCAATTGATGCGCCAAGCGCTCAATGACTTTAGCCGGATCTTCACCTCGTGCCAGCCGCTCCAACGCTTGGTCGCGGGAAAGATCGCGCAGCGCTTCACCATGCTGGCGGTAGTCGCGGATCAGTTCACCACCATTACGAATACGCCGCTCATGCTGCCAACTACCCACCCCGTGTTCGATCAGCGACTCGGCTTGGTCAGCGGCAACCTGGCGATGGCGGCGATTTTCCTGGATAACCTCTTCCAGGTCATCCACGGTGTAAAGAAACACATCCGCTAATTCGCCCACTTCGGGCTCAATATCCCGAGGCACCGCGATATCGACCATAAATACCGGCCGATGGCGACGTTTTTTGAGCGCGCGCTCAACCATGCCTTTACCAAGTATAGGCAGCGGGGACGCGGTGGAAGAGATCACAATATCGGCGTTCTCGAGAGCGTCAGGAATCTCTTGCAGGGTGATCGCCGTTCCTCCCAGAGGGCCGGCGACCAACTCAGCGCGCTCTCGGGTGCGGTTAGCAACCGTAAGCTCTCGGACCCCCGCCTCATTTAGATGGCGCGCAACTAATTCAATAGTTTCACCGGCGCCTATTAGCAACGCCCGAGAACGGCTAAAGTCATCGAAAATGCGGCTGGCCATGCTGACGGCAGCGTAAGCCACTGAAACGGGGTTTTTACCGATGCCGGTTTCGGTGCGCACCTGTTTGGCCACCGCGAAGGTATGCTGGAACAGGCGTTCAAGCTCGCCACCCAAGCCCTTGGATTGGCGCGCCTGCTGATAGGCATCCTTCAACTGCCCCAGAATCTGCGGCTCGCCCAGCACCATGGAATCCAGGCCAACCGCTACGCGCATTAAATGGCGCGCTGCATCGTTGTCTAGATAGTGGTAGGCACAGCGCATCAGCTCATCGACGCGTAAGTTATGAAAGCGTCCGAGCCAATTGAGTACTGCCTGCTCGCCAGCCGCATCCGTGACACAGTAAAGCTCCGTGCGGTTGCAGGTAGAGAGCACCGCCGCTTCACTGATTTGTGGCAGGTTACGCAATTCAGCCAATGCGGTTTCAAGCTGCGTTGGCGTAAAAGCCACCTGCTCACGCACGGCCACGCTGGCGGTACGATGATTTATTCCCAGGGCAAGAAGCGTCATGCGTTATGCGTCTTCGCTAGTGTGTCGGACTTTTTGGCAGCCGTCGTGATGATAAGCGGCTGCACCGTCAATTAGGGCTTGCTAAAACAAGTCTTTAGCGTGGTTCGGCGCTACCTACAAATATCTGTAAGCTGCCTACAATGGTCTTTAATAAGTAGGCATAAAGTTTGCTGACCACTTTTTCAAGGAGGAACATTCTATCACAGCAGGCTATCATCTGGCCCACACCACTTTGCCGCAGGCAGGCAAGCCGCTATGCTGGGCATCTGGCCACTTAATCGAGAGACGCATGCGACCTCGCTTTTCTTTATTGGGCCCTGGTTTAAAGGGCTCTACCTGTTCGGGCTTCTCACTAGTGAGCGCTATGTTCCGGCATTCGATGCGATTACCTTTGGCCGCTTATGCTGCTCTGCTGCTGAGCGCCTGCCAATCTACGCCCAGCCCTCAGGATAGCCACCTCGGCACCTGGGCCGATGACCCAATGCGCAATGCGCCGCCAATAACCCGCGGGCTGGATGCCGCGGGGCTCAGTACGCTGCTGGGCGCTGAGCTTGCTGGCCAGCGTGGCGACTATCGCTACGCGAGCCAGGGCTACCTGGAAGCGGCTAAGCGCTATCGCGAGCCAGCGCTTGCTGAACGCGCCACCTTCGCGGCCCGCTTTGGCGATGAAGCTTCATTAGTCGAAGCCTCGGCACTTCGCTGGCGAGAGCTTGCCCCCCAGGCAGAAGCACCCAATCGTCTGCTGGCGGCCTTTTCACTGCAGCGTGGTGATTGGCTCGACAGCCTTGAACAGCGCATTGCGATTGCTGAAGCTGGCGGCCATGGCGATATCACCGCCTTTGCAGAGATCGCGGTGGCTGAAGAGGCACCATTAACGTTGATCGCCCAGCAGCTGCGTGAGCATTTAGCCCGCCCAAACACTGACCAACTGCCCCATCACAGCGATGTACTGTTGGGCACGGCACTGATTGAGGCTGCCCTGGGTGATACAACGCTTGCCCAGCGGCGGCTTGATCAAGTCGAGTTGCTCGACCCCGAATCTGCTGCGTTATGGTTGGTGAAAGCTCGCTTGGCACTGGAGGTTGAGGATTACCCGGCCGCTCAACGCGCTGCCCAACAGGGCCTTGAACTCGCCCCTGACGATGTGCGGTTTATCCTGCTACTGGCTCAAGCAGAAATCCGCCTTAACAATATTAGCGCGGCTGAAGTGCAAACCAACGCTCTGCTAGAGAGCCATGCAGGCAATGAAGATCTGCGCTTATCGCTAGCCCAGCTTTATCTGGAAGAGGGGCACCCCGAACCCGCGCAACGCTTGCTGCAGCCGCTGATTGGCCAACCTAACGTGCCAGATTTAGCCTATTACCTACTTGGCGCCATCACCCAAGAGCAAGGCGATATCGATAATGCGCTGCTCTATTATCGCCAAGTCAGCGAGGGCAGTGAATTTTTGCCCGCTCGCGCGGCGGCCGCGCAAATGCTGATTGAGGAAGATCGTCTGCTGGATGCTCGCGCCTTCCTACGCATTGAACGGATGCGCTTTGATAATTACTTTACTGAATTGGTGATGCTCGAAGTCCAGTTGCTGGACGAAATAAATCAACCTGCGGACGCTGATGCGCTATTAGACCGCGAAATTAGCCGTACACCTGATGACGCATCGCTGCTTTATATGCGTGCCATGCGGCGTTGGGAAGCAGGCGACATCGCGGGCATGGAGCAGGATTTGCGTCAGATACTGCGCACCGACCCAGACAATGCCGAAGCGCTCAATGCGCTGGGCTACACACTGGCCGACCTTAACTTGCCAGGGCGCTTGCAAGAGGCGTTTGAGCTGATTGAGCGTGCCTACGAGGCTGATCCGGACAACCCTGCCGTGCTCGATAGCATGGGCTGGGTCTACTTCCGCCTTGGCGAACCTGAAGAAGCGCTGCCCTGGCTTGAAAGCGCCTATATGCAGCTACCTGACCAGGAGGTCGCTGCGCATCTGGCCGAAGTGCTAAATGCACTGGGGCGTGATGAAGAAGCGCGCCAGTTGATCCAGCAAATCATGCAGCGGACGAACCAACACCCACTGATCGACGGGCTACTCGAGCGTTATCCTGAGCTCAGTCCTTAAATAAGTCCTGAACTAACGCCGCCAGAGGCACCCTAACCCTGCGAACCCCATTTTAAGCGCCCCCATCATGTTACCCTTGCGCTATAACCACCTGACATGGAGCCTGTTTATGTTGACACTGACGTCCCCCTCGCCCCGCTGGCCATTGACACGTCACACTTCGCGCCTCTGGCTTGCCGGCTTCGCGCTTCTCTTGCTCGCCGGCTGTGCCTCCCAGGCTCCCATGGATGAAAGTGGCCGCCAGGCAGGTCAGTGGGAACGCCAGCAGGCCGATGTAGAAGCATTCGATACCTGGACGCTGGTCGGCAAGGCAGGATTGCGCACCCCAGAAGAGAACGTCAGCGCCAACCTGGACTGGAATCAAACCCCCTACTATTTCCGTATGCTGATCAGCGGGCCCTTTGGCGGCGGACGCAACGTGCTTGAGGGGCGCGAGGGACGTTTCTCCCTCTCCAATAGCGACGGCCGCTTTGAGGCAGAAACCCCAGAAGCGCTTATGGAAGAGCAGTTGGGCTGGTCACTCCCCGTCACCGCTATGCCCAACTGGGTGCGCGGCCTGCCCGGTGATCCTGATAATGACAATACCGGCAGTTATCAGCTAGAAACCGACGAACTGGGCTTTCCTAGCCATCTTACCCAAGACGGCTGGGAAATCGACTACCGCGACTGGGAGAAAGTCGACGATTTATGGCTGCCACGGCGCATGGTCATGCACTACGATGATGTGCGTATTACGCTGGTCGTCAACCAGTGGCAAGCTAGCGAAGAGTAAAGGTAACCGTTTCAATGAACGCGCCATTAACGCTTCCCGCGCCGGCCAAGCTTAACCGTATGCTGCATATAGTGGGCCGTCGTGAAGACGGCTACCACGCACTGCAAACGCTATTTCAGTTTATCGACCTGTGCGACCACCTTACGTTGGCCCCCCGCGATGACGGGGAAATTCAGTTAACCAGTGAGGTTAGCGGCGTTAGCCACGATGACAATTTGATCGTACGCGCCGCACGGTTATTGCAACAGCATAGCGGCACTGCACTAGGCGCTACGCTTACGATCGATAAGCAGTTGCCGATGGGAGGCGGTTTAGGGGGTGGCAGTTCCAACGCAGCCACCGCATTAGTGGGGCTCAACCACCTCTGGCAGCTCAATCTGCCGTTAGTCGAACTAGCTCGTCTGGGGCTTCAGCTGGGGGCCGATGTACCGGTATTCGTACATGGCCATAGCGCCTGGGGCGAAGGCGTTGGCGAACGGCTTACCCCGGTGACGCTTGATACCCCTTGGTTTGTGATTATTCACCCGGGTATTAGTGTGTCTACGTCAGGCGTCTTCCAAGACCCGCAATTGACACGTGACAGCCGCCCCATTACTATGGCGCGCGCACTGCAGGGGGGAGCGCCGGAGTGGCGCAATGACTGTGAGGCCGTGGTAAAGGAACGCTATCCGCCAATTGCGGAAGCCCTGAACTGGCTTGCACAGCACGCACCTAGTCGGTTGACCGGCACGGGGGCTTGTCTGTTTGCTGCTTTCGATACACAGCAATCGGCACAAGCAATCGCGCAATTAGCGGGACAACATTGGCCGGCATGGGTAGCACGCGGACTCAACACCTCTCCCCTACATGATGCTCTGGGCAGTTCATAGTCCCGCTCTGGGCTATTTACAGTCCCGCTCTGGGCAGTTAAAAGCGCCCGGTCAGCGCGTTAGGTTATTGCTGGGGTATCGCCAAGTGGTAAGGCACCGCTTTTTGGTAGCGGCATTCCCAGGTTCGAATCCTGGTACCCCAGCCAACCCAACAATGGCCTGCGTTTTTACCCCTGATCCCCAACACTGCAAAGGTGGCTGCGCGTGTCAAAATTGATGGTTTTCGCCGGGAACGCCAATCCCGCACTCGCTCAAAAAATTGCCGAGAGCTTAGACAGCCGTATGGGTAACGCTACGGTGGGTCAATTCAGCGACGGCGAAATCGCAGTCGAGATCAATGAGAACGTGCGCGGTAAGGATGTCTTCATTCTACAATCCACCTGTGCACCGACAAACGACAATCTGATGGAGTTGATCCTGATGGTCGACGCACTGCGTCGCGCCTCGGCAACTCGCATCACGGCGGTACTTCCCTACTTTGGCTATGCTCGCCAGGATCGCCGCGTGCGCTCCGCACGGGTACCGATTTCCGCCAAAGTAGTGGCGGACATGATGGTTAAAGCAGGCGTTGACCGCGTGATGACCATGGATCTACATGCTGATCAGATCCAGGGCTTCTTTGATGTTCCTGTGGACAACGTCTACGGCTCTCCCATTCTGCTGGATGATATCGAGCGTCAGAATTACAGCGACCTCGTCGTTGTTTCCCCTGACGTGGGCGGCGTTGTTCGCGCCCGTGCCATCGCCAAACAGCTGAATGCCGATCTCGCCATTATCGATAAGCGTCGCCCTCAGGCCAACCAGGCCCAGGTGATGCATATCATCGGCGAGATTGAGGGCCGCACCTGTGTCGTAGTCGACGACATGATCGACACCGCAGGCACGCTGTGTAAAGCCGGTGAAGCGTTAAAAGATCACGGCGCCAAGCGCGTGGTGGCCTATGCGACACACCCGATCCTGTCCGGCCCTGCGGTCGATAATATTACCAACTCCGTACTGGATGAAGTGGTGGTGACCGACACCATCCCGCTATCTGACGTTGCCCGTCGTAGCGGAAAAATTCGCCAGTTGAGCGTTGCTGGACTGATCGCTGAGGCAATTCGCCGGGTCAGCAACGAAGAATCTGTCAGCGCGATGTTCCACTAATCCGCTGACGATACAGCCCCCTTTTGGGGCCACGGAAACGTCGTCGTCTGGTCGCGGTCGGCGGCGTCTTCCTTACTTAAACTAAGAGGCAATTCCATGTCTGATTTTATCCTGAAAGCCAGCGTTCGTAACGACCTGGGGAAAGGTGCGAGCCGCCGCCTGCGTCGTGCGAACCAGCAAGTGCCGGCCGTTGTATACGGTGGCGAAAAAGGCGCGCAGTCCATCGCTGTTGAAAAAACCGCTTTCTACAAAGCGATTGAAGATGAGTCTTTCTTCTCTTCCGTCATCAAACTGATGATCGAAGGCAAAGAAGAGCAAGTCGTTGTTCGTGACCTGCAGCGTCACCCTTTCAAGCCGTTGCTGACCCACGCCGACTTCCTGCGCGTTGATGCGACTCACGAAATCACCATCAACGTGCCACTGCACGTGACGGGCGAAGAGAAGTGTGTCGGTATCAAAGACCAAGGCGGCGAACTGCACGTACTGGCCAACGAAGTGGCGATCAGCTGCTTGCCGAAAGACCTGCCTGACTTTATCGAAGTCGACATCGCTGCCGTTGAGCTTGGCACGACACTGCACCTGTCTGACCTTACCCTGCCGGCCGGCGTCACCTCAGTTGACCTGTCCCACGGTGAAGAGCACGACAATGCAGTACTCAGCATCACGAAAGTAAAAGTGCGTGCTGATGCAGAAGATGAAGATGGTGAAAGCGAAGGCGAAGAAGACAGCAGCGCCGAGTAAGTATCCCGTTAAGCATCTTATTGGGGCCATGCCTGCATGGCCCTTGTGATGCTGACACGATGTTAGAATCAAGCGCCTCGGCGCTTGATTTTTTTTAGGGCCGTCGCTGGCGCGGCGTCAACCATGTTTTCTGGATTGTTTTAGTCTTCTGGATAGTTTTGGTCTTCTGAATATTTTGTGCGAGGTGGGAAGATGAGCCAGGTAACAGCCATTATTGGATTAGGCAACCCCGGAGCGGAATATGAAGCCACGCGCCATAACGCCGGTTTCTGGCTGGTAGAGGCTATTGCGCAGAGCGCCCATGCAGAGCTACGACCGGAAAAGAAATTTTTCGGCCACTACGCCAAGGTGCGCCTAGGCGACCATGAGCTACACCTGCTCAACCCTGCCACCTTTATGAATCGCAGTGGCGCCGCGGTGGCAGCCTTGTGCCAGTTTTTCAAACTTGCCCCTGAAAACCTACTGGTCGCCCACGACGAGCTCGACCTCCCCCCCGGCCAAGCACGCTACAAAACCGGTGGCGGGCATGGAGGCCACAATGGCCTGCGCGATATTATTAGCGCACTAGGCGGCCAGAAGCAGTTTCACCGGGTACGAATTGGCATTGGTCACCCCGGCGAGGCACGCCAAGTCACTAATTATGTATTGGGGCGTCCCGGCAAGGCCGAACACGAGGCCATTGTTCGCGCCATGGACGAGTGTGTCACCACCCTGCCGCTAGCGCTCGCGGGAGACTGGGCCAAAGCCATGAACCAGCTGCACAGCCTCAAGCCAGCATAGACGCCGCCAAAAGCTGTTAAGTTACGCCGGTAGCTGATGGCTAGCGCATCTCGTAGAATGGCGATTACTTTTACGCCCTACCACCTTATTCTCAGGAACATTTTATGGGTTTCAATTGCGGCATCGTCGGCCTGCCTAACGTCGGCAAGTCCACACTATTCAATGCACTGACCAAGTCAGGCATCGATGCAGAAAACTTCCCCTTCTGTACCATTGAGCCGAACGTGGGTATCGTGCCGATGCCGGATCCGCGCCTTGATAAGCTCGCCGAGATCGTCAAGCCGCAAAAAGTACTGCCGACCACCATGGAGTTCGTCGACATTGCTGGCTTGGTCGCCGGGGCCTCCAAAGGTGAGGGCTTAGGCAACAAGTTTCTGGCTAACATTCGTGAAACCCAGGCGATTGCTCATGTGGTGCGCTGCTTCGATAACGACAACGTTATCCACGTAGCCAACCAGGTCGACCCGCGCGCCGATATCGAAACGATCAATTTAGAGCTGGCGCTGGCCGACCTGGATACTGTCGAAAAAGCCAGCCAGCGTCTGGTTCGTTCGGTGAAAGGCGGTGATAAAGAGGCCATTGCCACTAAGGCGATTCTTGATCGTATTCAGCCCCACGTTGCGGAAGGCTTACCGCTACGCAGCTTTGGCTTAAGCGAGGAAGAGCAGCGACAGGTGAAGAGCTTCGGCTTTTTGACTCTGAAGCCAACTATGTACATCGCTAACGTCAATGAAGATGGTTTTGAGAACAATCCTTACCTGGATATTGTTAACGAAATCGCCGCTGAAGAAGGCGCGCTTGTGGTGCCTGTTTGCAATCAGCTGGAAGCCGAAATTGCCGAGCTGGATGATGAAGAGCGCTCGATGTTCTTAAGTGAGATGGGCATGGATGAACCAGGCCTTGATCGTGTCATTCGCGCGGGCTACTCACTGCTGGGTCTGCAAACCTACTTCACTGCCGGTGTTAAAGAAGTGCGCGCCTGGACAGTGAAAGAAGGTGCCACAGCCCCAGAAGCCGCTGGCGTGATTCACACCGACTTCCAAAAAGGCTTTATCCGTGCTGAAGTGGTTGCCTATGAGGACTTCGTATCGCTAGGCGGTGAGCAGGCAGCCAAAGACGCCGGGAAATGGCGCCTGGAAGGCAAAGAGTACATTGTCAAAGATGGCGATGTGGTGCACTTCCGCTTTAATGTGTAAGCGGCAACACCCATACGACCAGCAATAAAACATTGACTGAAGGCGGGGTTATCAGTATCATTCGCCCCCGTTGAAAGGCTACGTAGCTCAGCTGGTTAGAGCACATCACTCATAATGATGGGGTCCCCTGTTCAAATCAGGGCGTAGCCACCAAGCATATTAAAAGCCCGCTAATTTTATTTAGCGGGCTTTTTTGTGTTGCAAAGCTGTTATTGCTAAGCAAAATTCAGCTATTTGCTTGGACTAGCTTAACGCAGGACGGTTTAGAAATAGCGTTAGGGCGCGGGTTAGATACTCGACATCTTTAGTACCCGCGGTTTCCCGAATCGAATGCATCGCCCATTGAGGCACCCCCACATCAATAGTGGGCACACCCAGCTCGGTGGCGGTAATCGGGCCAATCGTACTGCCACAGCCCATATCCGCCCGGGTAACAAACGACTGCACGGGTACGTCAGCCTCACGACAGACATCGCGAAACAGCGCACCAGTGACACTATTGGTGGCGTAACGCTGGCTGGAGTTCACCTTGATGACCGGGCCACCATTAATCGCTGGACCATGGCGCTCATCGTGCTTGTCGCGAAAGTTAGGATGCAGTGCGTGGGCATTATCGCAAGAAATCATCAGCGACGACTGAATCAGTTGAATCAGCGACTCGTCGTCTCCCTTGCCCACCTGGCCATTAATGCGCTTTAGCACATCCGCCAAGAATGGGCCTTGGGCACCACAAGCACTGGCACTGCCGACTTCCTCGTGATCGTTGGCCACCAACAAAGCGCCTTGACTGCCATCGCAAGCCAAGAGTGACTCTAAACCGATGAAGCAGGAGAGCAGGTTATCCAACCGGGCGCTGGCCACCAGTTCTTGCTTAACACCAACCAGGGACGGTGGCTGAACATCGTAAAAGCCTAATTCAAAGTCCACTACTTCCACTGCACGCAGGCCGTGCTGCTCTTCTAACCATTGCGCCACTAGCTCGCCTAGCGTAGCCGTATCGCTCTGCATCAACACTGGCGCCATTTGCGTCTGCGGGTTAATCGGCCGACCTGCGTTGACATCACGATCCAGGTGAATCGCCAGACTCGGCACCATGGCAATAGCCCGATCGACATTAAGCAATATGCTTTCCAAGCGACCATCGGCATGGCGCACATGCACACGCCCTGCCAGCCCCAGGTCACGGTCAAACCACGGCGCTAACAAAACACCGCCATACACCTGCACTCCCAACTGTAGCCAGCCTGCAGAGCACTGCGTGGCGTTAGGCTTTAGATGCAACCCCGGGCTATCGGTGTGGGCACCGATCATACGCAGCGCCGTCACTTCAGACTCAGGCAACTGAAAAGCAATAATCGCCGAGTCATTACGGGTGACGTAGTAGCGCTTGCCCGGGGTTAGCTGCCAATTGGCCTTCTCTTCCAGCCGCTGAAAACCAGCTTGCTCCAATCGCTCAGCCATATTACCTGCAGCGTGCCACGGGGTCGGTGATTGGCGCAGAAAATCGCATAACCGCGTTAAACGATCAGCGTTGAAAGTCTCGGACATGGAAATCCTCATAACAGTAATGATTGAGTCTCATCGCGCAGGCGACCTGCTACAATACCCCTTCGACCTACGCAACTCATGGGTCATATGCGAGTCTAGGGAAGAATGAGTGTACACAAATCCGGGAGAGCTTGACTGATGAGCTTGTTTGCAACGCTTTCGCGTTCGGTCGCCCTGGCTGTCATGCTGGTTGTTACCAGCCCAGCCGCCTTGGCGCAACTTGAGCCGACCGACGAACAACGCCAGGCGGCAGTGGAAATTGCGGACTCGCTCCGCTACGGCCATTATGCTGATATTACATTTGATGAAGCGTGGTCGCAGGATGCCTTCCAACGCTATTTGGATATTCTGGACGGCCAGCGCGCCTACCTGCTGCGCAGTGATATCGAGCCCTATCGTCACTTAGAGACGGGCATGGCAGACGCTCTTTTCAATGGTGAGTTGGATGATGCGTTTGATCTCTATAACACCTTTAGTGATCGGCAACGGTCGCGCCTTGAGTCTTTGTTGGCAAAGCTGGACGAAGGCCTTGATTTCGATTTTGAAAGCAACGAGCGTTTAGAAATTGATCGTGAAGAGGCGCCCTGGGCATCCCGGCAAAGCGAGCTTGACGAGCTATGGCGCAAGCGGCTTAAAAACGACGCCTTAACGCTCGCCCTGACCGATCAGGATAGCGAACAGATTGAAGACAACCTGCGCCAGCGCTATGAAGGCCAACTAACGCGGCTGGAGCAAACCGAGTCTGAAGATGTATTTGGCGTACTGATGGCAGCCGTTACTAGCAGTATCGACCCACATACTGGCTACCTCTCCCCTCGCCAGGGCGAATCCTTCGATATTCAGATGAGCCTCTCCCTTGAGGGCATTGGCGCCCTACTTCAGTCCGATGGTGAATATGTCAAAGTTTCCAGCCTTGTGCCCGGCGGCCCAGCGGAGCGCGCCGGCGTACTTGAGCCAGCGGATCGCATCATCGCCGTAGGCCAGGAAGAGGGTGAGATGGTCAATGTGGTCGGCATGCGCCTGGACAACGTGGTGGATCTGATTCGTGGCCCCAAAGGCTCCGTTGTTCGCTTGGACGTGGTACCTGCCCAAGCGGTGGATATGACCCGCTCGCAAACCGTTGAGATTACCCGTGACACCGTTAGCCTTGAAGACCAAGCCGCCCATAGCGAAGTGATTGAAGTCGAGCGTGATGGAGAACCTCACCGCTTAGGGGTGATTAACATCCCGACGTTCTACGTCGATTTTGACGCCTGGCAAGCGGGTGAAGAGGAGTATCGCAGCACTACTCGCGATGTTGCCAAAGAAGTCGAACGCCTTAAAGAAGAGGGCGTGGAAGGTATCGTGCTTGACCTACGCAACAACGGCGGCGGTGCGCTCCAGGAAGCCAACTCGCTTATTGGCCTGTTTATCGACCGCGGCCCCACCGTACAAGTGCGCGATGCCCAGGGGCGCATTCAACTGTATGGCGACAGCGAAGCAGGGACACTTTATGACGGCCCGCTAGGGGTGCTGGTGAATCGCCTCTCCGCCTCTGCCTCGGAAATCTTTGCCGGTGCGATTCAGGATTATGGTCGCGGCTTAGTACTGGGCACGCCGACGTTTGGCAAAGGCACCGTGCAGACGCTCAACGAGCTGAGCCATGGTCAGATCAAACTGACTCGCGCCAAGTTCTACCGCATTTCCGGCGACAGCACCCAGAATCGCGGCGTTGAGCCGGATATCGACTTCCCCAGTTTGATTGATCCCGAGCGTATTGGTGAAAGCAGTTTGGATAATGCCTTGGCCTGGGACACCGTTCAGAATGTCCAGTATCGCCGCTATGGCGAACCTGAAACCATGCTAGACAAGCTGATAGCCCAGCACGACGCACGCGCTGAGGACAACGCCAACTTCCGCTATTTAGAGCGCCAGTCCACGCTGGCCCGCCAGCTACGTGAGCAGCATACCAGCGTGAGCCTAAATCGCGAGCAGCGTAAGCGTGAAATGGAAGCCCAGGAAGCCGAGCAGCTTTCGCTGGAAAACCAACGCCGCCGAGCACTAGGCCTTGAAGAACTGGATGAGTGGATGGATGCTCGTACGGATGCCACCGAAAGCGTCACAGAAGGAATTGAGGACGCAGAGGCAACCCAAGACAGTGAAGGGGAAAGCGACGAAGATGACGCACTGGCTGTTGATCGCGCCTATGTGCTCGAATCGGCTGAAATCCTGCTCGACTACGCCCGCCTGCAAGACACTCAGCGGTTAGCCGCAAAGCGCTAAGTACGCCGAGTTAAAATAAGCTAGTTAAAAAAACGCCGCCCCTTCGCAAGGGGCGGCGTTTTGGTTTTAACTCTGGCTTTAGCCCTGATTTCAACAGAGCGCCGCCAGGCGGGCTGGCCGGTCACCCATTTTGGTTAAGCGCCGAGTCAGCGCAGCTAACTGGGCGGCACTGCCCTGGCCACCCGCGCGAATAACCTCATGAGCCCAGGCAGGCAACTGGGGGGCAAGCCGGTAATAGACCCACTGCCCCTCACGCTGATCACTCAGCAACCCACACTGACGCAGCTGAGCCAAATGACGCGATACTTTAGGCTGGGACTCCTGCAGCGCATAGGTCATTTCGCACACGCAAAGCTCCTGCTCTTGAGCCACCAGCAGTACCAGCATCAAACGCGTCTCATCGCTTAAACATTTAAACACCTGCAAGGCTTGCGGTGTATTCACTTTGCCCACCATAAACTTCCCAGACTGATTGACTATGTGTAGTTTACGCCACAAGAACCGTTAGCAGTAAGCACCGCGCGAATGCGCGGCATTCAGGCACAGAAAAACACCCAGATGCCATTAAGCAGCGAGTATTAAAGAAACAGTGAGACTTAGACTAACAGGGGGGGATTAAATGGCTCCTCGAGCAGGACTCGAACCTGCGACCCAATGATTAACAGTCATTTGCTCTACCAACTGAGCTATCGAGGAACAGTGCACTACCTGTTATATGAAGATATCCCCGTATCGGCATATCTTAAACAGCTAGCTAATGCGCAGTACCTGTGAAGTACTGATGTGATAACTTGGCTCCTCGAGCAGGACTCGAACCTGCGACCCAATGATTAACAGTCATTTGCTCTACCAACTGAGCTATCGAGGAACTGCTCAAACACGGTGCGTAGTATACCCATAGAATCGTGAGGGTCAAGTATCGATTATGGATGAACGCTAGCCGCTGGTTTCTTGTATCCGTATAATGCGCCAACTAACGATAGCGGTTCGGGCACTATCACTGCCGACCGCACGACGACACTCCATTCATCCTCGTCCCCCGACGACTCATAGATGACAGGTACCGATGGCGAAGAAGCTCTTCATCAAAACGCACGGCTGCCAAATGAACGAGTACGACTCCTCCCGCATGGCGGATCTACTCGGCGAATCTCACCAGCTCGAACTCACTGATAATGAGCGTGAAGCCGATGTCATTCTGTTAAACACCTGCTCGATTCGCGAAAAAGCGCAGGAAAAAGTTTTTCATCAGCTGGGACGCTGGAAAAAACTTAAAGACGCCAATCCCAACCTGGTGATTGGCGTGGGCGGCTGCGTGGCAAGCCAGGAAGGCGAAGCCATTCGCAAGCGCGCGCCTCACGTGGACATGGTGTTCGGGCCGCAAACCCTGCACCGCGTACCCTCAATGCTGGATGCCCGTGGCAATAATCAGATTGCGGCGGTAGATGTCACCTTTCCAGAGATCGAAAAATTCGACCACCTGCCCAAGCCCTCTTCTGATGGCGCAACGGCGTTTGTGTCGATCATGGAAGGTTGCTCAAAGTACTGCACCTTCTGCGTGGTGCCCTACACCCGCGGTGAAGAAGTCTCGCGCCCCTTTGAGGCGGTAATGGATGAAGTCATTCACCTTTCCGACCAGGGCGTGCGCGAGATCAACCTGTTGGGCCAGAACGTCAATGCCTACCGCGGTGAAAACCAGCTTGGCGATGAAATCGACCTGGCCGAACTGATTGCCTGCGTTGCGGCGGTTGAGGGCATTGACCGCATCCGCTTTACCACCTCACACCCGGTGGAGTTTACCGACAGCCTAGTTGACGCCTTTGCCGATATCCCTGAGCTGGTGAGCCACCTTCACCTGCCGGTACAGTCGGGTTCAGACCGTATTCTTACTGCCATGAAGCGCGGGCATACGGCGGCCGAATACATTGAAAAGATGGAGCGCATCCGCGCCAACCGCCCGGACATCAGCTTCTCTTCTGACTTCATCATCGGCTTCCCCGGCGAAACAGAAGAAGATTTTGAAGCGACGATGAATTTAATTCATCAAATCGGCTTCGATCATTCGTTCAGCTTCGTTTACTCCGCACGCCCCGGCACACCTGCTTCTGGCCTGCCGGATGAAACACCGGAGAGTGTCAAAAAGCAGCGTCTGGCGATTCTGCAGGAGCGGATCATTCAGCAAACCGCGCAAATTAGCCGCCGCATGGTCGGCAGCACACAGCGTGTACTGGTTAACGGCTTTTCGCCCCGCGACCCCGGCCAGCTCTCAGGGCGTACCGAGAATAACCGAGTGGTTAACTTCCGCGCTGCCAACCCCACCGAACTAATCGGCTACTTTGTCGATGTAGAGATCACCGAGGCATTTCCCAATTCGCTACGCGGTGAGCTTGCCTCACCTGAGCGCTATTGATTGTTTAACGCATTTATAAATGCCCGATAACGAGTGCGAGAACAGGTTGTAGCGAGGGTCTTTTGCCAGGGATGGCAAAAGTAGCGCCCAAGGAAGGGTTCACAGCGCCCTCGCGGAAACCTGCTCTCGGCACCGTACTGTATAAAGTACCTTTCAGTTAGCATAGATCATTGCCCCGCTTCTGGTGGGGCAGTAAGCTGAACGATACACACACTAACGAGGGGTTCCCCACTCTTGAGCCAGCCAACACCTCAGGCCAATCGCATCATCACCTTAAGCCTTGAACCCAATGATCCGCAGCGCCTTGCTAGCCTTTGCGGCCAGCAGGACGAGCATTTGAAGCTGATTGAAAGCCGCCTAGATGTGACGCTGCGCAACCGGGGCAATGTGTTCCAACTGGCGGGCCCAGCCAACCGCATCAAAGCAGCGGCGAACGTGTTGGAACACCTCTATCGCGAAACAGCGGCGAGCGAACTTGAGGCCGACACTGTGCACCTGTTCCTGCAAGAGTCCGGGCTTGAAGCGCTGGAAGAGGAAGCTGACGGCGTCGGCAGCAGCGATGAAGTGATCATGCGCACCCCACGCACCATGATCAAACCGCGCGGGCTCAACCAGCAGCGCTACGTATCAAGTATCCGTGAACACGACATCAATTTCGGCATTGGCCCTGCGGGTACCGGTAAAACCTACCTCGCTGTTGCCGCCGCGGTTGAGGCACTCAACCAACAGGAAGTACGCCGCATCCTGCTCGTGCGCCCGGCGGTGGAAGCGGGTGAAAAACTTGGCTTCTTGCCCGGCGACCTGGCCCAGAAAATCGATCCCTACCTGCGGCCCCTTTACGATGCCCTGTATGAAATGATTGGCTTCGAGCAGGTGGCAAAACTGATTGAGCGTCAGGTGATTGAGATTGCCCCGCTGGCCTATATGCGTGGCCGCACACTCAATAACTCCTACATCATTCTGGATGAGAGCCAGAACACCACCCCGGAGCAGATGAAAATGTTCCTGACCCGGATTGGCTTTGGCTCCACCGCCGTGATTACCGGCGACGTGACCCAGGTCGATCTCCCCAAAGGCCAGCGTTCAGGGCTGATTCAGGTGCTCGACGTGTTGAAAGACACTCAAGGCATCGGCGTCACCCACTTTGCCGCCAAGGATGTGGTACGCCACCCGCTGGTACAGCGCATTATCGAAGCCTACGATATGTTCGAATCCCAGCAGGAAGTGGAAGAGCGTGCTCGCCGCGAGGCACGCCAGCAAGAGCGTGACGCACGTATGCAGGCACGCGAAGACGCATGGGATAGTTCGCGATGAGCGAGGCCATTGAAGTCATCGTTGATCGTCAGGCGGCGATTGACGAACCACTGCTACCCAGCCTGCCACAGCTCACCCAATGGGTGGGCTGTGTGTTTGCCCACCACCCTGACGATCAGCGTCTTGAAGTGACTATTCGCTTTGTGGATGAGCTTGAAAGCCAAACGCTCAACCGTGATTACCGCGGCAAAGACAAAACCACCAACGTGCTGTCATTCCCTTTTGAGAGCCCGCCGGGTGTGGATTTACCGTTACTCGGCGACCTGGTGATTTGCCATGCCGTGGTGGCCAAAGAAGCCAACGAGCAAAACAAGTCGATCGAGCACCACTACGCCCATATGGTCGTGCATGGCATCTTGCATTTAATGGGCTACGATCATATTGATGATCACGAGGCCGAGGAAATGGAGCAGTTTGAGCGCGAGCTGTTAGCCGAGCTAAGCATTCCTGATCCGTATGCTGACAGCCCCCCCGCTCAATAGGGAACACGCTTAGCCCCTTACCTCTTTATTATTTAGCGGTGAGTGCGTTAAATCACGTAACAACTAATCTGGTACTATCCCCCGTTTCAGTGATAAAACAGCTACCTGACGACATGGTTTATATAACGATGTCGTCAACGAGATAGCAACTGTCTGCCCGCAAACGAGAGAATTGACGCATGAGCGAAGACCGATCGAGCAACCCCAATCAAAAATCCTGGCTCGAGAAACTCTTTGGCGCCCTTTCCGGAGACAATGACGAACCCAGCTCACGCGATGAGCTGATGACGTTTTTACGCCATACCGCAGGGAAATTAAAGCTGGATCAAGACGCCATTATGATCATCGAAGGGGCGCTTGATATCAGCGATCAGCAGGTTCGTGAAGTGCTAATACCTCGCTCCCAGGTCTCAGCCATCGCTCTGGATCAAACCAGCGACGGCTACCTACCACTGATTCAGGAAACCGGCCACTCCCGCTACCCGGTGATTGGCGAAAATCTGGACGATGTAAAAGGCATTCTGCTGGTAAAAGATTTACTCCCCCTGCTCTCCCAGACACAGGCCCAGCGTGATGCGTTCAAGTTAGATGACATTTTGCGCCCCGCGATGTTTATCCCTGAATCAAAACGGCTAAACAGCCTACTCAAAGAGTTTCGGGATACCCACAATCACATGGCAGTGGTGGTGGATGAATACGGCGGCACCGCGGGCATTATCACCATCGAAGATATTCTTGAGCAGATCGTTGGCGACATCGAAGATGAGCACGATACCGATGAAGAGGACGATATCCGCGAAATAGAGAATGGCCGCTACGCCATTCGCGCACTGACCCCCATCGAAGATTTCAACGAACGCTTTGACACCGAGTTCTCTGACGATGAGTTCGATACCGTTGGCGGCCTGGTAATGCAGCAGTTTGGCCATCTACCGCGGCGCGGTGAACACACCATTCTGGGCGGCTGGCGGTTTGTGATTCTCAATGCCGACACCCGACGCATCCGTCTACTCGAAGCCTATCGCGACACCCGCCGCGATGACGAAGAGGATGATGACCAGGAGAACAAGCCAGCCTAGGCGCTTGTTGTCGCGCTGTTTTCTCTCCACTCCCTCGCACTTTACCGTAGATAGGTTATCGCTATGGGTTTACCCCCCGCGTTTTTGTTACAGCTGCTTGCCGCCCTGGTGGCGGGCGGTTTCACCACCCTAACGGCTTCCCCTTTTGAGCTTTGGTGGCTTGGCCCGGTGGCCATTGGCTTACTCTATGTGGGCCTGCACACTTTAACCCCCGCCCAGGCGGCCCTGAAGGGCTGGTTATACGGTGTGGCACTGTTCGCCAGCGGCACCTCTTGGGTGTATGTCTCTATCCACGACTATGGCTACACCGGTGTACCGCTAGCTGTTTTCCTAACAGCGCTGTTTGTGACGATTCTGGCGCTGTTTTTTGCCGGCACTTTCTGGCTCTACCGGCGCTTCACCTCCGCCCGGCTTGCGTTTATCAGCTTTGCTGGCGCCTGGGTACTGGGCGAGGTGCTACGCACCTACTTGTTTACCGGCTTTCCCTGGCTGTTGCTGGGCTCTGGCTACGTCGACTCGCCGCTGGCTGCCTGGGCACCCGTTGGCGGCGTCTACCTGCTCTCGCTGCTGGTCGCACTTAGCGGTGCGCTTGGCGCTGAACTACTGCTGCGCCGTCAGTGGTGGACACTTGCGCCACTGGCGTCTATTTGGCTAATTCCCTTGGCACTCCCCCATCAGTGGACCACGCCTGTGGACGAGCCCACGCGCGTGGCACTGCTACAGGGCAACCTGCCGCAGTTGCTGAAGTGGACGCCCGAAGGGCAGCGCACGGCGGCGAATACCTATAGCAACCTCACCCGCGAAGTCGCCGATGAGGTTGACCTGATCATCTGGCCAGAAACCGCGCTGCCAATGATGGAGACCCAGGCCCGACCAGTGCTGGAGCGGGTGCAAGCGAACCTACCGCCCGACGTCGCTCTGCTCACCGGCATCGTTCAGCGCGACGAGCAGGAGCGTTACTTCAATAGCGTGATTGGCGTCGGCGACGTAGAGGGCAGCTACCAGAAAGAACACCTGGTGCCTTTTGGTGAGTACCTGCCGCTGGAGAGTGTACTCCGCGGGGCGATTGATTTTTTTGACCTGCCCATGTCGACCTTTACCAAAGGTGAGCATGAGCAAACACCGATGCAGGCCGCCGGGATTCATATTGGTAACGCTATTTGCTATGAGATCATCTACCCACAGCTAGTCGCCCGCCGAGCCCAAGACAGCGGTGTCATCATGACGGTGTCTAACGACACCTGGTTTGGCGCCTCAATTGGCCCCCACCAGCATCTGCAGATGGCACGCCTACGCGCTCTAGAGAATGGACGCTATGTGATCCGCGCCACCAGCAATGGCATTACCGCTATTATCGATTCCAGTGGGCGCATTGTTGAACGCGCGCCGCAGTTTGAGACAACCACGCTCACCGGTGAGTTTTACGCCATGGAGGGTCTAACGCCTTTCACCCGCTTGGGTAGCTGGCCAGCTTGGCTGTTAGCAGGCTTGATGCTCTTGCCCGGCGTGGTGGCAGCAAGAGTCACACGCCAACCACGAAGTTGAAACGCCTCAGGCGCTAAAGTGGCTAGCTAGAAAAACGGCCCGAGTCCTCTGCAGGACTCGGGCCGTTTTGTTTTGCTCCAGCTAGCTACCTACCTGAGTGGATAGATAGGCAGCTAGACAATCCGTTATTTAGGCTGCACTGTTTTTTAGCGTGGCCATATCAATCACGAAACGATAGCGCACATCGCCTTTTTCCATGCGCTCAAAACCTTCGTTAATGTTATTGATATCGAGCATCTCGATATCACAGGTAATGCCCTGATCGGCGCACAGCTTGAGCAGCTCTTCGGTCTCCGCAATGCCACCAATTAGTGAACCGGCAACCACACGACGCTTAAAGACCAAATTGAACGCTTCAATAGCAGGCTCAATGGGCTCTAACAAG
This sequence comes from Halomonas sp. IOP_14, assembly GCF_021021315.1. Taxonomy (NCBI): domain Bacteria; kingdom Pseudomonadati; phylum Pseudomonadota; class Gammaproteobacteria; order Oceanospirillales; family Halomonadaceae; genus Halomonas; species Halomonas sp. IOP_14. The sequence continues at coordinate 97,329 of NZ_JAINWD010000001.1, read as the reverse complement.
CCGACAATGATATGGGTACCGTCATACTTCAACGACGTTAGGTAGGGGTTTAGATCGTGTTGGACAGGTACGGTGTCGAGCATGAAATCAAAGGTTTCAGCCACGGCATCCATTTGTGCCTGGTCGCTGGAAACCACCACGTGGTCTGCACCGTTACGCTTCGCTTCTTCAACCTTGGCGTCGGAACGGGTGAACACCGTGACTTCAGCGCCCAACGCTTTGGCCAATTTAACGCCCATGTGGCCTAAGCCACCCATACCGATCACACCGACTTTATGGCCTTTGCCCACGCCGTGATGCTTGAGCGGTGAGTAAGTCGTTACACCGGCGCATAGAATCGGCGCCGCTGAGGCCAGATCAATACCATCAGGCATCTGTAGCACAAAGTGCTCGCTCACCACGATGGAATCGGAGTAGCCACCCTGGGTTAGGGTGCCATCCTGACGATCTTCGCTGCCGTAGGTCATGGTGAAGCCTTCCAGGCAGTACTGCTCTACGCCATCTTTACAGGCAGCACAGGTACGGCATGAATCGACCATGCAACCGACACCCACCAGGTCACCGGCTTTAAAACGCGATACTTTATCGCCCACAGAGGTCACGCGTCCGACAATCTCATGGCCAGGTACGACGGGATACTGGCTCATGCCCCAGTCATTGCGAGCAAAATGCAGATCGCTGTGGCAGACACCACAGTAGAGAATTTCGATGGCGACGTCATCGGGGCGCGGCTGGCGACGATCAAAAGTAAACGGTGCTAAGGGCTTATCGGCAGCGAATGCGGCGTAGGATAATGCTTGGCTCATCGGTGAAACTCCTTATCAGCAAAAGACTGCCATATAAATCAGCAGACATTTCCCCGCATGCGAGGTATGCCGATAGTATTCGCCTAATCAGTGATGATAGCGATGAACGAAGCTACGTCATTTTTGCCAAATACTCCGATAACACGTAATAAAATAACAAAAAATTGGCATAAATCATTATGATTATGCAAATTCCACTAGAAACCTAAGAGAAATCCTCATGACCTCCACCGCTCAGGCTGGCAATACGCTGGCTGCCGTTATCGCACCACTGGTTAAAAGCGACGGAATCAATAGCACATCACTGCCCGGCGTGTCGTTACTCTGTTTAAGCCGCCACCAGATTCGCACACCGCTGATCTATGAGCCAAGCCTGACCATCATTGCCCAGGGGCGTAAAATGGGTTATCTGGGTGATCGCGAAATCTATTACGACCCCGGCCACTACTTAGTCCAAACGTTGCCACTGCCCTTTGAGTGCGAAACCTACGGCTCGCCGGAAGCCCCTTTGCTGGGTATATCGGTGCGCCTGGATCCGGCACTATTAAGCGAGATGGTGACAGCTATGGGCGATACCGGTCATCACGCCCAGGCACCGCTGCCAATGGCCTCGGTGGCCATGACAGAGGGCATGCAGGACGCCGTATGGCGCTTAGCGCGCACGCTAAACGTAGCGGTAGAGTGCAGCGCCATGGGCAACGCCCGCATTCGTGACGTGGTGTTTGAAGCGCTGAAGGGAGAACAGGGGCCTGCTTTACGGGCGCTCGTACTGGGGCATGGTAACTATTCACGCATTGTGCAGGTGCTCTCTAAGCTCCACACCCATTTTGCCGACGACTTTAGCGTGGAGCAGTTGGCAGCACAGGCCCATATGAGCCCCTCGACTTTTCACCAGCACTTTAAGCAAATTACCCGCTCATCACCGGCTCAGTACTTAAAGCGGTTGCGCCTAATCAAAGCGCAGCAGTTGCTGCTGCAGGATAATCACAACGTTAATCAGGCCGCTGCGGCGGTGGGTTACCGCAGCGTGCCTCAGTTTAGCCGTGACTATAAGCGCTACTTTGGTGAGCCCCCGCTTCAGCATCGCCGCCAGGAGCAAGCGTTACGCGCTTAAAACGAGATTTAATGCAGGGCTTATTTAGCAAACACCTGACTCATATCTTTAAACGCCTTGAACTCCAGGGCATTTCCGCAGGGGTCGAGCAGAAACATGGTGGCCTGCTCACCTACTTCGCCTTTAAAGCGAATATACGGCTCGATCACAAACTGCGTATCGCGCGATTTCAAGCGCTCGGCCAGGGCTTCCCACTCGTCCCACGCTAATATTACGCCAAAGTGCGGCACCGGGACGTTGTGCCCATCTACCGGATTAGTGTGGGCGCTCTCTTGCCCCGGCGTTTTGGGCTGCTCATGAATGACCAGTTGGTGGCCAAAGAAATTAAAGTCGACCCACTGCTCGCTGGAACGCCCCTCTTCCAGGCCAAACACATCATTATAAAACGCTCGCGCCAGCGCCACATCGTAAACGGGAATCGCCAGATGGAAGGGTGAAAGGCTCATGGTCATTCTCCACATTATTGGGTTTTATGAGGGTTAGCGGGCACTTTATGCAGCCCCGCTGTATTAATCCTAGGGCCGCTCATGGGAAAATAAAATCAATAACTATTTAGCTGATTCACAAAAAGGATTGATCAATGATCCGTGAGCTAAAAACGCTGATTGCGGTAGCACAGGAAGGCACCTTTGCCGCAGCGGGCAATAAAATTGGCCTGACTCAAGCGGCGGTAAGCGCACAAATGAAACGCCTCGAGGAAGAGTTGGGTATCCCACTGTTTGAGCGTAAAGGGCGTGCCGCCATCTTGACGCAGCGTGGGCAGGAAACGTTAAAGCAAGCTCATGCACTGCTCACCCTCTACAGCACGCTGGGTGCGACGACTGCAGGCCAAGCCACCACTCAACGGGTCAACATTGGGGCCATCGCGTCCATACAGCGCTCGCTACTGCCCGATGCGCTGGCGCGCTTTCATCACGCCTATAGCGAATGCCGCACCCGCGTGGTGCCTGGGCTCTCCATGGAGCTGGTGAATCAAGTCGACGCTGGGGAACTGGATATGGCGGTGATTATTCGCCCGCCCTTTTCACTGCACAGCGATTTACGCTGGACGCCCCTTGCCCACGAGCCATTTCGTTTAATCGTGCCGCGCCATATTGAGGGCGATCACTGGCAGGAGCTGATCGCCCGCCAGCCATTTGTCCGCTACGACCGTGCTTCCTTTGGAGGACGGCAGGTCGAACGCTTTCTACGCGACAATCACTGCAATGTACGTGAAGTATGCGAAGTGGATGAACTGGAGGCCATCGTTAAACTGGTCGCCAAAGGGGTAGGCGTTGCTCTGGTGCCCCAAGCGATTGCACAGCAACCCTGGCCAGCGAAAGTGCGTGCGATTGATTTAGGCGAACGCACCTTTCACCGCGACATAGGGCTGATACATCCCAGTAGCGGCCATTTGAGCGAACCCGCCCGGGCGCTGGCCCAATTGATTGGCGAAATCGCTCAGCGGCCTGATAATGGCGCCTAAAATGTTTCGTTCAATATCAAAGGAGTAACTGCATGAAACCAGAGGATCTGGAAAAGCTAGTGACGCGTACCATGCCCTTTGGCAAGTACGAGGGTCGGCTTATCGCTGACCTTCCCGGCCCTTATTTAAACTGGTTCGCTCGGGAGGGGTTTCCCTCCGGGGAAATTGGCCAACTGCTGCATCTGATGCACGAAATTGATCATAATGGGCTTGGCCCGTTGCTTGACCCACTGCGAAAAACACCTAGCCAGCGTGGCGAAACTTAAGGCTGAACGTTTTTATCTGCGTTCTCACGCTCGTCAAGGGCACCCTGAAACTCAACACGGTAAGCGGCCTCGTGCTGTGCGGTATCCGCAGGAAAGCGGCCTAAGGTGACGGCTAGTTCAAAAAAGCCAGCCGCAGGTAAATCGCCGCCTCGCCGGCTGACCACCAGTGCTGCGATGAAAGGCTTCTGCTGTGCGGCGTCTTCGCGCATTAACTGCTCTAACGCCTGAGTGACTTGAGCGATAGTCCGCGGCGGTGTTAGCGCTAGCGCGCTAGCCACCTGCTGATATGTCATTGGCAGGGCGTCACGCGGTGCGCTGAGCAGTAGCTGGCGAAGAGCGGCTACGTTATCGGTCATATATATCCTATCGTCAGGTTTTAACACGTTCACATTGCCCATTGACCCAGTGTTTGTGCTAAGAAATAGTTGTGCTAAGAATAGCGAAATACGCTGTGATAAGGAGAGAACATGGTAACGCGACTAACAACGGTACGCCCTCGTGGAGGCCGTTGGCCAGGCGTGCTAGCTGGCTTAGCCATTTTGCTGCTAGCGGTGGCGACCCTAATGATGGCGGGCTCCGGGCCTGCTTATCGGGGCGAATTTATCAGCCTAGGCGAGGCGTTCAACTTACTCCGTAACGGCGTTTATGCCGCTGGAGGAGCAGTCGCGGTCAGTATTGTCACGCTACTGTTTAGCCTGCTGGTTCATCGCTCTAGGCCCGCCTTAATAGCCACGCTGGTTATCGTCGCCGCTGCTGCACTGCTTTACGTACCCTGGCAGCATTGGCAACGCGCTCAACAAGTGCCCGCGATTCACGACATCACCACCGATACGCAGAACCCTCCTGTCTTTGAAGCGTTAGCTGACGCACGAGAAGCGGCGCCTAACGCGGTTGACTACCCGGGCGACGCCACCGCTCAGCAGCAGCAAGCAGCCTACCCTTATATCAAGCCGCTGGTCTTGGACGAGGCCCCACAAATGGTACTCGCTGCCGCACAAGCTGAGGCCGAAGAGGCTGGCTGGCGGATCGCACGAATTACCGACAACCACATAGAAGCCACCGCGACCACGCGCTGGTTTGGCTTTGAGGATGATGTGGTCATTCGCCTAACCGAGCTTGAGAACGGAGTACAGGTGGATATGCGCTCGGCATCACGTCTGGGTGCCAGCGACGTGGGCACCAACGCAGCGCGTATTGAAAAATTTTTAACGGCGCTGGAAGCGCGACTTGAGTGACCGCTTCAATAACGCCTTACTCACTCCCGTCAATGCAATGGATCACGTCTATTGCCGCCCTCGCGAGCTAAAATTTGCTCAGCATCCAGGGTGGCGATAGGCACTTGATGCTGGGTAGGAATATCACCCGTCAATTGAAGCGCCTGATAACGCAGAGCGCAAACGCGTAAAAACGAGGTAAAGTTACCCAAATCGTGCCCGGCGTCGATAGATTCATGATAAAGCCGAGTAATCATTTGGGCCGTGTTCATTCCATCACGCTGGGCAATCTCTTCGAGAATGTGCCAGAAGTAATTTTCCATTCGCACGCTGGTAACCATGCCATCGATACGCAGCGAGTGTGTCGCACTGCGCCACAGCTCTGGGTCGGCTTGAATAAACAGTTTACACATAGGCTGTCTCTCGGGGTGTTCGTAACCACACGCATTATCAGGAATCCTCTGATTAGAGCATAGCGGCAATTATTGGCACAGCAAACAAGAGCGCCCAGCGGGTGCTGGGCGCAAATTTCGTTAGGTTAGTGGGCCAAGCTCACTTATTCAGTAGCGCCATAAACTGCGCCAGCCAGGCTGGGTGGGCAGGCCATGCGGGGGCGGTGACCAGGTTGCCATCGGTTACCGCATCGGTCACTTCCAGGTTGGCAAAGTGGCCACCCGCAAGCTCTACTTCCGGCTGGCAGGCCGGGTAAGCGGAGCACTGCTTCCCTTCCAGTACTTTTGCAGCGGCTAATAGCTGAGCGCCGTGGCAAATCGCCGCCACGGGTTTATTGGTCTCAAAAAAGTGCTGAACCATGGTTAGCACCTCTTTGTTCAAACGAAGATATTCAGGTGCACGTCCACCAGGCACTACCAAGGCATCGTAATCGGCGGGATTAATGCTGGCAAAATCGGCATTCAGGGCAAAACGGTGGCCGGGCTTTTCGGAATAGGTTTGATCGCCTTCGAAGTCATGAATCGCCGTCGCCACAGTATCGCCCGAGGCTTTCCCGGGGCAAACTGCATCGACACGATGGCCGACTGCCATAAGTGCCTGAAATGGCACCATGGTTTCATAATCTTCAGTGAAATCGCCGGTGATCATTAAAATGCGCTTGCTGCTCATCTCAGTGCTCCTCTTGGTTATCTTATGGTTATTGATCGAGTGTTTGAGCACACGCAGGGCGTGTTAGATGAGACTAGCAAGCGCTTTCCGACAATAGGTAGTAATTGCTTACTACTGAGTCACTTTCTCCTGCTGCGGAAGCGCTAGATGCCGTTGCCCTGCCGCGTCGCCGACCCGAAAGCGCCCTACCAGTGAATGCATATCACCGGCACGATCATCCAGCGTATGGCTGGCAGTCGTCGCTTCTTGCACCAAGCGGGCGTTCTGGTGTGTCACCTGATCCAGCTGCGAAATTGCCTGGTTGATCTGATCAATACCAGCAGATTGCTCATGGGTCGCCCCAGCAATCTCGGTAACATAGCGCGTCACCTCTCCCAGGCTATCAATGATTTCCTGCAGGTGTTTGCTTGAGGCGTTTACCAGTTGCTCACCCTCGCTTACCTTGGCGACACTGTCGTCTACCAAATGACGAATTTGGGCCGCTTCATCGGCGCTACGTCCCGCTAATTTGCGCACTTCTTGGGCCACTACGGCAAACCCACGGCCCTGCTCACCCGCTCGCGCCGCTTCAACAGAAGCGTTGAGCGCCAGCAAGTTGGTTTGAAAAGCGATATCGTCAATGGCTTTGATGATCGAGGTAATCTTTTCGCTCGCCTCGCGGATATCACCCATTGCCGCCGTGGTGCGCGTTGATACCTCACCAGCGGCACGGGCACGCTGATCAACATTACCGCTAGCGTCTTTGGCTTGGTCAGCGTAATCAGCGGTCTGTTTCACCGTGGCCGTGATCTGCTCGAGGCTTGAAGCCGTTTCCGCCAACGATGCTGCCTGCTGGTCAGTACGCTGGGAGAGGTTTTCATTACCGGCGGCAATTTGTCGGCTGCTGGCCGCGATGGCTTCGGCACTTTCACGAATTTGTGCCACCATGCCTTCAAAAGTATTCATCATGTTGTTAAACGCTTGGGCAGTTTGGCCCACTTCATCATTGCGCTTAAGCTCTAGTCGCTTAGAAAGGTCAGCGTTTTCCCCTGCGGCTCCGCTGATGTTTTCCATTTGCTGGCGCATCGCCACTAGCGGGCCCAATACACGCACCATGGTACGCCAGCCAAAGATGGCAAGCAGCGCGATGACCGCCAGAGTAACCATAATCAGCAGTGAACGCCCGGCGTTGGCTAATGCTTCGGCCTGGGTCGCGGCGCTGTCCGCCTGAGCCACGGTAAATGCCTCCACGTCGCTCAGCGCCGTGCGCATCTGCGCCATGGCTTGGGCAACATTAGTGAGCGCCGCTTGCACCTGGGCGTTTAACTCTAACTGCTGTAAACGCAGCTCATAGACAGCGTTGTCATCGGATACCATCAACCCATCCAGCTCTACGATGACATCGTCTAGATCACTGATTTGCGCGCGCTGGTCTACTTCGGTGCTAGGCGCGTCGGCGATCGCCGCCAGTGATTGGCGAGCTAGACCCACCTGCTGGGCAATTTCATTGTGACGCAAATTGACCAGCGCATCGACGCTAGTCGTTTGCATCATCTGGCGGCCAAGATCTGACAGCTGCGCTAATGCCATGCGCGCATTGCCGCTCAGGCGTCCGATGTCCGCTTGCGCGGTAAACATATTGTCGAGCAATTGGGTCGGTAACGTGGTCATGCCATCTTCGCGCCAGGCTTCCACTAACTCGCGCTGTTCACGGTCACTGCGAACCTGTGCTAGCGCCGTCCGCCCGGCAATATCTTCGGCACTTAGTATTACTTGAGAAATAAGCGCTTGCATTGCACTGATGCGCTCAGCCATCTGGGTTTGTAGGCTCAGCTCTTCGCGGCGTACGGCTTCCAGCGCCGTATCTCCTTCCAGCAATGCTTGATAGTGGCTATCCAGCTCACTCAACCCTTGCGCTTGATCAACCCCATGGAGGCCTTGCCGTGCATCATTAAAACGCTCATCCAGTGCCGCTTGAGAGGTGGTCTCATCTAGATCAGTCACGCTTTCTGCGGCAAGCAAATCCGCATGGCGTTGACCAAATGCCCCCATGGTAAGCACCATGCCCATGCTGGCATCCTGAAGCGGCAATACTTCATTGGTAATATAACGCTGTGAGTCGATTAGCCGTTGGTTGGTCGTCCAACCGGTTGCCGCCAGCACCACAGCGCCTAGCACTGCGGCTAAGAACAGGCTGATCAACATCGCTCGAATACTTAAGGTTTTTTTCATTATCTGTTTTCACTTGTGTCAGGGGACAGACAGGTAACGTAAGCTTTAGGGCAACAGGCTTGCCCATTCCACCGACTCGAAACGGCCGTTTTTAATAATGGTTGGCCATACCGCATCACTGGCTTGATGGTCATTTGGCCCCAAGCTCAACGGCTCTTCCAAACCAATATCAACCGAGCCCAACCCAAGCAGACCATCCACAATCGCCTCACGGTCAGGGTTAGCACCGGCCGCTCTTACGCCCTCAACAAAGAGTTTTGCCGCCAAATAACCTTCCAGGGAAATAAAGTCAGGCTCACTACCACGGGCATGGGTTTCCAGCGCTTTGCGGTAGGCCTCAACGGCGGGCAGGTCAGCATTTAGCGGTGGGACGACTTGGGTAATAATGACGCCTTCCGCTAGATCGCCAAGTTCATCCATAAGTGCTTGGCTGCCCACAAAAGAAACGTTCAGAAATAGCGTATCAGGTAGGTCCTTTTTCGCTTCACGAATGAAGTCCGCTGCGGGGCCGTAAGTACCGACGATGATAACGGCGCGTGGTGTCACCGGCGCTTCCAGAATGGTCGCTAAGCCCTGGTGAATATTACGTGTACCACGAGTAAAGCGGCCATGAGCCAGTGCCGCGATATTGTCGACGCCATGGGCAGTTAATGCCTGGGTGGCACCATTGTATCCTGCATCGCCAAAGCTATCGTTCTGCGTAAAGAAGGCGATCTCCTCGGGCAAAACACCTGCCTCCAACAGCCCGCCCACCATGGCGGCGGTTTCTTGTACATAGCTTGCCCGGTAGTTAATCACGTAGCGGTCAGGCGGCGTTTTGCGCAGCACACCCGCGCCAGTAAAAGCGCCATACAGCAGCGTTTCATATTCATTAAAGATGGGAATAGTAACGGTGGCCGTCGGAGTGCCGACATTTCCGATCGCCGCGAGCACTTCATCCTCTTGAATCAACTGTCGGGTATTACTGGCGGCCTGCAGCGGTTTGTACTGATCATCCCGGGCAATTAACGCCAGGGTTTCACCATTAACCCCGCCTGCCTCGTTGACTTCGGCAAAGTAGGTCTCGATACCTTTTTGCATACCCAATCCTAGCGGTGCGGCCCCACCGCTGGAAGGAGCAACAATACCGAAACTCAGCTCTGCCTGCGCAAGAAGTGGAACAAACATTCCCACTGCTAATGCTATATTCGATAAGTATTTTCTTAATAAGACCTTTTGTGACAAGGCTTTTATTAACAACCCGATTCCCAATCGTTGCATTGATCTGCTCCTTGCTGGCTAGATCACTTCCCCACTACATAAATGGCAATATCGAATACGTGCAATGGTTAACACCGCACGCGTTCGAAATCACCAACCAGTTCTTATCTCTATCGGCGGGAGGATATACGACTAAAGATTAATTATCGTTGGTTGCTAAGTAACAAATATTACTTAGATTGTAACAGTTGATGTCACACCCGCCATTAGCGCAAAATTATGCTTTTAAGCAGGTCTTTCGATGGCAAAACGGTCACTGATACGGATGTAATCACTGCCTGCAAGCCGACCAACAGGTTTGAGTCGATCCATATCTACATGGCGACCATCCCACAGCGAATCGTCAATATGGATGGAGACAACCTGAGCCAGCACCAAAGTACCTGCTAGCGGCTGGTCACCAAAGCTAATCATATCGAATAGTTTGCAACCAAACGCCACGGGAGCGTTGGCAATGCGTGGCACGCTGACCCCAGGCATCTCAGCTTTTTCAAGGTCGGCCAGCGCAAACTCATCCTCTCCTGGCGGCAAGCTGGCGCTAGTGGTATTGAGCGCTTCTATCAACCCTTCACTACCCACATGTACGACACATTCAGGTACTTCTTTTAAATTGCGCACGGTATCTTTAAGTTCACCGCTACCATTCAGCAGTGGAGAAAACGCCAGCACCGGTGGATTCACGCTGACCACGTTAAAAAAGGAAAATGGCGCCAAATTGGTATTTCCTTGCTTATTCTGGGTAGACACCCAGGCAATAGGCCGGGGGCAAACAGTGCCCGACAGCAACCGATAAATAACCCCTGGGCTTAGTGGGGAATCATCCAATAGGTAGTCGCTCATTTTTGACTCCTGAGTAATGGGTTTAGGCGTATTATCAACCTATAACAGCTATCACTTTACAACAGCATTGCCAGCATAGACGCGTTTTACAAACATATGCTGCCCAGCAAGGAACCGATTCAATGAAAATTGTCATTGCTGATGATTATCAGGACTGTGTGCGCAGTTTAGACGCTTTCAAGCAGCTAGAAGGTCAAGAGGTAAAGGTTTATCACGATACGCTTACTGACCTGGATGCATTGAGCGCGCGCTTTCAGGATGCCGAGGCGTTGGTACTCATCCGTGAACGCACGCCTATCACGGCCGCCCTGCTTGAACGCTTGCCCAACCTGAAAGTCATTAGCCAAACGGGTGGTGGTGCAGCGCACGTGGATATGGAGGCTTGCCGCCGTCATGGCATCACTGTTATGACGGGCACTGGCTCGCCCTATGCGGCGGCAGAATTAACCTGGGGCTTGGTGCTTGCCGCGATGCGCCATATACCCGCAGAGGTCGAGAACCTGAAAGCGGGCCGTTGGCAGCGTACCTTAGGCACGGGCCTTAAAGGCCGCACCCTAGGCATTTTTGGCTATGGCAAAATCGGCAGCTTAGTAGCGCGCTATGGCCAGGCATTTGAAATGAACGTTTTGGTGTGGGGAAGAGAAGGCACCCGCCAGCGCGCTTCAGATGCTGGACTAGAGGTAGCCAAAAATCAGGCTGATTTGTTCCAGCGTGCGGATGTGCTCAGCCTACACCTTCGTTTAAACGACGATACTCGCGGTATCGTCAACGCTGAAACCCTCGACCAGATGAAGCCCACATCTCTGTTGGTGAATACCAGCCGTTCTCAGCTAGTGGCACCTGGGGCGCTGGAAAGAGCACTAAAAGCCGGGCGACCCGGTCAAGCTGCGGTAGACGTATTCGATGCAGAACCTGTATTCGAAAACTCACTGCTGGGACTGTCCAATCTGGTCGCCACACCACACCTTGGCTATGTGGAAAAGGATAGCTACGAGCTCTACTTTGGCGATGCGTTCAGTAACCTGCTGGCCTACATTAATGGTCAGCCCGTTAACAACCTAGCTGGCTAACCGGGCGCGCTAAAACGTGGGCTAAGCACCTAACGACCATCGCCTCTGTGCCAATTGTGCTAGCCTTATGGGTTCACGAGTAACACAGGGGCCATTAATGCTCACCATTTCTAGCAATGTTACCCTGGCTGATTGGGAGATTGATATTAGCCAGATTCGCGCCCAAGGCGCGGGCGGCCAGAACGTCAATAAAGTCGCTTCAGCGGTACATCTGCGCTTCGATATTCTTAGCTCAACACTGCCACCGCTGTACAAAGAGCGCTTAATGGCGCTGTCCGATCAGCGCATCAGTAAAGAGGGCGTGGTGATTATTAAAGCCCAGAGCCATCGTAAGCTTGAGCTGAATAAAGAGGATGCGTTGGCACGCTTAAAAGAACTGATACAGAGTGCCACCAAGCAGCAAAAAGCACGCCGTGCCACTAAGCCCACCAAAGGTTCACAGCGCCGCCGCGTCGATCACAAAACCCGTAAGGGCAAAATTAAATCGCTGCGCGGTAAGGTGTCGGCCTCTTAATGACTAAAGACGCCGCACCTCCTGCTCAGCGCCCCCTTTCGCCCTGCATACAAATCTGTCAGATTGAACCAACAACATCGGTGTGCGAAGGGTGTGGTCGCACGCTGGATGAAATTGCGGTTTGGGGCAGCATGACCGAGGCCGAAAAGACCCCGGTATGGGAACGCTTAATAGGCGAAGGCTATGTTTCTAACGGCTATGTTTCTAAAGGCAGGGCTTCCGGCGAGTGACGGTCGCGCAAGATATGGTGTAGCTCGCCACACGCGACCATCGGGTCATCACAGTTAATCACAATATCCGAGTGGGCCAATACATAGCTGCGGCCAGTAATGGTATTTTCCACTACCTGGTAAGCCCCTTCCTGATGGGTGCCAATGAAGGTGCCGATAAACCCCGTCTCACGCAGTGACACCGTCTCTAGCTTATCACCTACATTCAAACGCCCTTCGTAGTTCATTAGCGCTAGACGTGCCGAGGTGCCGGTGCCCGTTGTGCTGCGGCAAATAACGCCTGGATGAACGTAGGTCGTTGACCGTGAACGTGTATACCCCTCCCCTATCTGCTCTTCAGGCCCCATAAAGTGCAAAAATGGCAGAGGCCCCACATCGCCCAGAGTGTAGTGAGAAAAGCCCCGCTGCGCTTTTATTGCCTCAACAATTTTGTAGGCACACTCTGAAAGTGCGCGCTCCTCATCACGCACCAACTTAAAGCCCAGCTCGGTTGCATCGACCAAGGCGTAAAAGCCACCGCTATAGGCGATCGAATAGGTGACTTCGCCAATCCCCGGCACTTGAATCGTATCGCGATAGGTATCGATATAGCTGGGAAGGCCGCCACAAGTCACCGACTCCACCACACCGTTATGCACCTTCGCTTCGATTTGCACTAGCCCCGCCGGCGCTTCAAGCTTAAAGCGCTGTATGCCTTCCTGCTTGGGCACAATGCCGCTCTCCAGCACGGCCGTGGCGGTACACAGCGTGTTGGAGCCAGAGTAAATAGGGTACCCCATCACTTCCATAATGATGTAACCCGCCACCGCCTCAGGGTGAGTGGCCGGCACCAACAAATCGACCGACATTTCCGGGATGCCGTAGGGCTCTTCGAGCAGCAGGCGGCGCAAACCGTCGGCGTCATCACGCAGGTACTCCATCTGCTCGCGAACGGTGGCGCCAGGCAGAACATCAATACCCCCTGTGACGATACGGCTAACGTCACCACCGGCATGAGTGTCCATTAGCTGGATAGTATGAAGGTTATGCACTAGCGGCGCTCCTGAACGGCAGAAGAAGGATTTTCAAGGGCGAACGGCGCACCGTGAGATGCCCACTGAGCATCGGGAACAAGCACAATTTTGCCTAGATAATTGCTGCCCCGGTTAACAAAATAGCGCTCGGCGGCATGCAGGTCAGAAAGCTTAAAAGCGGCGTGAAGTACCGGTTTTAATTCCCCGCTGCGAATCCACGCCACCAGCTGTTCGGCCTCTTCTCGGGTGCCATGGGAAACGCCAAATATCTGTACTTGATAAAGATACACGCGGGTCCACATCATTTCGCTAAGGTTCCCACCGCTGGCACCGGCAATAGAGAGACGGGGGTAGCTCTTACGCCCCTGCATATCGACAATCATGGTGTCAATAAACAGGTTGGTCATCTCACCGCCGACCAAGTCCATCACCGCATCGATTGGTTTGCCGCCAGTGGTTTCCAGCACCCGGTCAACAAACGTCGGTAGGTCGCCACGATCAATGACCGCTTCTGCGCCTAGTGCTTTGAGCGCCTCGGCTTTATCTAACTGGCTAACGGCATACGGGATAGCGCCAACAATACGGCAGAGCTGAATGAGCGCAGTGCCCACACCGCCGCTGGCACCGCTGACCAGCACACGCTCGCCAGCACTCACCTTGGCGGCAGTCATCATGTGGTAAGCCGTTTGATAAGAGCACATGCCCATTGAGGCCAATTCAGCGTCGTGAAGCTCGGGGTTGGGCACGTGATAAAACTGATCAGCAGGCACAGCGATATACTCAGCAAAGCCGCCGTCGGCTCCATGGCCATAGTAATCCGGGGTTAGATTAATATCACGGCGTTCATCGGCGTAAATATTAAAATCCAGCAAACCTCGCTGACCAATGCGCTCAGCGTCAACGCCCTCTCCCACCGCCACTATGCGGCCAGCGACGTCGGCGCCTTGAATACGCGGGAAAGTTAAGGTTGGCGTACCTCCCATGGCAAAGGACGTGACATCGCCTTTGTCCTTGGTAGGGTACAGCCCTTCACGCGCTTTGCGATCAGTGTTGTTCTTCGCCGTGGCGGTCACCTGCACCAGCACTTCGCCCGCCTTGGGCTGCGGCGTGGCGACATCCTGATGGTATTCCAGCTTTTCGATACCGCCATGTCCGATCAAAAGCATAGCAGCCATTGTGGTGGGCACCGTGTGTGTTGTCTCGGCCATGGAGTGACTCCTAGGTTGGGCTAACGTCAAACTGCTAAAAATAGATTAGCTAAAAACAGGGACGCCAATCAGTACTGTGTGCAAGTAAAAGGCAAACACCACATACGCTACCAAGCCGACGAGTACGGTAACAATGGTGGCCATTTTATGGGTGCTGACGGGCGCGGGCGGTGCAAGACGGCCACGTTTTTTGGCGGCTTTGAACGCCAGGATAGCCCAGATAAGAAAGGCAGCAAAAAAGATAATATCACCCAAGCGACCGTTGGCCAGCAGGTGAGCAAAAGCCCAGACTTTCACCGCCAGCATCATCGGATGGCCAAGTTTGGCCTTAATCGCGTTATGCGGAATGTATGCCGCCACCAGCATAATAAAGGCCGGCACCATCAGCAGCGCCACCGCATGGCGCATTCCCATTGGCGGGTACCAGATATAGATGGGATCAAGGCGCATCTGGCCAAAACCGTATATAGCAATGGCCAGGCCAACGATGGATACCGCCGAATAGGCGACTTTCCAAGTGGTTTCGCCATGTTTCGCAATCTGCTGCTGACGCCAGTTTTCAGCAAAGATACGTACAGAGTGGCTGCCTAAAAAAATCAGCAGCCCGATAATCATAATCGTCATGGAACAACTCCCAGTGAAAACGCTAGTCGACGGCTTTATGCCTTATAGTCTTGGTCGCTGGAGAGGATGCCACACTCAGCCACCGACCACCTATGCATGGGTCAACTTTTTGTTTCCTGGAGTCGTTCTATGGGGAGACTAAACCCCGTCCTTAAAACCTGTCCTTAAAACCAATGCTTGCGCTTAAATAGCCAAATCATGACACCCGCAATACCCAACATGGCTCCCCAGACAAAAAAGTAGCCATACTGATAACGCAGCTCGGGCATATTTTCGAAGTTCATACCGTAAATCCCGGCAATAAACGTGAGCGGCACAAAAATCGCGGTAATCACCGTGAGCACCCGCATGGTGATATTTAGCTGGTGGGAGGAAATAGAGATATAGCCATCGATTAGGTCACCGCAAATGTCGTAGTACATTTGGGTCAATGTGTAGAGGCGTTCGAAGCGATCCGCTACATCGTTGATGGCGTGCAGGGTTTCGCTCTCTTCCCGCGGTAAATGCTCATAGTCATAAGCGGTGAGTTCTTGGGTAATCCCCTGGTGGTAGCTAAAGATGCGGCGCATTTTAACCAGCCGGGAACGGTAAGTGATGATCTTGCGCATTAGCACATCATTACCATTTTCCAGCAGCTCGTCTTCCAGATCGCTTAACGCCGTTTCGAACTCAAGCAGGCTATCGATATAAAAGCCCGCAGAAATATACATCACCCGCAGCGCGACATGTTCCGGCGAATGGGCCAGCAAGGCTTTACCGTGCTCGTTGAATAGCCGTTCTATGGAGAGCGCTTGGCCGGGATGGAGGGTGACCAGAAATCGCTCCCCCACAAAGAAACAGACCTGTTGAGGCAGATAGTTTAGTTCGGCATCAAAGGAGGAGATGCCACGATAAATAATCAAGGTGTGATTATCAAACTCTTCAATTTTTGGCGGATGGCGCTCTTTGTGGGCATCTTGAATCGCCATGGGGTGAAACTCAAACGCCTCTAAAATCGCCCGCTCGCTTTGTTGGGACTCGCCCTGCATATCGATCCAGATATGGCTGCCAGGCGTCGCCTGCCAGACAGCCAACAGGCTTTCATCCCCCTCGTGGGTCTCACCTTCAGGGGTAGTCAGAAGAGTTCGAATCATGGATGTCCTTGCGAATAGCTAGCGTTAAGTAGGCTAACAGCACACTCACCAGCGTTGAGGCGATTAACGCCCCGACGAATGGCCCCAAGGTAGGGACACTGCCCGGAAAACTGGCGGCCACCATCCCGGCGACCAAGCTTCCTTGGCTTAACCACCCTGGGAGAATGGCACCCAGCAGCCCCGCGATGCCACCTACAATGGCGGCCAGTGGCGTCATTCGTTGCCACAGGCCCAACAGCACAGGTACCACAATGGCAGCACACAGCAGGTCGGCAATCAAAAACAGACGCAGTACTGACAACCCCTGCAAGGCAATTAATACCACCGGTACCATTACTACCACTGTCACCCAGCGGGCAGCCACCAGTGATACGCCCTGCTGCTCGCTGCGCGCGACCACCAACGAGGCAATACCATTTTGCAGCGTATCAACGCTGGAGGCCACCAAGGTCACCGCTAATACCAAGGCGGGTAGCGTCAGCCAAACAGGAGCATCACTTAACAGGGCAAAAAATGGCATCGGCGGCTCGCCTAATGGCACACCACTCATCGCGGCCAATACACCCAGACCACCAATCACCATGACGACGACTACCGTCATTGCGCCACCTAACCATGCCCCGCGCCCCAGGCTTTGATCGTCTTGAGCGGCCCACACGCGCTGCCAATAGCCTTGATGGAAGAGATTGGCCGCGGTAACCGCGATCACTAGCGTTAACGCTACGCTGAGCGCACTGGTGATGGGAATGGCAGGAAGCGCAGCCTCGTTGGGAATAGTGGGAAGCCGCCATAGGGCCATGCCACCGACCACACACAGCAGTACCAGTAACAACCACGCCTGCCAACGGTCAGTGGCAAGGCTGGCCCGTAGACCACCTGCCGCAGTATAGATGAGCGTGGTAAGCGCCACGCCAATAATCACCAGTGCGGGGGGCACATCGGAAAGCAGCGCGGTAATGGCGCCAATAGCGGTTAGCTCGGCAGCTAAAAAGCACGCCATATAGGCGATTGATACCAGCGTTACCCAGCGCCTTACACCAGGGCCATAGCACGCTTCGGCAAACTCGGCGATGCTGCGCCCCTCGGGCAGCGCCCGGCGAATCTTCGGCCCATACAGCCCCAAGACGATAAACGGCAGCGCAGAGCCTAATGCATAGCCTGCCAGGGCCAGCGGGCCAACAAAGGCGCCGATTTCAGGAGGAGCAAAGAGAATCCATGCGCCCATGCCGGAGGCAAGGAAGGAGAGCCCCAGGGTAGATGCCGTTTGCGAGTTACGGGCGGTGACATAGTCATCAAGTGGGCCATTCACCCAGCGAGCCCGGAGGCCTAAGTAAGCAAAGCAGCACAGCGCCGCACCAAGCACGGCTAACGTTAGGTAAAGCATGTCGCACTTCCTCCGCCGGTACGAACCGGATCAGGTTCCAGGGTCTGCGTAGCCGCATCTCAGCCCTTTTATGCAGGGCTCCCCTGGCGACAGTGAATGTAGGTGTTTTGCTAAGCGCTTTTTCTAAGTACGTTTTTGGGTACTTTTCGAAGCGCTGTCTCAAGAACTATTCTCAATCAAAATCATAGCTTAGTAAAGTTAAGGTGCGCTGGTCGCCTCTTAGCGAGGCACTCGCCCCATCAGGTAGAACTCCTCATTGGGTGGCGTACCTGCCAGGGTAACCAACCGATTCGACAAGCCAAAAAACGCCGCGATCGCGCCTATATCCCAGCAATCCTCTTGGCTAAAGCCTACTTCCAGCAGGCGGGCAAGCCATTCATCAGTCATTTCACCCACATCGATGGCACAGTGCATGGCGAAATCGAGCATCACCCGGTGGCGCTCGCTAATCGGCGCCACCCGATGGTTGATCGCCACTTGGTCAGCGAGTAGCGGGTCTTTACTGTAAATGCGCACCAGTGCCCCGTGAGCAACCACACAATATAGGCAGCGATTACGTGCGCTGGTAGCCACTACAATCATCTCTTTTTCGGCTTTGGTGAGGGTATCTGATTCGCGCTCCATCAACGCATCGTGATAGGCAAAAAAAGCACGAAATTCAGCAGGGCGATGGGCCAACATCAGAAAGACATTGGGCACAAAACCCGCTTTACCCTGAACGGTCAAAATGGTACTGCGAATATCGTCAGGCAGGTCATCCAATGTTTCAGGCACGTTAAAACGACTTAATGATGAAGACATGCTCACCTCTTTCTTGTTAAGTTTAGCCATCTCATAAAAACGGCTTAGCGGTTGTGTAACAAAAAGCTGAATTAAGAGGCTTTTATTCAGCCGCCCTACTCGCCATACTGAAGATTCGTTCTGTGACAAAAAAACATGCGCTACTCTTAATAAACAGTTCGTTCAAAGGGACACTGTCATGAGCCATAACGAAGCCAAGGAACATACCCCCGGTCGTCTAAACGAGCTGTTTACTGACCCTTACCGAGCATTTGAAAATGATACCGATGAGCGTCAGCTGCACATTCGTATAATGCTACATATGCTGCTTGCCCGCCCAATGACACGGGGTCAAATGACACTTCGCGTCATTCATGGCTGGGAAAATGGCGGCTGTGAGCCCGAAGACCTCCAGCATGTCGACTATACTCTTGATGGCGTTCCTGACTTTAAGCGCGCTGTACAAGATTTTGAACACGCTTCTAAGCACAACACGCCGTTACCTGCCGACAACAGCGCCATTCTTGCCGCCCCGCTTGCCAATGCAATTGCAGACGCCGAAGCCGAAGGGCAAGACCTTACCAACGATATTCGCGAGACCCCTGCGCGCTGGCCAGCCTTTGAGGGTGGTTTGGCACTATATACGCTGTTTAAAATGTACCATCGGCTGATTTATGGCGAAGATGACACCTACCGCTGCACGCAGTGTGTAACTCCGCTGGGAATGCGCGAAATACATGAGTTTCACCTTGAAGAGGGTGAGTTTGCTCTGCTCGTCCCCCCCGCTGAACACTTTATGGGTAAGGAGTCGCTGTTAGTATTGCATGAAAGCCAGCTCGGCCCCATTGAACAGCTGCTTGAAGAGAGCCTTCCGCTGTTTGACAACTTTTAAGCCAGCCACCTGGCTTGATCTGCCAAGCGGTTAACCGACCTCGTTAGCAACTGGCCCCGCTTAAGCGGAGCCAGTTAGCGCCACTTTTTTAACCCAGTGAAATCGTGCTATTGATACCACTGGAAACATTCTCGGGTTCAAACCAACGTGCCGTTACGGTTTTTGTTTGTGTCCAGAATGCAATCGCCTGCTTACCATTGGGCCCTAAATCGCCCAGCTTTGAAGCCCTTGACCCGGTGAAACTAAAGTAAGCGACCGGTACGGGGATTGGCACGTTAATACCAATTTGTCCAACATCGATATCGGTTTCAAACCGGCGCGCTACCCAGCCTGAGTTAGTAAAGATGGAGGTACCGTTGCCGTTGGGATTGGCATTGATAAAGGCAATCGCCTCATCCAGGGTTTCAACACTGACCACACACAGCACGGGGCCAAAAATCTCTTCGCGATAAATGGTCATATCGGCGGTTACATCGGCAAACAGGGTCGGCCCCACGAAGTTACCGTTGGGGTAACCCTCTACCTGAACCTTGCGACCATCAACCATCAGTTTGGCGCCCTCTTTCTCCCCTGCATCGATTAAACGTAGTACACGATCACGGGCAGCAGGTGACACCAGCGGGCCCAAGTCCGCATCAAGCTGAGTGCCTGGGCCTACTTTCATTGCTCGCGCCGCATCTACTATATCGCTTAGCCACTCGCGTGCCTCGCCGACAAGCACCACTACCGAGTTCGCCATGCAGCGTTGGCCCGCAGCGCCAAAAGCTGAGCCCAGCAGGTTGTTGATCGCTTGACTACGGTTAGCATCGGGCATAACCACACAGTGATTCTTGGCGCCCATCATCGCCTGCATGCGCTTGCCCGCCGCTGCTGCACGGTTATACAGCAGCGACCCCACATGGGTAGAGCCGATGAACGAGAGCGCTTTGATATCCTGATGATCGGCAATTTGATTGGCCACGTCCGGGCCACCGTGCACTACGTTGAGCACGCCCGCAGGGATACCCGCTTCATGGGCTAGCTCCACTAAGCGCATGGTGGAGCTGGGATCCTGTTCGGAGGGCTTAAGCACAAAGGTATTTCCGGTGGCAATCGCCAGCGGGAACATAAAGCAGGGCAACATAATCGGGAAGTTAAAGGCGGTAATCCCAGCCCCCACCCCCAGCGGTTGGTGCATGGTGTAAACGTCTACCTCGTTGGCAGCGTTTTCGGCTAATTCACCCAACTGCAACGAAGTAATCGAACAAGCGTGCTCTACCACTTCCAGACCACGACCCACTTCGCCTTCCGCATCGGGCAGGGTTTTACCGTGCTCTTCAGTAATCAGTGCCGCGAGTTCAGCGGTATTGTCGCGAATCAGCGCTTGCAGCTTGAGCATAATGCGCATGCGCTTCCCCAGCGGCACTTTACGCCACTCCTTGAACGCTTCTTTGGCACTACTGATAGCGCGTTCTACTTCGTCAGCGGTACAGAACGGCACTCGAGCCACTACTTCTTGCGTCGCAGGGTTGACCACGTCGCGCCACTCCTGGCTCTGTGACTGGACGGGCTGGCCATCGATATACATGGGAATTTCGCGAACGGACATAGCGTTGCTCCTATTTATGGTTGTGGTTGTTATGGTTGCGAGTATTAAAAAAAGCTGTTTTTAAAACGCATCGCGGTAAGACAAGTACACAGGGTATAGCAGCAAGTTGACGTTAACGTCAACCAAGTATCTCATGAGTAAACAAAATCTACGCCAGAACGTCAATTAGCCTTTTCATTGTGGCACCGCGCTGGCTATGCTTCGGCTAATCAGTGTGCCGCAGGCTTGCGGATCGCCCACGGCGAAAGCGCGTGTTTAAACACAGGGAATTATCTATGCAGACCTTTCACTGCCGCTGTGGCAATACGCTGTTCTACGAAAACACCCACTGCCTTGCCTGTCAGTCAGAAGTAGGCTGGTGCCCTGCTTGTAGCAATATCGTGGCCATTGAGCCCTTGGATAACGGCGGCTATCGCTGTACCCACCCGGGTTGCGATACAGCGCTAATGAAGTGCCACAACTACGCTGTTGAAAACGTATGTAATCGGCTGGTGGTGATGGAGCACGGCCAAGCGGACACGCTCTGCGACTGCTGTCGTTACAACGAAGTAATACCCGACCTCAATATTGCAGGCCACCGTGAGCGTTGGGCGGCACTAGAGGCTGCTAAACGGCGCCTTTTTCATACTCTGGACCTACTTAAACTTCCCCACGGTACCAAAGACGACGACATTGCTGTGCCGTTAAGCTTCTCATTTATGGCTGATGCCCTCCCCGACCAGGGCTTATGGCGTTCCACCGCCAAGACAGAGAAGGTGTATACCGGCCATGCAGCAGGGCATATCACCATCAACATCAAAGAAGCCGACGACGTTGAACGCGAGCGCTTGCGGGTCGACATGAACGAATCCCATCGCACATTAATTGGTCATTTCCGCCATGAAATCGGCCACTACTATTGGGATGTATTGGTTAAGGATCGCGATGAAGAGAATTGCCGTGCGGTATTTGGCAATCACCACCGGCCAACCTATGCTGAAGCGTTAGAGCGCTACTACCAGCAGGGGGCGCCCAGCGACTGGCCTAATCACTTCATCTCTGCTTACGCCACCATGCACCCCTGGGAAGATTTTGCTGAAACATTTGCCTACTACTTGGATATGGTCGCCGTGCTGAATACCGCACTGCACATGGGTATTACCCCCGTTGAGTACGACGGCAGTCTGGAGAGCATGCTGATTGCCTTTCATCAGGTAGGGATGGCAGTGAATGAGCTCAACCGGGATATGGGCCTGCTCGATTTGGCCCCAGGAGTGCTTGCCCCAGCGGTGCGCGAGAAGCTGGCGTACCTGCATCGAACCGTGCAGGCCGCCAGCCCGCTAGAGCGCGGCTCCCCCACTGGTTAGTCGTTATCGTTATCCCCTGCGTGGCTTTGACTCTGGCTCTGACTCTGGGTTTGGGTGACGCGGGGCACGCTGTCGTCATTCACAAAGTAGGTTGCGCTAAGCGTATCGTGGATAGCGGCAAAGCCGATCTGCAGTTCGTCGATAAACAGGTGCAGCTTGCTGGGTGAGTGGGCCAGCGCTTGAATATCGGCATCCACCACATCGGCGCGCACCAGTGAAACGGTCGCTGCCGGTCGATCCTGTCTTGGCAGTAGCGTCAGCTCATGGCCCAGCGTCTCCAAGCTGCAGGCAATGGAGCGTGGCAGATTAGGATCTTGCAGCAAAAAGCGCAGCACATCCGGGCCCCGAACGCGTAAGCGTACCTGCTGACGGTACATTTGGTAGGCGGTGAGCGATTTGAGTACGCTCATCCACTGCAGGTTTTCAAACGGCAGCAGCTCTTCAGGGTTTTGCGGCAGCAGGCTGGCAGAGCGCACATCCACGATGCGAGTAGTCATATCGGCCCGCTCTAACTGACGCCCCAGCTCAATAAAGGTACGCGCAGGGCCATGGCTTAACGTGCCTTCAATCAGGCCCGTCAACGCCTGGCAGCTACGGATGACGCTTTTGAGAAAGCTATCGCGACGGCGTGGACTAACACCGTTTTCGGCATGATCGGCCACGCTCAGATAGAGCTGGTTAACCTCTTCCCAAATCTCCCGGGGCACCACATCCCGAGTGGTTCTGAGGTTCTCACGGGCACTGGCAAGCGCAGAGATAATCGAAATATCATTGTCAGTATCAGCGCATAAAAAGTGCACCACATTGCGTTCATCAAAGTCTTTATGGCGTGCGGTAAAGGCTTCCAGACTGCCGGTCATTTCGATAAGCGGTGCCCAACCTAACGGCAGGCGCCCCGGCAAATCGAGCATAAGGTGGCTATTGACACTCAGCAAACGGGCAGTGTCTTCCGCACGTTCAATATAGCGCGCCATCCAGTAGAGGTTCTCTGCAACGCGTGACAGCATGGCGTTAGGCTCCTTTCACCGCGGCCGCTGCCGCCTTGTCGTCGGTTTCTACAATCCAGGTGTCTTTACTACCGCCACCTTGAGAAGAGTTCACCACCAACGAACCTTCTATCAATGCCACGCGGGTCAGACCACCGGTGGTGACATGGATTTCTGGCCCCGAAAGAATGAAGGGGCGTAAATCCACATGGCGCGGCTGCGGTAACCCATTCGCCAGCGTAGGCGTGGTCGACAGTGCCAGGGTAGGCTGAGCCATATAGTTGCGCGGGTTCGCCTTAATCAAACGGGCAAACTCTTCGCGGGTCTCTTTGGTTGAGCGTGGGCCAATGAGCATACCGTAGCCCCCCGACTCATTGGCCGGTTTCACTACCAATTCATCCAGGTGGTCGAGGACATAGCGGCGGTCGTCCTCGAACATACACAAGTAGCTGGGCACGTTAGGGATCAGCGGCTCTTGATCGAGGTAGTAGCGAATCAACGCGGGAACAAAGGCGTAAACGACCTTATCGTCCGCCACGCCAGCCCCCGGCGCATTGGCAAGTGCTACTTTCCCCGCCCGCCAGGCGCGCATTAGGCCCGCCACCCCCAGCATGGATTCCGGGTTAAATGCTTCCGGGTCGAGAAACTCATCGTCTACACGGCGGTAAATAACATCGACCCGGCGTAGCCCTTCCACGGTGCGCATGTACACCACATCATCGTCATCAACGAGTAGATCACTTCCCTGCACCAGCTCGACGCCCATTTGCTGGGCAAGATAGGCGTGCTCAAAATAGGCAGAGTTGTAGATCCCGGGAGTCAGTACCACTACCTGGGGGTCATCACCTGGCCTTGGCGACATCTCCGCCAGCATGTCGTAAAGCTGAGCCACATAGTCATCAACGGGCAAAATCTTGCCTGAGGCGAACAACTCCGGCAGTACCCGCTTGGTGACATTGCGGTTTTCCAGCATGTAGGAGACACCGGAAGGAATGCGTAAGTTATCCTCCAGCACGTAGAGCGTCCCGTCGCCATCGCGCACCAGGTCAGAGCCACATACATGAGCCCATACGCCGTGAGGGGGGTTAATGCCAACACACTGGGGGCGGAAATTAACCGATTGTGCCAGCACCTCGGCGGGCAGTACTTTGTCCTTAATGACTTTTTGATCATGGTAAAGGTCATCGATAAATAGATTCAGCGCCTGCACGCGCTGCTTAAGGCCTGCCTCGGTTTTACGCCACTCACTGGCGGGAATGATTCGCGGCACAATATCAAAGGGCCAGGCACGGTCAATCATCGCGCCTTCAGAGTAGACGGTGAAGGTAATCCCCATGGTACGAATAGCGATCTCCGCCGCGGTTTTTCGCTCCGCTAACTCCTCGGCGCTAAACCTTGCCAACATGTTGCACAATTCACCCGCTGACTCGCGTGGCTGACCGGGAGCGGCCATCAGCTCATCGTAGTAATCACGACACGCATAGTTATTCCAATTCACTTGGCTCATGGGCGCTCTCCTGGCGCTGGGGTGGAAGCGGCAACTTCCTCAATGCTCAGTGTAGGCCTGCCGCGTGCAAAACAATCAAACAATTGAGAGCAAAATGCGTACCATCTTTTGCGATATTTCAACGTTCACTTACTTAAACGCTACTTGACAGAGAGCACGAGGAAATTAAAACGCCTTTACGCCCTATCTTGGTGCGCGCAAGAGGCATCAAGTTGGTGCATAACGCGATTTCCACTTTAGTTAAACGTCTTAGTTAAGATAGCGGCTGCAAAAAAGTAAAAGTGGAACGATACTTGCGAAACGTTCGGTTATTCCTTAACCCAACCGACCAGCCGGTTAATAACGGTTCTTTTGAGGGTGGCTCATGACCATTCGCGTTGCCTTGTATCATCGTACGACTTACCACTTTGACCGCCCGGTGCGTCTTTCGCCCCATGTTATTCGACTGCGCCCAGCGCCCCACTGCCGTACTCATATCGAAGCGTACTCGCTCAAACTCTCCGGCAATGACCACTTTTTAAACTGGCAACAGGATCCGTTCGGCAACTTCAATGCTCGCGTGGTGTTCCCTGAACCGCGCCAAGAGTTAACCATTGCCGTCGAGCTAATCGTCCCGATGACGGTGATTAACCCGTTCGATTTCTTCTTGGACGACATTGCGCAAACGATTCCCTTTGCTTACCCAGAAGCGCTGCGCCAAGAACTAAGCCCCTATCTTGAAATAACCGAATCAGGGCCACGGCTGATGGAGTGGCTCAAAGCCGTTCCCCGTGAACCGACTACCACCGTCGATTTTCTGGTCGCGCTTAATCAACGTCTGCAGAATGACATCGGTTACCTAGTGCGCCTGGAGCCCGGTGTCCAGAGCTGCGAAGAGACGCTGACACTCGCCAGCGGCTCCTGCCGCGACAGTGCCTGGCTGCTGGTGCAAATTTTCCGCCATCTGGGCCTCGCCGCTCGTTTTGTGTCCGGCTATCTCATTCAGCTCAAGTCAGATGTTAAAGCGCTGGACGGCCCGAGCGGCAGCGAGGTGGACTTCACCGACCTGCACGCCTGGACCGAAGTCTTCCTGCCCGGCGCCGGCTGGGTAGGCCTTGACCCCACCTCAGGTCTATTCGCTGGCGAAGGACACATTCCCCTCGCCGCCACTCCGACGACGGGTAGCGCCGCGGCCATCACCGGATTTTCGGATAAGTGTGAAGTCACCTTTGATGTGACCATGGAGGTCGAGCGCATCCATGAAGACCCACGGGTCACCAAGCCCTATAGCGATGAACAGTGGCACCGTATCTGCACGCTGGGCGACCAAGTGGACGCTGAACTCTTACAGCAGGACGTTCGCCTTACTATGGGGGGCGAACCCACGTTTGTATCCGTCGACGATATGGAGAGCCCACAGTGGAATACCGAAGCGTTAGGTGAGCACAAGCGCGAGCGCGCCGAGGCACTGCTAACCCGGCTGCAAGCCGCCTATGCGCCCGGCAGCGCTATTCAGCAACAGCAGGGCAAATGGTACCCCGGTGAACCGTTACCGCGCTGGGCGCTGGCCTGCTATTGGCGGAAAGATGGCGTGCCGCTATGGCGAGATCCAAAATGGCTAGCTTGTATGGAAGGCGCCCCCAAGGTAGCCGTGGATGACACCACTGCCCAACGCTTTACCAAAGCACTTAGCGAACGCCTGGGCGTGGCTGAGCGCTACTGGATTCCGGCGTATGAAGATGCCTACTACTACCTCTGGAAAGAGCAATCGCTGCCGGTCAATGTCGACCCACGCGAAGCCAATCTAAAAGATGACGCCGAACGCCACCGTTTAGCTCGCTTATTGGAGCAGGGGTTAGACGAAGTCGTGGGCTACGCCCTGCCGCTGCGCCACTCGATCAGCCAAGCCCACCGCTGGGAGAGCGGCCGCTGGCCGCTCAAGCGCGACCACTTATTTCTGGTGCCCGGCGATTCGCCCATGGGCCTACGCTTACCCCTTTCAACGCTTCCCTGGGCTGACCCAGAGGAGCAGCCGCAGCCTGAATCGCTGTTCGCTCCTCGGCCTGAACTGGGTGATATTCACGGTGAAGTTGCCCGCCGCAACGCCGAACAGCTGCATATCAGTGATGCCGAACGCTTGGGGCGCTCAAGCCACCCGAGCCCATCACACCCCGAGGGCGAATCCGTTCAACAGCAGCCCCCGGCAAACAGCGATAGGGAAAGTAATGTTATTCACACCAGCCTATGTGTGGAGCCACGGGATGGTCGCCTAAATATTTTCCTGCCCCCGCTGACCGGCTTAGAGCACTACCTGGATCTACTTAGCACCGTTGAGGAGTGCGCCAAGGAACTCGCTTGCCCGGTCATGATAGAGGGCTACTCGCCCCCTCGGGATCCGCGTCTGGAAAATTTTATGATCACCCCCGACCCAGGCGTGATCGAAGTGAATATTATGCCTGCGGCCAGTTGGCAAACCCTGGTGGCACAAACCGAACGGCTGTATGCGGAAGCCCGTGAAACCCGCCTGGGCACTGAAAAGTTTATGCTCGATGGCCGCCACACCGGTACCGGCGGTGGCAACCATGTCACCCTGGGCGGGTTGACGCCTGACGATTCACCGTTTTTGCGTCGTCCGGATCTGCTCGCCAGTTTAGTCACCTACTGGCAGCACCACCCGAGTCTCTCTTACCTGTTTTCGGGTCTGTTTATTGGCCCCACCAGCCAGGCGCCGCGGGTGGATGAAGCTCGCCATGAAGCCCTCTATGAGCTGGAGATCGCCCTACAGCAAATGCCCGAAGGCGAAGTGGTGCAGCCCTGGCTGGTCGATCGCTTATTGCGCCACCTGCTCACCGACTTAACCGGCAATACTCACCGCGCCGAATTCTGTATCGACAAACTCTACTCGCCGGATAGCGACAGCGGTCGCCTCGGCTTACTGGAACTACGCGGCTTTGAGATGCCACCCCATGCCCGCATGGGGCTGATGCAGATGCTGCTGATCCGCGCACTGGTAGCCCGCTGCTGGAAAACGCCCTACCGAGCCAAACCGGTGCGCTGGGGCAGCGCCTTGCAGGATCGCTGGATGCTTCCCCACTACCTCTGGAGCGACCTTGACGACGTGCTGGGTGACTTGCGCCACCACGGCTTCGATTTTGATCTAGAGTGGTTCGCCCCCTTCCTGGAGTTTCGCTTCCCGCTGCACGGACGCTTGCACACCCCCATGCTGGATATTGAGCTGCGCCAAGCCATCGAACCCTGGCATGTATTGGGCGAAGAGGCCTCAGCTGGCGGCACTGCCCGCTACGTGGATTCCTCAGTGGAGCGCCTGGAAGTCAAGGTGAGTGGCATGAGCGGTGACCGCTATGTGGTGACCTGCAACGGCCGCCGGGTGCCCCTTTCAGCTACCGGCAGAAACGGCGAAGCGGTGGCCGGGGTGCGTTACCGCGCTTGGCAGCCGCCCTCGGCGCTTCATCCGCAGATCCCCATTCACGCGCCGCTGGTGTTTGATGTGATCGACACCTGGAACCAGCGCTCAGTCGCGGGCTGTACTTACTACGTAGTGCACCCCACAGGGCGTAATTTCGATACCTTCCCGGTCAATGCGTTTGAAGCCGAAGCGCGAAGACTGGGGCGTTTTAGTGACAGCGGCCATAGTCATGGCCATCAGGTTCCCAAGCTGGAAACCCCCAGCCTGGAACTGCCGCAGACCCTCGACCTGCGCTGGACGCCTAGCTAATGCTTTTCTCTTAGCGACTAGTGCAGGATAATCCGCCTCCTACTGCTTAGGATTACAAGGATAATGACGGCCCCTGTCTCTCCCTCACTTCTCGCGCCCGTGGCTAACGGGCTCGTTGAGGATTACTTACACCAGCTAGGCAAGGGACAGCCCGGCACGTTCGACGCCATGCTCGATGGCCAGGGGCAGTTACGCCCTGGCTGGCAGAGCTTACTCGGCTCATTGGAGGGCCTGGGCCCGACGGGTCGTCACCAGCAGCATGACGAGATTCAGCGCCTACTGGCTGAAAACGGCGTAATTTTCAA
Organism: Halomonas sp. IOP_14; assembly: GCF_021021315.1. NCBI lineage: Bacteria > Pseudomonadati > Pseudomonadota > Gammaproteobacteria > Oceanospirillales > Halomonadaceae > Halomonas > Halomonas sp. IOP_14. The sequence continues at coordinate 68,736 of NZ_JAINWD010000001.1, read as the reverse complement.
TATGCATGATGAAACCCAGGGGCGTTCGTGGCGGCTCGACCCGCTACCCTGGGTGATTGATGAACCACAGTGGCAAGCATTAGAAGCGGGGCTAATCCAGCGCAGTCGTCTGCTGAGCGCCCTCTACGACGATATCTATGGGCCCAAAACGCTCTTTGAGGCTGGACTACTCCCCACCCAAGAGCTGCTTGCCTCAGCGCATTTATTACTGCCCTGCCACCAGTCGCTGCCCAATGACCGCGCGCCGATTATTTTCCACGGTGTGGATGTGATTCAGGATACTCAGGGCCAGTGGCGGGTGTTGGCAGACCGCCTACAGGCGCCATCCGGTACTGGGCTTGCGCTCGAAAACCGTATACTGATGGCCCGCGCCCTGCCGGATATGTATCGCAATGCGCCCTTAAAGCGGCTAGCGGGGTTTCTTGACCTACACCACCGCACGCTGATCGCCATGGCCTATCAGCATCGCGATAACCCCACGCTTATCTTATTAACGCCGGGGCCGGGGAGCCCACGCTATTTTGAGCACGCCTATTTAGCCAATTACCTCAATATTGCACTGGTAGAAGGCCAGGATTTAGTCGTACGCGATACCCAAGTATGGCTGCGCACCCTGGGCGGTCTACAGCCAGTCGATGTGATACTGCGCCACTGCGACGACGCTTACTGCGACCCGCTGGAACTGCGCGGCGATTCGCAGCTGGGCGTACCCGGGCTACTCCAGGCCATGCGCTCAGGCGGCGTGGCGCTATCTAACGCCTTGGGGGTAGGCATTTTGGAAGCCCCGGTGTTAGCGGACTACTTACCGATGCTGTGCGAGCATCTTCTGGGTGAGACCCTGCTGCTGCCCAACGTCAATGCCACGACGCAGCCAGCCACCGCGCCGGTTTTTGATAGCCACCTACAGCGCCTGGAGCCCACCACGCTCAACCTACGCTGCTTTGTAACACGCACCCCCAATGCCACTGCCAAAAGCAGCACTGCTGCTAAAAATAGTGCGGCTGGCGAGTACCAAGTAATGCCCGGTGGTTTAGCTTGGGTTGGCGAACCTGGCTTGCCATCACTAAGCAGCACCATCGTTAAAGATGTCTGGGTTACGGCAGCCTCTCCTCAGCCCCATGTCAGCCAGCTCCGCCAGGCCCGCGGCCCGGTGGTGGCCACCCGTGACGGCACCGACCTACCCAGCCGAGTAGCCGAAAGCCTGTTTTGGTTAGGCCGCTACGGCGAGCGCTTAGACACCCGCGCGCGACTGCTGCGTGAAGCGCTAATGAGGCTAATGGAGTACGACCAGGATGAGATCGCCGATCAGCTGCTCGATGAACTTCTGCTGGCACTGGATATCACCACGCTAAACGAAGAGGACCAACAGCGACTACAGGCACCTTTGATTGGTTTTGATCTAAAGCGCGCCGCGTTACTGGCGCAGTTTGATGACGTGGATCCCCAGGCCTTACAGCCACTGTTTGCCCAACTAATGCGCAACGCACGCAGCGTGCGTGACCACTTAGGCGATGACTCCTGGCGGGTGGTGCACCAGCTGCGTCAGCGCATGGCCACCTTCAACCCAAGCTTGGGGGCCAGCGCGGCACGGCGCGCTTGCGAGGGGCTGTCTGCTCAGCTAGCCGCCTTCTTCGGGCTGTGTAACGAAACCATGCCCCATCACTACGGCTGGCGGTTTATGGATATTGGTCGCTTCCTGGATCGCGTACTGGGACTGCTCTCGCTGCTCAATCTCACCCTCAATGCGCCGCACTCGCCGGGGCTGGCGTTGTGGGAAGTCGTGCTCGCCACCACCGATAACTTTACCGCCTATCGCCGCCGCTACCGCAGTGAGCTTCACCCTGCGGCGATTCTCGATCTACTGCTGTTCGATGAAACCAATCCTCGCTCGGTGGGCTATATGCTCAAGCGCATTGAACGACAGATGGATCGCCTGCCGGGCAGCTCATCGCCCTACCGTAACGCCGAACGGCGGCTATTAATTCAGGCCAATGCGGCACTGCACCTGGCCGACATTGATCGCTTAAGTCATCTAGCCGATACACCGGAGGCACAGGATGCCTTAGAGCAACTGCTGGATGCTTTAATTGAACCCTTAAGCGCGCTTTCTGAAGCCATCAGTCAGAGTCATTTCAGCCACGTGGAGCGGCCACGCCAGTTAGTCAGCATGGAGCCTGATGCATGAACTACACGCTGCGCCATACCACCCGCTACCACTACAGCGCCCCCGTGACGCTGTGCCATAGTGAAGCTCGGGTACTACCACGTAAAACGCCGCATCAGCACTGTGGTGCCTCGGAACTGCAGATCAGCCCCACGCCGCAGGTACAGATGGAGCGCCGCGATGTATTCGGCAATCGAGTGCTCTATTTCGCCATGGAGGAAGTTCATCAAACCTTGGATGTCACGGTGGTAACGCAGTTGAGTACACACCCCTTAGCAGCGCTACCCACCACCTCAACGACGTGGGAACAAGTCGCTCAGCAGCTTAGCCAGAACAACAGTTTTGACATTCAACTTTACCGCCTCGACTCACCGTTTATTCGCCGTAATGATGAGCTGGCCACCTTTGCCCACAGCTGCTTTACCCCAGGCAGGCCAATAGTCGAGGCGACTCTCGCGCTCAATGAACTGATTCATCAAACCTTCGAGTACGACCCCAGCTTTACCACACTCGCAACGCCGCTAAGCGAAGTACTCGCCAACCGGCGGGGTGTCTGCCAGGATTTTGCTCATCTCGCGATTGGTGCATTGCGTTCGGTAGGTCTTGCTGCGCGCTATGTCAGTGGCTATTTGGAAACCCAGCCCCCGCCCGGGCAGCCACGCCTGATCGGCGCAGATGCTTCCCATGCATGGTTGGCGACCTGGATTCCCGAATGGGGGTGGCTGGCCCTAGACCCCACCAATGGCACCGTGGCCAGTGAACAGCACCCTGTACTGGCCTGGGGGCGAGATTACGCCGACGTAGCCCCGCTAAAAGGCGTCATGAACGGGGGCGGCGAACACCGCCTGGAAGTCGAAGTGGATGTCATGCCACTGGTGGGCTGATGCAAACCAACCCCACCTAAGGTATAACAGATACATAGCTGGCTTGTTCAAGGAAGACCCGATGCAGCAAAGGGATGGTGATGGTAAAAACGTCGGGCATGCGCCTCTCTGGGCATCCCAGATCCTGCTTCTGGGCTGTTTTCTGGTCTTGCTATCGGGTGCCGTCGAACAGTTTTACAAGCCACATTTCACCGAGCTGCAACAGACCGATGAAAGCCTGAAAAGTCTTTCGAGTCACTACGCTTTCGCGCCACTCCCCACCAAGCTACGAATAAGAAACGCTGCCACCAAGCGGCAGGTAGATAAAGAGCTTTTGAAGGCCATCAAATGGTCAGCCGACGATCCCCCTCCCGTTAGCTTTTTCGCCTCGCTGCATTCAGCTATCTCCCGCCAGGCAATTCTTGGCCGTGTCGTTTCAAACGACACCAGCGGCTGTGCCCTCCTTCTTCCCCCCGGTCGGGCACCGCCTATCCTCGCAAAGAGCTAACTACGTAGTTGTTCAGTTATTCATTAGTGGCACCGCTTTAGAGACACGCTGCCATTCAAACTATCAGTACCTTTTTAGAAGGGTTCTCCGTTTATGTTTCCCGTTGACAAGCTCATTTTACTTGCTGCGATTTTGATATTGGTGGGCATTGTATCGAGCAAATTATCTGCCCGCCTTGGCTTACCTGTCCTGGTTCTGTTCTTGGTCATTGGCATGCTGGCCGGTGAGAGTGGTATTGGAGGGATCGCCTTCGACAACCCAGCGGGGGCACATGCCCTAGGCACGCTGGCGCTGGCAATGATCCTCTTTGACGGCGGGCTTCAAACGCCTACCTCATCGATTCGAAAAGTCTGGAAACCCGCCTCCCTGCTCGCCACTTTCGGGGTGTTGATCACGGCTCTAATCACCGGCGTGGCAGCCGCCTACATTCTCGACTTACCGCTGCTGGAAGGCCTGCTGCTAGGGGCTATCGTGGGCTCCACAGATGCCGCAGCGGTATTTTCGCTGTTAAGAAACGCCGGCATACATATCAATAAAAAACTGAAATCCACGCTAGAGATCGAAAGCGCCTCAAACGACCCGATGGCTATTTTCCTTACCGTCGGGTTGCTGGAAGTGCTGGTCAATGGCATGAAACCAGGCATGGGGCTGCTTGAGCTTTTCGTCATGCAGATGGGCGTAGGGGGCCTGGTAGGGCTTGGCGTAGGATGGGCATCAGTCAAGATCATTAACCGCATCCATCTGGTGGCCTCGGGCCTTTACCCGGTAATGGTGGCCGCGTGTGGCTTCCTTTCCTTTGGTATCTCAGCCAACGCAGGGGGGAGCGGATTCCTGGCCATTTTCCTGACCGGGGTGTTCATTGGCAACCACCGTATCGCCTTTCAGCGCAGCACATTCCTGTTTCATGATGGGCTCGCCTGGCTAAGCCAGATCGTGATGTTCGTGGTATTGGGGCTGCTGATAAACCCGGTGTCTCTGCTGGATGTATGGCTGGAAGGGCTGGTGATTGCTGCGGTACTGATTTTGGTTGCCCGGCCAATCGCCGTGTTGCCGGTCATGAAACTGTTCGGCTTCAATGCCCGTGAAGCCAGTTTAGTGGCCTGGGTAGGCCTACGTGGCTCCGTCCCTATTATCCTGGCTATTTTTCCGCTGATGTTTGGGCTGGAGGGTGCAGAATTAATCTTCAATGTGGTGTTTTTCGTGGTGCTGATCTCGGCAACCATCCAGGGCACCACTCTGCCAGTGGTGGCCCGCAAGCTGGGATTGACTGAAAAACCGCCAGCGGTACCGGCGGCCAGCCTTGAGATTACCGCGCTGGAAGAGGTAGATGCCGATATTGTGGAGTACACCCTGAGCGACCATCCACGCGCAGCGGGTCGGCGGCTTTCACAAATGGCACTACCCGATACGACGGTCGTCGCGATGATTACCCGGGGTAAGGACGTAATTCCCCCGCGAGGCTCGACAGAGCTAATGGCTGGCGATCACCTGTTCGTGGTGCTGCGTCCCGAGACGAGGCCGTTTATCGACTGTGTCTTTTCAGATGCGGTGGGCGTGGTCAGTGACGAGCTGCCCGATCAGGAGCTAAAGCTCAAGGGCAGTACAAGGATAGACGATTTACGCCACTCGTATGGCGTGTTGATCGAAGGAGAGGATGGCCAGACGACTCTCGATGCACTGCTGCGCAATACACTCTCCAGCCAACCGGAGATAGGCGACTCACTTCAGCTCGATGGCATCATGCTGGCGGTACTGGCGACACTCGGTGGCCGTATTACCACGGTTGGCTTGACGGTGCAGGACAAGCCTGACCAATAAGCGTCTTATCCATACTTAGCCTCGCAAGAGGCTAAGTACCAGTGTTCAAGTCGAGGCCGTCTCGTAAGCGGCCTTGAGACGATAGAACTCTTCTACAATAGCGGCCATTTCATCGGCGTCATAGTCACAAAGGCCGCTCACTACGAGCTTTTTGGAACCCACCCCTACGGCCTCCCCGGCGGACTCAATAGAGAACTCCAGCAGTGCATCGGCGCGTTTACCGTGAACCTCCAGCGAAGAGTGATTCAGCGTCAAGCCCGGTGCAAAACCATCCAAACGCTCGAGTGAAAACCCCATGCTATCGTAGATCACCAGTGGACGTTTGGGGTTAAACATGACCCCGTGCTCTTCCATCAGCGGTTTGAGATAGTGCGGAAAGTTTTTGCCTGAAAACGCGACATAGCAACGCGCAAAGGCTTCCACCACCGCAGGATCGTGGGTAATGTCACCACTACGCACCACCTGTAAGTAACATTTGCCGCTCTCATCACAGACGTGAAGTGCACCGTTGTCTGCTTCGCTAAACTTAAGCGGCGTATCAGCGCCCACCATGTTGGTGAAGCGAAATTCCATTTGCCGCGACAACCCAAACTTTGTGAGTATCAGTACAAACAGTAGATCACCGGGCACACAAAAACGGCGTGCATCCGGGTTATGAATAGGGTTGTAGTCACCCGCCACGCCTTTGGCGAAGCGACTGGCCTGCTCTGCGGAGATCACTACATACTCTCCGCGCTGCGCGTAAAAATCCTTGAACATGGCGTTTGTTGCCTGCCTAGCGTTGAAATCGAAAACCCGTCACTGCCCAACGCCGCGCATAATGCCATAAAACACGTCCCAACAGGAGTTATCTGCTAGGGAAGCCACTATGTCAGACGCGAACACTCGTAAAAATCGCCTACCTCGCCTGCTGCGAAGGGCGTTGGTTGGCCTACTGTTTATCCTCTTTACCTGGGTGGCGGGCAGCTATTGGCTGCTTAACAGCCAGTGGCTGCCCGAGCGCATTTCACAATTCGAGGGCATCGACATCCGCTGGGAGCAAGGCGTTAGCCGCCACCCAGGCCGCTGGGAAGTAGAGGGACTCTATCTCGCTCGTGAAGATGAAGCACTGCCCATCTCAATTGAAGCCGAACGCGCCACCCTTTCGCTCTCGCTAATGGCTCTATTACGCGGCGAACTGCATATCGACACACTCGATGCCGAGGGTATTCGCCGCCTGACCGTTGGTGACATCGCGCTTGAAGCTGACGGCCAGTTGCAGGTAACGGAGACCACGCTAAGTCGCGACACCCTAGCGATTCCTAACGTTTCCCTCGCCATTACCAATGGTCGTTTAGTTCGCTTGAGTGATCAAGAGACCTTAGTGCGTGATATTAACCTTAACGCTGATGCAACGCTCAATTCGATAACTCCTGTCGACGCTACCAGCGGCGAGCTGAACCCCAACCTACTAGCAGCGCTCTCAGCACAGCTTCAGTTGGATGCCCAGGCGGATGCCTGGAATGTCTTTATGCCCTACCTAGGCACCCTGCCCTGGCTAACCCTTGAGGGGCGCGGGGCGCTAACTGGAGCACTGGAGCTCACCGCAGGAGAATTACAGCCCGGCAGCAAGCTTATACTGAACGCGCCCCTGCTACGCTTAGCGATTGATGAGCAACGTTTACATGCGCCGACTGACTCGCCGCGCTGGATACTGGCGGATACCCCTCCGCCTCGTCACACGGCTACGGGCGAGGGCCAAGTGCGCTTGTCGGTTGAGAACGATCAACTGCATTTTTCAACGCAGCTGGCCGATGTTGAGCTAGCCGACACGCACCCTTACGCAGAGCATACCGAGCTACGCCTTGCGACCCAAATTCCTAATCAGCGACTGGATCAACTCGACCTTCCCACCTCAGCGACACTCGCCTTGCAAGGCGATATCACCCGCCTGGATATGCTGGATCGATATCTTTCGCCCGGTATAGGAGAACGGGGTTCTGAAGGAGAGAGTTCTGAAGGACAGGATTCTGAACGTGAGAACTCTGAACTGGAAGGCATCAGTCTTTCCGGCCATGGGCAAATTGAGGCCTCTGCCAGCATTCGCCAATCGCGCCTTTTTGATGCCCAACTAAGTATTCAAGCAACTGAGTTGATGGCAGATACGCGTGGCTTCATTGCCCGAGGTGGCGGCTCATTAGATGCCCAGCTAACGCCACAAGAAATTATCGAAGCAACGCTTTACTTTGCCAACGCCACGCTGCACCACCAGGAGCGTCTGCTGCTTGACGATGCCGCTATCAACGTCTCGGCATCGAGCCCAGCTGATCCAGAAAAGGCCCGCGAAGAAGCATCCGCGACATTGAGCTGGCAATCCGCGCAACTGCCTAATATCAGCGTTTTACAAACCTACTTAGGCGCCATTTTACCTGACCCCGCGCCACTGCAGTTGCTTAGCGGGAAAGCCGCCAGCCACGGCCAGCTCACCATGGCGTCAAAACAGCTCAGCGGAGAGGTACATTTAGCCGGAAACGGGCTTACCACACGCTGGCAACATGGCGAACAAGTCGGCACGTTAACCAGTGATATGCAGCTTTTCCTGCCTATTCAGCAGGCAGCAATGGATGGCTCAACGCTGAACATCAGCGGCACCCGGTTGAGCTGGCAAGTGGCCGATATCGACCAACCGAGCGAACGCTTAGAGAGCATATTGGTGCTAAATGATGGTCGCTTTCAACGCAGAGGTGACGTACCAAGCGGGCAATTTTCACTCGAGGGAAGCGTGCAACGGCTAGGCTTTTTAAATGCGTTTTTGCCTGACGCCCACGGTTTAGCCATCGCGGGTGAAGGACAACTCTTTTCTCAGGGCGCCTTTCGCGATAACCGCTTGCTGGCACCCACTCGGCTGCGGGTCAACGCCGACCAGTTAGAAGTCACGTTTTTAGATTATCTCGCCACCGGACGGGGCGAGCTCACCGCCCAGTTGGATAGCACCGAGCGGGCCCAGCTCTCGCTTGGCATCCCCCGCTTTGCCTTGAGTCGCCAAGGCGATGATAGCCCGCACCTGGAAGGACGCCACTTTGCTCTCACCACGCAAACCGAGCGCTTTAGCGATGTGCTTGAATCTCCACAGCCCGAGCACTTCACCACGCGCATCGCGCTGCCGATTACCGAGGTGCCCGACTTCACCCGTTACAACCGCTACCTGCCCGAAGGCGCGGGTGTTAGGTTGCTGGATGGGCAAGCCAGCCTGGAAAGCGAGTGGCTGTTGGAAGGATTAAATGCACAGGGCGAACTAACTCTGCGCGCCTTCGGCGCAGAGTTAGTGCTGTTGGATCAGCAGCTTCGCGGCGACGTTCATCTCGACTTACACCTAACCGACGGCGACCTGGAAACGCGTCGTTTTAACGCAGATGACTCATTCTTACGCTTGGAGAACGTTAGCCGACAAAGTGAAAATGGCTCTGCCGATGCCGGTTGGTGGGTAACGCTTTCCATGTTGGATGCGCAATTGGCGTGGGAAGACCCTATTCGTCTCGTCAGCCAGCTCCGCCTTGAGATGCGCGATACCGGTTTACTCGCCCGGCTATTTCTCGCACGCGCAAGGGATAGCGACTGGTTAGGGCGACTGCTAAATGTGCACGATATCGAGGGCACGGCGCAGCTAGAGATCAGCGGCAAGCAGATCAGCCTTAGCGACTTGACGCTCGCTGGTGGCCCGCTGCTGCTGCTTTCCGATGTCGCTCTGGCAGACCGCAGCGCAAACGGCGCGCTCTATGCCCACCTTGGCGTGATTGGATTAGGGGTTGAACTTGAGGACAGCGAACCAACCTTGCATGTTATTCAACCCCGCCGCTGGTTTGACCGCTGGCGGGAGACGAACCGCTCCCTTAATCATTAGTCTCTAATGATTAGCGTTTTTTGCGCTCACGGCGAATCATCCTCACCCGCTCTTTAGCCTTTTGCGGTGTCGAGAGCGGTGCTGCCGCCTCATCATGGGTTTTCGGCGGCACCGTGACCCAGGCAAACACCGGCAACGCCAAGTGCCAATGGATCGCCGCCAAACGCAGCCCGAGGGTGACGCTTAGTGAGGCGCCAATCGCCATGGTTAGCGGCGCCTCCAGGGCATGCAGCGCCACGTAAACGATTCCCCCAGCCATCGCTGCCGTCGCATAAATTTCTTCGCGAAGCACCATGGGCACTCGCTGGGCCAATACATCACGTATCATGCCGCCTGCTACGCCGGTCATCATGCCCATCAAGACAGCTACCGTTCCAGACGTGCCCAGCAACAGTGCTTTATGAGTCCCAATCACAGTAAACAGTGCCAAGCCAAACGCATCAGCGATCGGTAAAAAGCCCCGCGACAGGCGGTGGATATAGTGGAAGCCCATCAACGACACACCTACGGTGGCTAAAATCACCCACAGGTAGGTTGGATCCGTCACCCAGAACACCGGCCTTACACCGAGCACTAAATCACGCAGCGTGCCTCCACCAATGCCGGTCACCGCTGCCAGCACCAGCATACCTATAGGATCCATGCGCGACCGGCACGCCAAAATCACGCCCGAAAGCGCGAACACGATGACACCCGCCATATCCAGCCAATAGACCACGCCCGACAACACGCCCTTCTCCTTTTTTATGCTCGCTATCTTTAAAGGCAGGCAGGATAGCACCCTTCAGAGGATATGCTCGCACCCAAAAACACGCTTGCGACCTAAGCAAGATAAGTTCACATAATTAGGTTACGCTGACCGAATTGTCATTAACACTTGCATTCACGACGGAGTAACACTGCTATGGACTGGAGCCCGGCTTATAGCTGGTTGGTACTCGCCTTACTATTAAGTTTGGCAGAGCTGACTTCTGGCGCGATGGTGCTGCTAGCGCTGGGTATTGCCGCTGCGCTAACAGCGGCCGTTACAGCGCTAGGATTAACGCTTCCTTGGCAACTGCTTGGCATGGCTATTTTTACCGGGGTACTGCTGCCAATATGCATTATGGTCATTCGCCCGCGCTTCTCCCCCCGCGGCATTGCTTATGGCACAACAGGCACAGGTGTGGAAAAAGGTAATCGCTACACTACTCTACGCCGGGATTTTGATGATGCCACGGGCATTAAAGTCAACGGCGATTTCTACCGCCTGCGCGTACTTGAAAGCGGTGAAACCGAGCTACCCAGCGGTACGCTGGTCATATTTAAACGATTTGAAGGCACCACTGCGCTAGTCGCATTACATCAGCCTGAAGACACAGCCTTTCAAGATGACAATTCCCAACGCAAGGAGCCTTAACCATGGATCTACCTATAAGCCCCGGCTTATTAATAAGCCTCATTATTGTCGTGATCGCAGTACTGATCATCTCTAAAGGCCTAATTATTATTCGCCAATCGGAAGTAATGGTGGTTGAGCGCCTAGGTTCTTTTCACCGCGTTTTAGAAAGCGGCATTAACATCATCATTCCATTTATCGAACAACCCCGCGCGATCACCATGCTGCGCTATCGCAAAATGGGTGAGGACTATAACGCTATCACCACCGACGAAACCCGCATTGACCGCCGCGAAACGGTGATGGATTTCCCCGGTCAGCCGGTCGTCACCACTGATAACGTTACCGTTCGTATCAATGGCGCGCTCTACTACCAAATCATCGACCCCAAGCGGGCCGTCTATGAGGTAGAGAATATGAGCCAGGCCGTCGAAGTACTGGCGAAAACCACGCTACGTTCAGTGGTTGGTAAAATGGAACTGGATAAACTGTTTGAATCCCGTGCGGAAGTGAATAATGAGATTCAGGCCGCGATGGAAGAGCCTGCTTCCAAGTGGGGGGTCAAAATCTCCCGTGTCGAAGTACAGGATATTGCCATGCCGGAAGAGGTGGAAACCGCTATGCGCCTGCAAATGGCCGCCGAGCGTAAGCGCCGTGCCACCGTCACCGAGGCCGAGGGGGAAAAATCAGCGGCGATTGCCATGGCCCAGGGCCAACGTGAATCCTCGATCCTCAACGCTCAAGGTGACAAAGAGTCGGCCATTCTACGTGCCCAAGGTGAGCAGGAGTCGATTAAACTGGTGCTTAGTGCCATTGGCGATAGTGAAGAGAATAAGCGCACCGTAGTGGGCTACCTGCTGGGCCAGAGCTATATCAAGGTACTACCCAATATGGCGAAAAATGGTGAGCGAGTATTCGTACCCTACGAGTCCTCTGCACTGCTTGGCTCAATGGGCATGTTCCGCGAAATGGCCGGCTCACCAGAAGATACTGTCGCAAACCACCTTAAAAGCCGTAATCACGGTGACAGTGATTTTCGCAGTGGGCTGGTAGGCGGAGCCGCTAGCGGTAACTAAAAGCGTACTTGAGTATTTATATGCTTTGCAAAGCCTGGCCCGAGTGGCCAGGCTTTTGGGTTAAGTGCAGGAAGCTAACCGCTAGCAAGCGTTGAAGAAAACATCACCTAATTAAGGCTCATATTCGTTAAACTCTACGCTTAATGCTCAGCCTCACTTTTATTGTGCACGTAGCGTCGTTAATGATGGCCCCTATGTAGCACTTATTAATAGCAAGATCGCGACCAAGAGATTAGGACGTTCACCATGCCGCCTAGTGGGTTCGCCATTCGCCGAAGCACTCTACTGCTCTTAACGCTTGCGTTACTGTTGGCATATTCAGGCTACCTACTAGCTGATACCTCTCCCAAACCGCTCCATAATTGGGAGTATCGCTGGGGCGACTCTCCTTACGATGCCGATAGCCATCCTCAATGGCTGCAAAGCGACTCGACAGAGTGGCAGTCGATTGACTCCCCTTCGAACCCACCTGGTCGCAACGGGCACGAACACCTCTGGTTACGTACGACAGTGCCCGCCGGTGATTGGAACGATCCAGTACTTTTTATCACCAGTATCAATTTGATTGGGCAAGTTTATCTAGACGATGAACTGATCTATCAATATGGTGAATTTGACGAACAGGGAAAAGGCGATTTTGCGGGCTGGCCATGGCACATGATAGACCTACCAGAAAATGCCGCCGGTCAGACGCTTACCTTTCGCTTTTACTCTTACTACACCAGTATTGGCTTATGGGGCCAAGTCCAGGTAATGGAACGCATTGAGGTTTTAAAGCAAATTATCCATGAATCTGCTCAGGATCTCGGTGTGAGTGCTTTGGTATTGGTGCTCGCTATCCTGGCCACCATTTTCGCGTTAATAGGTCCCGAACGCCGTGGTTTTGGGTCTATTGCGTTGTTTGCTTATGCTTCAGGGCTAATGCTGCTTGCGGAGACCCCAGCCCGTCAACTCATTGCCGATGAGCCATTGACCTGGGACACACTCCGAGCAGCCAGTTACTACACCCTGCCGGTGGCACTGGGGTTGTTACTCAGCTATTGGTTGGAGGGCACCGCTAAGCGCTGGATAACTCTCCTTTGGGTTATTCACTTGGTGTATCTGGTGCTGGCGATTGGTTTGGTTCAATTGGGAGTGCTGAGCCTTTCATTAACCTTCCCCATCTTTGATGTCATGCTGGCCTTAACGCTCCCCATAATGCTGGCACTTGCGCTCATGCGCTTTCAAAAGCTCACCCTTGAACAACGGCTTCTGGTAGTGAGTTTTACTTTTTTTGCCCCGCTGCTACTCGCCGATATGGTGGTCGCCCACGGCTTTGTGGGCTGGCGCAGTGTGCCCTTGAGCTACGGCACACTGGCTTTTTCTTTAGCGAACGCGGCTATTTTTCTGTGGCACTATCGGCATACACAGCAACAACTTGCCATGGCCAATGAGACTCTAGAGCAGCAGGTGGCGGCGCGAACCGCCGACCTCGACCGGTTAGTTCAAGAACTGGAAGGGCTCTCACGCAAAGACCCATTAACAGGCTTGCACAACCGTCGCCATTTCGACACGGCATTCGAGCACCATTGCCAGCGAGCTAAGCAGCATGACAGTCAACTCTCCGTGCTAATGCTGGATGTGGATCACTTCAAACAGATTAACGATGATTTTGGTCATGACGCAGGAGATGCCGTACTGGTCGAAATCGCCCTGTTATTGCGGCACCACTTAAGAGATTTGGATGTGATCTGTCGCTTTGGGGGCGAAGAATTTGTTGCCTTGCTACCTGCTACCTCCCGAATCGCTGCCGAGACGCGCGCAAAGGCGCTGTTAACATCCATTGCTCATCAGGCATTTATTCATCAAGGCTCTTCTCTGCGGAAAATCACGCTTTCCTGCGGTGTCGCAACATATCCTGATCACACTCAAGACCCTAAGAAATTGCTGCGCCTTGCCGATGAAGCACTTTATCAAGCCAAGCACAGCGGCCGTAACCGCTGTGTAGTATGGGAAGAGACACTTGAAGAGCAGGGATTTATGCTCGGTAGGCAACAGCCGCAATAACCACTCATGGTATTGGTTAATTAAGCAGCCCCCGACGCCAGGAAGTGATCAATAAACACAGCGTAATCCTGCTCTGTGCAGTCGGCGTAAGCCACCGCCAGTGTTGTAACCACCTCAATAAACAGGTCTTCACGCCCTTTTAATCGTTGGCAAACGGCCTTGGCAAAGCGTGTTGAGTCACCCTGGTTAAGCGCCTGGGCACCGCGCAGGTGTTCACGGGCGAGAATTTCTCCCCACTGCTTTGCCAGTTTTCGATATGACTTACCGCCAGAAAGCTTATGGGTCGGAAAGTCTTTCTTGAACGGCGAGCGCTCACGCACCGAAAACACCTTTCCGTTCATGGTTAGCCAGCCGAGATAGGCATCTGGGTGCTCAGCAATGGCGTGGAAGGCAGCTGCATGACGGATGGCTTCGTTAGGAAACAGCTTACGCCACGCCTGCTGCTGTTTTTTATCCATTAATCGAAATGCTTCTGGAGGTACCTGCTCTTTAACATCCAGGATGATGTCATCGTGCTCGTGCTCGACACCGCCTTCAATCAAGACGTAATAGCGTTCGACACCCAACGAACCGGTGCCTGCATCCAAACGCCGTGCCGTATCTTTGACGCGAAAATGGTGGGGATCACTCTCTTTAATAGCGTGTTGTAGCGTTTGCTGATACTCCTGCTCAATTAAGCGGCGTAGTTGGCTGGCCACATCCGCAGGCAGGTTAGCGAGCTTGCCAGGCCGTTCGGCGAACTGGCGGCCTTTCTGCTCATCTAGGGTCGTCCACTTTTCGAGCATCCGCGCACGGCTCTGCTTATCGGCGACTTTACTCATAAAGGGCTTAAGCAGGCCCTTTGCACTATCAAGGGTCACGGCGTGCACGGGCTGACTATCAACGTGATCGACCAGCGTTTGGTAATAGCCCTCTATTAACTTTTTAAGCGCTTTATCAATCGTTTTTGGATCCAGCTCAGCATTTTCACGAGCATCTAATACGACGCTGATAGCCAGCCGCCACAGATCATATTGGTAGTCGCCAATCAGCGCATCATCGAAGTCATCCATGCCGTAGCGCACTTGGTCATCGTGGTGACCATAAGCGCCAAAGTTATAGACGTGGGCGTCGCCCTGCAACCAGGTTTGGGTCTCCGGCCAGCCGCCAAACAGGGCGAACCGCCAATCGTGCCATACATCATTCCAGTACAAATGATTACTGCCGCGATAAAAGCGGTAGGGCGACGCAGCCATTTTGGCGTACTTAGCTTGGCGGGTGGCCGTTGGTAAGGCGTTATTCGCCTGGTGGGTAGCCTCAATCACCTGCTGAGGGCGGTTATGTCCAGTCAATGCATGACTCATCGAATTACCTTTGTTGATGCAAAAAACACTTTAGTACAAAGGTAGTCGATAACCATGAATAGATTAAGTCAGCACTCACACCGCAGCCCGACGTCCCCGTTGGGTAAAACCTCGTGGAGCGGCAATACGAAAGAAGCGCTCCACCACCTCAGCGTGGGTAGCAGGCGTAATCAAAGAGACGGCGACAAATACCGGCAGGTTGAGCATCAGCCCCCAGAAGCCCGCGTGAATACCCATTGGGTGTGGCCAAAGAGTAGTAAACGCCACGGTAATCAGAAAGCCCGCTACGATACCCGCCATTACACCTAAGCGAGAAGCCCGCGGCCAGAAGAACATGCCGATAAAGGCAGGCAGCACCTGGGAGGCAAACCCGAGCCCCACTAACAGAATCATTACCAAACTGCCGGGCTCGGCAATGGCGAGCGGCGCGACCACTAAAAACATAATGGGCAGAATCAGCAGCCGCGCAAGTTTTCCGGTAACGCCATCCGAGAGTTTTAGCACCGGCTGTAGTACATCCTTGCTGAGTGACAGCGATACCGAATGAATAAACGGCTCGCTGGAAGACATTGAGGCTGCCAGGGTTCCTGCGCCAAGCAATCCTACTAATACCACCGGCAAGTGCTGCATGGCGTACTCAAGTACCACGGTATCGGCCCGAGCCAGCTCAGGCAGCGAAAAAATGCCGATGAAGCCTACAACAACCATAGGCAGAATAACCACGTAATACGTGGGTAGCCACGTTGCGCTGCGACGAATAGTACGTGCCGAGGAGGCGCTCATCCACTGCGTCCACACCGGCGGCATAAACGAAAACATCGAAACGATGATCGAGGTCGTCCAGAAGCTAAAGCTCATATCGCCGCCTGCGCCGGGCAGAGTGAGAAACTCGCTATGCTCGGCTTGGATACGCTCGAACACGCCCGCAAAGCTCAACCCGCCGGTGGCGCTATGAACGGCCCAGAGGCCAACGGCCCAAGCCACAATCAGCATCAACACGCCTTGAAAGGCATTGGTGCGACCAATCGCCCGCTGCCCGCTGGCGTAGAGATAAACGGCTATGCAAGCCAGTACCAGCACGACACCTAGCCAAATCGGAATCAAACCGCCGCTCACCACAAACAGAATATAAGCCGAACCTATGGTCTGCAGCACCGCATAAGCAATGGAGCCAATCGCCATGACAATTGCCGCCAGTGCGCCCAGGGCGGGGCTCTGGTAGCGATCAGCAATGGCGCTCGCCTGAGTCACGTGACCAAACTGCTCGCCGAACTGCCACACTTTAGGGCCGAAATACCAAGCGACCAGCGCTAGATACGAGAGGTAAATCGCCACATAAAACACCGCCACCCCTTTGGAATAAGCCCACCCGGGCGCTCCCATAAAGGTGTAAGCACTCACACTACCGGCGGCAATAAGCAAGTAAAGCGTCACCGGCCCCATGCTGCGGCCCGCTACGCCCCACTCCTCCAAGCTATTCATGGAACGCCCTGCTCTGGCGCGTAAGCCAATCACCATGGCAATAGCGACATAGGTCAAGGTAATCAATAGTGGCCAAGGGCTATTCATGGTCGTCTCGCTCCACAATACGATTGCCGATCAGCATCACCACTACGCAGGCAAAAATCACCAGGTAGCTCCACACTACTAACAGAGGCAAGCCCATCACTAAGGTGGCTCTGTTTACCCAACCAATCACCGGCCACGTTCCCGCCAGCACCAGCACCACAAACGCAATTAACAGCCCCCAGCCCGCCCGGGAGGTAGGCAGTACTAATAAACGTTCCATGAGTGTTCCTCTTATTTAACTGCAGAGTTAATCACTGGCAGCATCGGCCAGCGCGTGGGCAACGCCAAACGCGTTTCTAGCAGCCTTGCCAGTTTCAGCACAAAGTGATCTCCAAAGCGCGGGCCAACCAACTGCACACCTATCGGCATATTGACGGAACTAGCGGAACGGCTAAACCCAGCATTAAGCGAGATCGCAGGCTGCTCGCCCATATTCCACGGCACGGTGTAAGCAATGTGCTCAAAGGGCCGACGCGGATCATTGGTAGGCGATGGCCACTCAGCTGGGAAGGCGATATTGGGTGTGGTGGGTGAAATCACCGCATCGACCTCATCAAATACGGCTTCGGTGGCGCGTCGCATCGCCATGGTTTGCTGAAAACCGTGCACTGCTTCTACGCCACTTAAGTGTGCACCACCATCGGCCCAGGCTAAAATGGCAGGCAACACTTGCTCACGCTCGTTAGCCGAGAGCTTTAACAGCTCGCCCCACTGACGGGCCTGCCAGAAGTGATCCAGTCCCTCTAACATTTCGCGGGTCAGCACTGGCGCCATCGGCACCAGCGTTGCCCCAGCGGCTTCCAACTGCTTTGCAGCCTGTTCCACGTGGTGGCGAATCTCATCATCCAAAGGTAACCCGCAGCCCGCCTCCATCATCACACCCACTCGCAAACCTTTAACGTCGAGCTCCAGATCCATCCAGTCAATCGTTTCCGGCGGCAGACGCATCGCATCGCGTCGATCTGTGCGGGCAAGCGCCGTCATCATCAGCGCGGCATCCGCTACGCTTCGGGTCATTGGCCCGGCACAGCGGCCTACATAATAAGGGTCTATCGGTACCCGGCCCAAAGTGGGCTTAAAGCCGACGACACCACACCACGCCGCAGGAAGGCGTATCGAGCCACCAATATCGGTGCCCACATGCAGTGGCCCAAGCCCAGCAGCGGCGGCAGCGCCCGCGCCCGCGCTTGAACCGCCGGTATTACAAGCTAAATCCCATGGATTGCGGGTCAAACCATGAAACGACGAGAGCCCGGATGAGAGCATGCCAAAGTCGGGGCAGGTAGTTTTCGCCAGCAGCAGAGCGTTATCTTCCGCTAATCGAGCAGCGGGGGGAGCGTCTTCGGTGGCAACAGGCTGCTCGCCAAGCCCGGTTCCCCCCGGCACTGGCATCCCTTTGGTGGCAATCAACTCTTTAAGGGTTATTGGCACGCCATCTAGCGCGCCGCTAGGTTGCCCCTTAGCCCAGCGCTGGGTGGAGGCTTCGGCTGCTTTAATGAACGCATCAGGCTGATAGGCATACAGCGCATTGATGTGCGGCTCCCAGGCGTCGATATGCTCAACCAGGGCGCTGGCTACTTCAGTTGGCGAGAACCTATAAGCTCGGTAGCCATCAATTAATTGAGTGGCGGTGAGTTGGTGTAGTGCAGGCATCACATTACCTTTTGCTGTTGTTATCAGGCTGACGTTATTAACAAGCTCAGCATGAACCCACACCGTGTCTTCTGCTATTTCAATCTTGACCTCAGCGTGTCCACTTTTTGTGTGCACTCTTCGCTTTTAAAATCTTTCAGGATGATTAGACTGGCAGTGTCTGTAGGGCACTTGCCAGCAGCGAAAGGCAAGCTTCAGTGGCAAAGCTGCGCTGGCGATGGCGATAAACGCAGAGATCAATTCGCGCGGCCTCAAGCTCTGAAGGAGCCAAGGGGATGCTAATGAGTTGACCTAATTGGCACTCCCGAGCTACCGCCATCGGTGGCAATACCAGAACGCCTGCGCCGTTAAGGGCAAGTGCTTTTTGAGTTTCCAGCGAGGCGGTCTTAAAGGTAGGTATTAGGGTAACGCCTGCCCGGTGTGCTGCACGCTCCAGCGCTTGGCGAGCACCATAGGATTCATCAGGTAAGATCAACCGGTGCTCTGCCAAGGTGTGAAGACTCACCTCAGAAGCTGCGGTCAACGGATGGCCTGGAGCCATCACTGCATGGTGATGCAACTCGGCACTAGCAAAGGGCACAATGTCATCATGCCGGGGCATAAAGAAGGACAGGCCAATATCGGCATCGCCTCGGCGCAGCGCCTCCACCATTTGGCTAGCGCTGACGATCCCGATATCAAAACTCAAATGGGGATAGCGCTGCCCCATCTTGGCTAACGTAGGCGCTAGCAAGCCAGCCACAACGCCTTCCGCCACCTGCAAACTGACCCGCCCAGTTCGCAAGCCCTTCAAATCGGCAATATGTTCCTGCACCCGCTCTAGGTCACGGAGGGTACGCTGCGCCTGGGCAGCCAACAACTCCCCCGCCGCCGTCAGGCTAATGCCGTTAGGGCCGCGCTCGATGAGTGGTGCGCCAAGCTGGTGTTCCAGTAAATCGATCTGGCGGCTAATCGCCGTGGGGGCAATATGCAGTTGCGCGGCGGCTTGGCGCAGCGAACGGCACCGGGCCACAGTATCGAAATAGCGTAATGCGCGGCCACTGATCATAAGCGCCCCTTAAAGCCCCAGCTGCCGTGACATCACTGTTACGTTTTCGCCCCGATACTCAAGGCTTTCTTCATCTTGCCAACCCAGCCGACGATAGAGCGCCTGCTGGTCGGGAGTATAGAGATAGAAGCGCTCGATGCCGCTCTCAGCGGCTTCTACTTCTATCCGGCGTACCAACGCAGAGGCAATACCCTGCCCCCGCCATTCGGGTACGACAAATACTGAGGCAAGCCAGGGGGTAAATTCACGACGAATGCTCATATCATCGGCAATTAGGCTGGCGGTTCCCACAGGGGTTTCGCCTTGTATAGCCACAAAGATGGAGGGCACACCACCCTGACCACATTCGGCCTTTAAATGTTGAATAGCCTGTTCTTGGGTGAGACCTGGGTGTAAATGACCCCAGGCTTCAAATGTCCACCCCGAAACTAACACAACATTTGGATCGTCAGCGCTGAGCCGCTGGAGGGTGATATCGCTTTGCATGAATGGCGCCCTATCTTATTATTTAGCATAGGCGAATACAGTAGCGATATATGGGTAGGCTGGCCAGCGCCGATACCTTCCGCACACGCCGCTGGCCAGAGGCTTTACCGCTATTATCTATCGCAAAAACTGCAACCAGATAGGGTTCATCTACCTTGAAGGCAATTGCCAACTTAATACAAAAGCGGCAATGCAATTAAGCCATCAGACGGACAAAGGCTTCATTTTCTTAGCCAGTTCATCGTCCAACTCATTGGCCCGCTTGGCTGCTGGCCTGCTTTCCATACGCTCTATGTAATGCTTAAACACCTCTTTTGGTGGGATATTCTCCTGCATTGTTTCCCACCAGAGATAACTGCTAACCAATATATCTGCGGCAGTAAACTGATCGCCGCAAATATAAGCGTTTTCACTGAGTACTTTTTCAAGCGTATTGATACTGTCTTCCACTTGGCCACAACCAACGGCCTGTACGTTGCTGCTGTCGATTTTCCAATTGTAGGCCTTTGCACTAGTAGCCATTTCAAACGGACCCGCCATAAAAAAAAGCCAGCGATAATAAACTCCACGTTCGGGAGATTGCGGGGGTGGTGAAAGCTTTTTATCCGGAACCTGATCCGCCAGGTACGCGCAGATAGCCGCCACTTCCGTCACAACAGTGTTGCCATGTTTGATGGCAGGCACCTTGCCCATGGGGTTTATGGCCAAGTAGTCCTCAGATTTCATCTCTGAATCGAACTCCATCGCCTTTACCGAGTAGTCTATGCCTACTTCTTCCAACATCCAGCGCACAACGCGCCCGCGGGACATAGGGTGGGTGTAAAACGTTAGCTCTGACATATTAGGCTCCTTTTTCAGTCAATTTTCCGGTGACACAAGGTACTGCCAGATCAGATTAGTTTGTTAATAGGTGAGAATCCGCCCTAAATAAAAGCAACAATGCATTTTTCTGCAAGACTTTAACGATGGCTTCAGTAGGGAGGCAGTAATGGCAGGCCCCACAACACGCGTACTTGCGGTGCTTGAGTTGCTGCAAGCTAATGGCCAAATGGGCGGCGCTGAATTGGCCGAACGCCTGGGCGTGGATCGGCGCACTATACGGCGATACATTACGGCGCTGGAAGATATAGGCGTGCCGATAGTGACCGAGCAAGGGCGCTACGGTGGCTACCGATTGGTGGCTGGCTTCAAGCTGCCACCCATGATGTTTACCGACGAAGAGACATTCGCCGTTTCGTTAGGCTTATTGGCCGCTAGCCAGCTGGGACTAACAAACGCAGCGCCCGCCATTGCCAGCGTACAAGCGAAGCTCGAGCGAGTGATGCCAGCTAATTTAAAAAGCCGTGTTCGCGGTATCAGTGAGACCACTCAGGTGATCTTACCCCGGCGCGAACCCAGCCGTGATGACCGCGCCCTTGAGACGCTGACTAAAGCCACAGAGACCATGCGAACCGTGGGGCTTACCTACCACTCCCCGCAGCATGATCCAGTTAAGCGTCAGATCGACCCTTACGGGCTAGTTTTCCAACAAGGTAGGTGGTATGCCGTCGGTTTTTGCCATCTGCGGGGAGCCATGCGCTCATTTCGGTTAGATCGCATCAGCGGCGTGCACCTACTCTCAGGTACCTTCATACGCCCCACCCGCTTTGATGCAGCCGATTTTTTGAGCGAAAGCCTCATGTCCTGGGGCCCCACTCATGAAGTATCACTGGTGCTACACATTGATCATGCCGCGTCCGCTGGCTTTGAGAACCAATTTTTCTGTACAGGTCAGTTCGAACAGGTTGAAGGTGGACTACTGCTCCATACACGCACGGATAGTTTCGAGTGGTTTGCCTATTGGCTGGCACAGCTCCCATTTCAATTTACCATCCTCAAACCAGACGGCCTCAAAGAGGCGCTTCGCGAACACGCCAACCATTTACTAGCAAGTTGTGAGAGCGCTTCACCATATTCAACAGATACGCCCTGAAACAGTCTAAAACCTGGGAGATAATGAAGGCGCTATTCGCCTGATTTTAAGGATAAGGCTTCTTAGCCTCTTAAGTGCTAGTCTGTTAATCAAATAACTTTGAATACAGACTCACAAATGCAACATTCATCAAGGCGCACACACCGTCTTGCATTGGCGACAATTGCCCCGCGAATTTTTGCCTTTTGCCATACCTTCGGACTCACCGTATGGATTGCCGTGGTAGAAGGTAGCGGCTGGACACTTATTCTGCCCGGGATTTTGCTGCTGCTATGGCCCGGTGTTGCCTATGCGCTTGCTGTAAGCGCCCAGAACTCCAAGCGTGCCGAGTTCAGAAATCTCCTCTATGACAGCCTGCTATTTGGTTTTTGGTGCAGCGTGCTGGATTTTTACGTTTTAGCCACCATCACCATTGGGCTTGCCTGTTTGATGAACAATTTAGTGGTCGGCGGAGTACGGAAGATGCTTATTTCAGCCGTACTTTTCACAACCGCAGCCTTGATTGGAAGCGCCTTAACGGGATTCAAGTTTCGCCCCTATGTGAGCAACAATTTAGACATCTACCAATGGACGGGGGCAGTCATCTATTTTCTAACCATAGGCCGCATAACGTACAGTCAGAATCGTCAGATCGGCCGCAGCATTGGCGAGATTCAGTTTCAGAACCGAGTCTTTCACGCGCTGCTTGATCTCGGGACGGTGGCAAATCGTGCGACCAATATCCATACCCTGCTAGATGACTCATTAAACCACCTACACTCCCATTTCCCCGACTACGGTTTTGCTGTTTTTGTACAAGAACGACAACGTTGTGAAGTGACACGCTACGCGGCTGTTGCGGGACTAAGCCCAAAGGATGAACAGCGTCTAAAGCATCTATTGGCCAGCGTTCGTAGGCAAAGAGTACAGCCGGACACACGGCCACAAACAGACGAAGGCGAGAACCTATATGTCATGTCCATGGAAGGCCGTCTAAGCTTGTACGAAGGCTGGCTGATCATGAAAGCTCCCAGCCGAGAAGACGGCTTGGAGCAAATACTTTCCCTCTTTGCCGACCAACTAGCGGCCGCTACCGAAAATAAATTGCTACATTTGGAATTGAAGAAAACGGCTGAGCGTGACGGACTCACCGGCCTTTATAACCGAGGTTTCTTGGAAGCCGCGCTGCAAATGAGCATTCAAGGCAAGGCGCAGACGCCGAGCCTGGATTTTGCTGTATTGATGATGGACGTCGACAAGCTTAAGGAAGTGAACGACCATTATGGTCATGTTGCAGGCGATCAACTGATTTCCAGCGTTGCCAAGTACCTGCAACTTCACTGCAGGGACAGCGACATACTTGCACGCTGCGGTGGCGATGAATTCGTCATTCTATTTCCTTCTGCCGACTTGACGGCAGCCAAGCGTATGGCCAACTTGATCAGAGACAATTTGCCTGAACAGCGTTGCATTATCGACACCGCTAGCGGTGAACGTGAAGAACTGACGCTTCATTTGAGCTTGGGATTCGCCAGCTCCAGCGAAGTGCCTGCCATACAGGTATTTGCTCTGGCAGACCAGCGCATGTACGAAGACAAGAACCAGCGCCGCAAGCAAAGAGTAGATGACTTGGGCACAGCGAGCTGGCCCCCCTTATAAAAACTTCCTCACAAACCACTGGCAAGCGGCTGCCCCCACTGATCGCCATGTACTAGTTCACTTAATGGCAAGCGAGAGCGCCAGCCTTTGGCTTCAAGCTCTGGTTGGTCTAAAAACTCGCTAACATAGCCAAGGCAGAGATACGCCAAGGGGTAAACGTGGTCAGGCAGATTCAGCGCCTTGCTCAGCTGCTCTTGGTCGAGAATGCTCACCCAACCAACGCCAATACCTTCTACCCGCGCAGCCAACCAGAGATTCTGTACAGCGAGACAAGTGCTGAAAAGATCGGTATCCACCATACTATTGCGCCCCAGCACGTGAGGGCCGCCCCGGCTTCGGTCACAGGTAATACAGAGATTAAGCGGGCTCTCCATAATACCTTGCAGCTTAAGGCTGCGATAATGCGCTTGACGCTCGCCTTCAAAGCGTTCGGCGGCCTTCTGATTCTCCTGCTCGAACATCGCCAGCACTGCTTCTCTGACGCTGCGACTTTCAATCACGATGAAATCCCAGGGCTGCATAAATCCCACTGAAGGCGCATGATGCGCGGCCTCCAAAAGGCGGGCCAGTACATCAGGAGGTATTCTGTCGGGCAGAAATTGTGAGCGCACATCGCGCCGCTCGTGTATGGCGCGGTAGAGCCCACGGCGCTCAGCATCGGAAAAACGGTGGTTCGAGGTGGTCATGGCGCTGATTGGGCCTTTTGCTGATCTGTTTTATAGACAGTAAGAGTCTACACGAGCTCAGCCTAGCCGCCATCTCAGCGGGTTTGTTTGGCGTAAAACGCCATCTTCGTCCCAGTCATCCCATCCGGTAAAGGGGATGGGCAGTTCGCTGTCCAAGTTTCTCAGACGAGCTACCAAGGCCGCTTTGCAGGCCTCTAGGTGACCAATGATGTCAGCTTCCTCTTGGTAACGAATACCGCCACCTTGAATGCCGTAACCCACCTGAGGCGCCAGCACGTCAAAGCCAACATAATACAACGATGCGTGTATGGGCCACAGCCAGTGCACCATATTGCCAGCTCGGCCAAAAGGCTGAAATGCTTTCTCCGGTGAGCCCGTGGTGACTGATAGCATCGCCTTCCTACCGCGATAGTAGCCTCTGTCGTAACGCATGCGGCTTGTATAGCGCCCGCCATACACCAACACCCGATCAAACCAGCCTTTCAAAATGGCAGGCTGGGCGTGCCACCATAAGGGAAACTGGAAGATCACCAAGTCAGCCCACTCCAACCGCGCCAACTCCCGCTGGACATCCTGCGGTAATGTGTTTTTCTCGTAGTGAGCCCGCTGCTCATTGAGGGGATAGAAGTAGTCCGACGCCACGGCGCTATGCGGATATTGCTCAGGGCGCTCCACCGGATCAAACTGCTCAGCATAGAGATCATCCACTTCCACTGTATGCCCCTCGCCCACCAGTTGTTCTACCGCCCCATCCACTAAGCCGCCATTAAACGACTTGCGTTCAGGATGAGCCAAGACGATCAACACATTCATTCTGCGCTTCCCCTATTGATTGGTTCAACGACAGACTAACCTGTTCAAATACGCTCAAACATTCGCGAAAAATGACAACTCAGTTTGCATGAATGAACAGCAAATAAGGTGGGACGATCTAGCGATTGCAGAGGTGGGGGCGCTATCCGGCGCCAGCCAAGCGCTGCGTATCAGCCATGCCAACGTCTTCAGGTGTTTAAGCGAGATGGAACAAAGTCTAGGCGTGACTCTTCTCAATAGTGGCTAAGTTGCCACTGCGACACACATCACTCCTGCTCCAATCCCGCCAAGAACTGTTTAAGCAGCTCATCGAGTTGCGCTCGTTGACCTTCAGTCAAGCCGCTTACCAACTGCGCCTGGGTTTCCACATGAGCAGCAACGGCTTCATCGATTAATTCGAATCCACGTTGAGAAAGAGAGATTAAAAAACCGCGACCATCATTAGGGTTTTTGACCCGCTTTATCAAACCCGCCTTTTCCAACTGGTTGATGCGGTGAGTCATGGTGCCTGAAGTCACCATGGTGGATGCCATCAAATCCCCCGGCGATAGCGCGTAGGGCGCTCCCTCACGGCGAAGAGTTGCCAGAACGTCAAAGCTCGCGTCAGTCAGACCGTATTTCGCCCAGGTCTTCTCCATTACGCGTATTAAAGCGTGGTTAAGCCGTTTGACCCGCCCGATGGTAGCCATCGGCGCTACATCGAGGTCAGGCCGCTCCTGCCGCCACTGTTTGAGAATGTTGTCTACATGATCCATGAGCGTATTTTGCGCTTAATTATCTTGACGTCAAGATTAATCACACATATCTTGATATCAAGACACTTCGAAACGGTACCAATGAGAACTACGCGAATGACATCATTAAGCACTACCCGCACACACTCACGCAAAAGAGCTTGGCTTGCCCCACTGGTGTATCTGTTATCCGGCGGCGCCTTGCTGGGTCTATCGACTAATTTGGCAAAACTTGCCGGTGACATTCAGCTACCGGCGCTCGCTTTTCTGTTTTGGTCAATTTCAGGAGCGGCGCTTATTCTATTGGTTCTCGCGGCCTTCCGCGGCAATCTGCCGCCGGTTAACGTTCGCACCGTTGAGTATTACGCTATTTCAGGTCTGCTGGGCGTAGCGGGTGCCAACCTGCTTTTTTTCTCAGCTATCCCCCATGTGGGTGCGGGGTTCGTGGCATTAATCATCACTCTGCCACCGCTACTCACCTACATCGGCGCATTAGCGTTAAAAATGGAGCGGTTTCAGGTGTTGCGTGCGGCGGGGGTTATATCAGCCCTCGCGGGGGCCGTCACCCTGGCCTTCCATAAGCTTTCGGCGCCGGATGCCAATTACCTCTGGATTCTCCTCGCTTTAATTGGTCCCGTTCTGCTGGCTATCGGCAACATCTACCGAACCTTACGCTGGCCAGAAGGCGTATCCAGCGATGCGTTGGCGCCGGGGATGCTTATCGCAGCGGCCATCATTCTCCTCAGCGTGGGGTTTCTGCCGGGCTTCTCACTGAGCGTTCCGACAGAACGCTCCCTGCCGTTCTTGCTGATTGCACTCCAGGCGATGGTCTTCGCAGGCCAGTTCTTACTGCTCTTCCTGCTACAGAAAAGCGGCGGCCCGGTGTTTCTGAGCCTATTGGGTTCCGTCGGCGCCGTGGTGGGCGTTCCGGTCGCCATATTGCTGCAAGGAGAAACCGCTCCCGAAGGCTTACTGCTTGGCACCCTATTAATTGGAACCGGAATTACCCTGCTCAACATTGGCAAAGCCAAACAACTTAACTAAGGAGCCTCTGATTAACGTAATGAGCGAAGGCCAGACAAGGCAAAAATCAACGAAAAAGCGGAGTTTACGGGTTGTAAATGAGCATTTTGAGGCGATTTTTAACGCCGTATGGTCGAGCGCAATAGTTAATCAGAGGTTTCCTAATTAACCCAAGAGAGATATATCATGAAGATTGCAATATTTGGTGCCGCTGGCGACGTTGGCAAACGCATTATGAATGAAGCATTAGCACGTGGTCATAACGTAACCGGCGTGGTGAGAACAGAGAGTCAGCTTAACAAACTGCCCACTGAAGCAAGCCGCTGTGTCGCGGATATAGCAGACTCACACCAGCTAGCTCATGTTATTCAAGGACAAGACGTGCTGATCAGCGCCGTTCGCCCACCCGATGGAAAAGAAGCGACGTTGGTAGCGCTAACCCGTTCTCTAATGGCGAGTGCCCTCCCGAGTCAGCGAGTGCTCTTGGTAGGCGGAGCCGCGCGATTGCTAATCCCCGGGCGCGCCGGTGATACGGTCTTAACAGCCCCCGATTTCCTTCCTGCCTCTGCGCTAGAAATTGCCAAGGCATGCCAAGCTCAGTATGAACTCTGCTTGGGTGAAACCAGCACAGCGTGGACTTACTTCTCCCCTGCCGCCATGCTCATGCCTGGAGAGCGTACGGGACGATATCGTCTTGGCACCGATACCCTCGTCGTGGACAATAACGGAGAATCTCGCATTTCAATGGAGGATTTCGCGGTAGCGATGCTTGATGAAGCCGAGACGCCCCAGCATATTCAGAAAGCCTTTACGGTAGGTTATTAATACAAAAATCGGCAAACTACCCCGTCATCCAACCTAAAAAAGTAAAGCGAGCGTCGGTTGGTTCCAGCAGCAGCACCGGCGCAATCTCTTGTAGTACTTAACAGTAAAGCCCCATTAATTTAACGGGTTAGAGTATGCTCCGCTCCATATAGTGAGTTCCACCCTCTGTTTTACGCACGCGAAACCCCATACGCTCGTATAGCTCTATTGCTGGGTTGATACAAAACACACGCAGCCGAAGTAAGCGGATGCCCGACTGTTGGGCGATTTCCTTTGTGTGGCGGATTGCCGCTGTACCTAAGCCTTGGCGCTGCCACTTCTGATCAATTTGTAGCTCTCGAATATAGTAAGCGGCTTCATCGTGATTTATGCATAACAACCCTACTGGGCTAGCGTTAATAACTAATTCGTAACTGTCTAACTCATCCCATTGTTTATCAAACAGGGCTGTATTCCAGCGCATATCCAACTGTTCGTAGTAAGCAGACATATTTTGGCGAATTAATTTTTCCGCGAACGCCTTGTCGTTAGTAGACCGAATAATAGGCGTCATATCTCGAATCCTAGTACTGCTTTCACGAACTTGTAGCAAGAAGTGCAGTGTTAGCTCGGGCTATTTCATACTGACTAAACACGTGCACACCATGTTCCCGGAGCAGTGCGGCTGTTACTCCCATACCCGGTACTGTTTTACCAGAGAAACTGCCGTCATAAATAGCGGTGCTTCCGCATGAAGGACTGAACTCAGCAAGCACTGCGATATCGATATCGAATTTACGGCACAGGTTCAAAGCGATAGAGGCACCTGCTAAAAATTCATTGGTCACCTTGCCTCCATCGTTTTCGATAACATCGACCTCACCGTTTAAAACGCCCTTACCACTGCCTTGGAAAATCTCCGCGGGCGGCCTGGGAATACTCATCCCCGCCTCAACTTCGGGGCAAACAGAAACGATTCGGCCTTCAGAACGCCACTGCTCAACGATCTGATCATCCACGGAAAGGGCGCCACCATCATAGCGAACCTTTTTACCCAAGAGACAGGCGCTCATTAATACTTTTCTCAAATCACCAATCTCCAATACGGTGATGAACTCAAGAGTGACGCGTTCACTGAATCGACCCAACTAGGAAAGCTCTTCTTGTCAGCCATTTAACTTTAGCTGCTTTCGGAAATACACTCGATTAAACCCCGCTTCATGCCGACACTCGACCCTGACGTATCCCAGTTTGGGGTACATGGCGAGATTTTCTATCATGGCTTCATTCGTATAAAGTTCCACGGCTTCGTACCCCTTTTCCTCGGCTGAACATTCCACGTGATCGATCAATCGCTTCCCAATGCCGAGGCCACCATACTCGGGTAGTATGGCAACGTTTTCGAGGTGAAAATGATCGCCTTCGGGGTAGAACACAACATAGCCCACAAAATGTGAATCAAGGATGGCAACATCTATGTAGCCGTAGTCGATTAGGCTTGCGAAGTCTGCATGCATGGGCGCGGGTTCACGACCAATGCGACTGATATACTTTGAATAGGCCAGTCGTGCGCAGGATTGAATGTCCGGAACATCAGTTTCGAGTGCAGCACGGATGTCGATTAAGG
The DNA here is from genome assembly GCF_021021315.1 of Halomonas sp. IOP_14. Classification (NCBI taxonomy): domain Bacteria; kingdom Pseudomonadati; phylum Pseudomonadota; class Gammaproteobacteria; order Oceanospirillales; family Halomonadaceae; genus Halomonas; species Halomonas sp. IOP_14. Next base: position 39,607 of record NZ_JAINWD010000001.1, on the reverse strand, counting down.
GCATATTGACGTAATCCTAGTGCTAGGTGTGAGAACCATAAGTGTTTCCACCATCCCATACACATGAGGTTTTCGCTCTTATAACGCTTGAAGCCAATGGTAAGCTGTCTTGATGCCCTCTTTGTTCACAACAAGGCTCAGATGCGATGCATTAGGCACCGTGACGATATCAGCGTGTGGAACGATGGGCCGCAAAGTGGGCTCGAAGCGCTCCGCAAAAAATGCTTCGTCATCAGATCCAGTAATAAGAAGGACTGGAGCCGTCATAGAACTGAGATCGTTCTGCCAATTGGCGGGAGCAAAGCCCTTCATAAGCCGGTACGAATACGCTAGCGTTTCTGAGCCCTGGCGGTATTCGGGCGGCAAATTAAAGTGCAGCACCGGTAGCTTATTGAAGTGGGTAATACCGAGTTCATTCAAAATGGATATAGCAATGATCCTGGTCACTTTGGGGTCTGCCCACCCGCCCGAGCTTTTCCGAACAGTAGGTGCGTCGTATCCTAGGTAAGGCGCTAGCAGCAGATAGGCGTTGGCACGGTGCCCATGCGTGCCACCAGCAAAACGTATTGCTAACCCGCCACCTGACGAATGCCCACCGACGACGATACGCGTTAATTGAGGATTGACCACTTCGATGTGGGCAATAAGATCGGCAAGATCATCCTCAAGCTGCTTGATATAGTCGATATCGCCGCGCCGAACGGGAGATGGCCCATGCCCTCGAATATCCGGGGTGTAAACAGCGGCGGCGCCTGAAGCTGCCAATCCGCGAGCAAAGGTTGCCAGATATCGACTGTCGGTCCCTGAGCCGTGCACGAGCACCAGCGCCGTGTCGGATTCACTTGGATAATGCCGATATGAAAGTGTGGTGCCATCCCTTGCTTCAAACGGCTGAAGTGCTGGCAGTGGGCCTGCTGCGCCTTGCTCAGACACTAACGCTTCGAAATCCAAGCCGTTCGCATTAGTGCCTGTCGACATTATTAAAAATACTCCTATCACCAAGGCCAGCATATATTGTCGCACTGCTCCCTCCTAATCGCATACGCCGGGCAAAGCGACGGCTAAGCTTTCGCTGCAAACTTTAAACCAAAACGCCAAGGCACTGCCATGGCGTTTATTATTTTCCCTCACTACATCACACCCTACCCCAGTTGAAAGGGATAAACCGGGCCGATTTTCAGCAGTTGAGTGAGTTCATCCAGTGCTGCAAGCGACTCTTCCGCCAGCTGTGGATCGGCCAAATCGTCCGGGGCGAGGCGAACGCGATAGTGGCGCTCCACCCACGCGGTCAGGTCAGTGTACAGTGCATTGGTGAGCAGCACGCGGCCAGAGAGCGCTGCACGTTCGGCCTCCGTTAGCACCACGCGCAGGCGCAGGCAAGCCGGGCCGCCGCCGTTGCGCATGCTTTGTTTGACGTCTTTAACGACCACTTCACTGATCGGATTATTGCCCGCCAGCAGATAATCCTGAATGGTGCGCCATACCGCCTCGCGCTCCTGGCATTCGCCGGGCACTACCAGCGTCATGGTGCCATCCGGGTTGGAGAGCAGCTGCGAATTAAATAGATACGAGGCTACCGCATCCTCCATGCTTACCGCTTCCAAGGGCACGCGCACGGGAATCAGCGGGCTGGCCATTTTGGTGCGCAGCTCATCGAGCGTGCCTTCTTCATCCAGAAAGGCCATTTCGTGGTAGAGCAGCACAGGGCCGTTACCCACCGCAATGACGTCGTTATGGAAAACACCCGCGTCGATGGCATCCGGGTGCTGCTGGGAAAATACCGTTTGCGCTTCCGTTAGCCCATGCTGGCGAGCTACCGCCTGGCTGGCTTCCAGCGTTTGCCGGGCAGGGTAGCGCTTGGGTTCGCGCTCACCGCTACGCACGTCACCAAACGCCTGGCGACCATATACAAATAGGTGAACACCGGGTTCGCCGTGCTCACCGCATAGACGGGTGTGATTGGCCGCACCCTCATCGGAAAAGGCTGGAGTAGCGGGCAGCACCGGGTGGTGGCAGAAGTGCTGTTCGTCACGGAAGATCGCTTTCAGCACACGTCCCGTGGTTTGTGGCTCCAGGTAGCGGTGAAAGCTAGACTGTAGGTTCGCTGGTGTGAAGTGTCCCCGACTATCGGGTGCATCAATGCTGGGGGTAATAGTGCCCGCGTTAGCCGTCCACATACTCGAAGCCGAGCATACAACCCGAAGCAGTTGCGGCGCTTCTTTAGAAGCACGAGCCAGCACCTCACCATTACTACCGCTAAAACCTAAATCGCGCAGTGCGCCAATATCGGGGCGCTGTTGGGGTGGCAGAACGCCCTGGGCATAGCCCGCGTCCATCAGCGACTTCATCTTAAGCAGCCCCTGCAGCGCCCCCTCTTTGGGGTTAGACACTAACCCACCGTGGTTCATGGAAGCGACATTGCCCACGGCCAACCCAGAGTAGTTATGGGTTGGGCCGACTAGGCCGTCAAAATTGACTTCCCTAACGCTGCTGAGATCGGCGGCACTCATAGGCTCACTCCCGGCGGCAGGGTCTCGGGCATCTCCAGGCTGTCAGCTTCCATAGAGGCCACTGGATAGGCGCAGTAGTCCGCCGCGTAAAACGCGCTGGGGCGGTGGTTGCCGCTGTCACCCACGCCGCCAAAAGGTGCATCGCCGGATGCGCCGGTGGTTTGGCGGTTCCAGTTGACGATCCCGGCGCGAATACGCAGCAGGAAGTCGTCCCAATCGGCTCGATCGCCGCCAATTAAACCGGCGGAGAGCCCGTAGCGGGTGTTATTGGCAAGCTCTAGCGCTTCATCCCAATCGCGATAGCGGTGGATTTTCAGCAGCGGGCCGAAGTGCTCCTCGTCCGGCACGTCAAGACCGGTCACATCAATCAGCGCGGGACTTAACAGGCTGGTGTTCTCCTTCTGGCGCTTCATACGGTTGATCACCGTACCGCCCATGCTCTCCAGCTCCTCTTGGGCCTTGAGCAGGCCGTCCGCCGCCGCTACGCTGACCAAACCACCATAGAACGGCGTAGGATTTTCTTCGAACTGCCCCGCCACGTGTAGCTTGGTAATCGCCTCTGAAAGCGCATCGATCAAGCGATCGCCTACTGCGCCCTCAGGCACCATTAAACGCCGCGCGCAGGTGCAGCGCTGGCCGCCGGAGAGGTACGCCGACTGCAGAATGGTCAATACCGCGGCACGCTCGTCGTCGACATCCTTCACTACCAGGGGGTTATTGCCGCCTAGTTCCAGCGCCAGAATTTTATCCAGTTGTCCGGCAAACTGTTGGTGCAACATACCGCCCACTTTGGCGCTACCGGTAAACAGCAGGCCATCAATATCCGGGTTACCTGCCAGCGCCTGGCCTACCGGCACACCGCCCTGCACCAGGTTAATGACGCCTGCCGGAAGCCCGGCCTCTAGCCAGCACTGCAGGGTCAAATCCGCGGTAAGTGGAGTTTGGTCGCTGGGCTTGAAGACTACACAGTTACCCGCCAATAGCGCAGGCACCATATGGCCGTTGGGCAGGTGGCCAGGAAAGTTGTAAGGGCCAAACACCGCCATCACACCATGAGGACGATGGCGCAGCACTGCATTTGCACTGCCTACCGCTTTTTCCCGTTCTCCGGTGCGCTCGTTATACGCCTTAACCGACAGCGCCACCTTACCTACCATGGCACCCGCTTCGGTGCGCGCCTCCCAGAGCGGCTTACCGGTCTCTGAAGCAATCGCCACGGCCAGGTCTTCACCACGTGTTTTTAGCACCTCGGCAAATCGCTCGACAAGCGCCTGGCGCTCGGCAAAGGGTGTGCGCGCCCAGCCGGGAAAGGCACCGCGGGCGGCTTTCACAGCGGCCGTGACCTGTTCTGAGCTAGCCGTCGCTGCTTGCCATAGCGACTTGCCAGAAACGGGATCGAGCTTGCTCAACGGCTCGGCGTCGCCTGCGACCCAGGCGCCATTGATCAGTTGCTGCTGTTGGGCGTGCATAAAACTCTCCTGTAAACGTCGCCTAGGTCTCGAGTAGCCTTAGGGTATCGCCGGTGGCAACGCCTAAGCGCTTCGCTTCTTGTTCGCTAAGCACGATGGTGTTGTCATCAGCAGGCGCGCGGCCTACCCAACTGGCGGTAAAGTGCAGCATCTGGGTGGTGGCGGCCAGCCAGCGGCTGACGCTCTCTTCTGCTGCGCTATTGGATACTTCCACTTGGCAGAGCCGTGAGTTACGGATGGCGCGCACATCGTCAATGTAAGCCTCCACCGTCGGGCCACCGTCGAAAATATCGATATAGCCTTCCCAGCGCAGCCCCTCTTTCTTAAGCATCTCCAGCGCCGGTCGGGTGTGGCGATGCACCTGACCAATACAAGCCCGCGCCTCTTCGGCCATAAAGGTGGTGTAAATGGGGAACTTGGGCATCAGCTCGCCAATAAAGCTCTTCTGCCCCAGGCCGGTTAAGCGATCCGCTTCGCTGAAATCCATGGGAAAGAAGTGCTTGCCCAGGCTCTCCCAAAAGGGGCTGGTATTGTGCTCATCAAACACCCCACGCATCTCCGCCAGCACTTTATCGGGAAAGCGATCACGAAACTGGGCAATAAACAGCCAGCGCGCTTTGGAGAGCAGCGCGCCATTGCGCAAATGTTTGTTGGCTTCGCCGCGATACTCAGGACGCAGAAACAGCGAGCATACTTCGGCATCGCCGGTGTGGTCGGAGCTTAAAAACAGCGTGTCGATAGTGCGGTGAAGATCCAGCTGAATGGATGAGTGCGCAAGGGTTCCCAGCCGATAGTTATAGAACGGCACCTCGCGCCCCACCTGCCCCTCAATGGCGCAGCAGCCCGCCAACTCGCCGCTTACTTCATCCTCTAGCACAAAGAAATAAAGCCGATCATCCACCGGAGTGCGCTCTTCAAAGGCACTGGCAGCCGCTTCAATCTTACCGGCTAGAAACTCGCGATTATCCGGCAGCGAGGTAAAGCCAACGCCCGCCTGCTGCGCAAGCGCCTGAAGCCCATCCAGATCATCACGGGCAATGGGTCGAATGCGCATTACATTTCTCCTTCATCGAGCGCGTCTACCACGGTGGGTAGCGTCAGCGGCGCAGCAAGCACCGCTCGCCCTTCCGTGACACCCAGCCGCTCAGCATGCTCCGCTGAGAGCATCAACTGGCCCGTGGGTGACAGCGCGTAGCGGGCGACGATGCAGCGAAACTCGCCCAGCTTTTGATTGGCAACCAGCGCGGGTTCAGCATCCGGCAAAGCGTGTTCAGGGCGAATGCGCACCGGGTGCCAGGCAGCACTGCGGAAGGTTTCCAACCGCTCGCGCTCGGCTTTGACAATCGGCCCGGCGTCGAAAATATCCACATGGCGCGAACGCACGAAGCCCTCCGCCAGCATCTCCTCCAACGCCTCTTCATGAGCAGGGTGCTCACGACCTATCGCCGCCCGCGCCTGGGGTGTTAGCAGCGGCAAATAGAGCGGGAACTGGGGCATTACTTCGGCGATAAAGCTTTTCGAGCGCACCCCGGCAATGTGGTTAATATCCTGGAAACTGCGGGCGAAAAAGTGCCGCCCCACGCTTTCCCAGAACGGCGATTCACTGCGCGTATCCAAGTAGCCGGGAAACGCCACCGCCAGAATACGCGAAAACCGCTCTGGGTATTGGGCGATAAACATCAACCGCGCCCGGCGCAGCAGGCTCTCCGCGCTGGTGCCTTTATAACGCGGGTTAAGCGAAAAGGCGCACAGCAGGGTAGCGTCAGAAACTTCATGGGAGAGCGCTAGCGTCTGCACTTCACGACGTACGTTCAACTGCTGGGAGGCGTGAATCAGCGTTTCCTGGCGGTAGGTGTAGTAGGCCTCATTGGCACCCGCCTGGGCACGTATGGTGGCGGTACCGAGCACTTCCTCGCGTGTGTCATCGGCGAGAACAAACGTATAGTGCTCGTTTTCTGGAAACTCGACGTCACCATCAAAGGCGTCTTGAGAGCGCGCAATGCGCTCCTGAAGCCGCTCACGGTTAGCAGGCAAGTTAGTAAGCTTAGGTACTGCATGCTCGGCTAATTGCTCAAGCGCCGTGAGATCAGACGCTTTAACGGGTCGAACTACCAGCATCCTCGATGCCTCCCCTTCAGTTAACACGATTGACGCAGCCTGTTGTTCACTCATGCTGCCGCAACTAATCGCTCAATCGCGCGCTCTAAGCGGGCCATGCCCTCGGCGATATCCGCTTCAGGAATGACCAGAGAAGGCGCCATGCGCAGTACGTTCGGCCCGGCGATCAGCGCCATCAAGCCCTCTTCAATCGCCAGCGGCAGTATGTCTTTGGCACGCCCTTCATAGGCATCCGACATCTGGGCACCTATTAATAAGCCCATACCGCGAATCTCTTTAAACACGCCATGCTTGCGGTTGATAGTTTCTAAATGCTCGCGGAACAGATCGTGGCGATGCTTAACGCCTTCGAGCACCTCTGGTGTATCGATAAGCTCCACCGCCGCCAGGGCAACGGCAGATGCCAGCGCATTGCCGCCGTAAGTAGAACCATGAGTGCCAACAACCAGCGATTTAGCCACCGAGTCGATAGCCAGCATGGCGCCAATGGGGAAACCGCCGCCCAAGGATTTGGCACTGGTAAGAATATCCGGCGTAATGCCGTAGTTCTTATAAGCGTAGAGTTCGCCGCTACGACCAACGCCGGTTTGCACCTCATCAAAAATCAGCAGCGCATTGTGCTCGTCGCAGAGATCGCGCAGCCCTTGGAGGAATTCCTGCGTGCCGGGCACGATACCGCCCTCGCCCTGCATGGGTTCAACCATAATCGCGCAGGTGTCGTCGCCCACCAGCTCGCGAACGCTATCCAGGTCATTGTAATTAGCGTGCAGAATTCCGCCCGGTACCGGCCCAAAGCCCTGGGAGTATTTGGGCTGGCCACCCACGCTGACGGTAAAGAAGGTGCGGCCATGAAAAGATTGGTAGAACGAGATGATTTTATCTTTCTGCTCACCGTGATTATCCACCGCCCAGCGGCGTGCCAGCTTAAGCGCAGCTTCGTTGGCTTCACCGCCGGAGGAGCATAAGAACACCTTATCGGCGAAGGTGCGCTCGACCAGCGTCTTGGCCAAGTTCAGCGCTGGCTCGTTGGTATATACGTTGGAAAGGTGCCACAGCTTCTCGCCCTGCTCTTTGAGCGCATTGACCAGTACTGGATGGCAATGACCAAGGGAGTTAACCGCGATGCCCCCGGCAAAGTCGATATATTCACGGCCCTGTTGATCCCACAAGCGGCTACCTTCACCACGCACGGGAATGACCTGCTGTGGTGAGTAGTTGGGCGTCATGTAGTGGTCGTAATCTTGACGGCTTGGGGTATGGCTCATGGGTCGCTAGCTCCAGTGGAGGAAAGTAGTAACAACAGTATAAGGTGGTAAAGAGTCCAAGCGCTTTCAGCAATGGGACGGCAAATTATGAATAGCGGCGTCTCGGCGTATCACTGAACCGCCTTGAAGAACTCTAAAAGAGCCCCATACTTATTAGCAAGCTATGCGGTTATTCGCTGAGCTGCGTTGCATAGTGATGAGCACCGACACTCAGGATGAGAGGAGACCAGCGTATGCAGATTGATCTAAGCGGCAAACACGCCATTATCACGGGTTCTACAGCGGGCATTGGTTTTGCAATTGCTCAAGGGCTCGCCAAGGCAGGCGCTGACGTGGTTATAACAGGGCGTACCCAAGCACGTGTTGATGGTGCCATCAGCGCACTTAAAAAAGACACTCCCAATGCCAAGGTAGAAGGCGTGGCGGCTGATCTCGGCACCGCTGAAGGTTGCCTAACGCTTATTAAACAGCAACCCAGCGCGGATATCCTGATCAATAACGTAGGCATTTTCGCCCCGCAGGACTTTTTTGATGTAGATGACGCTACGTGGCAGCAATTTTTCGATATTAATATCATGAGCGCGGTGAGGCTTTCCCGTCACTACGCCCAGGGCATGCGCGAGCGCGACTGGGGCCGCATACAGTTTATCTCCAGTGAGTCGGGGATCAACATCCCTAGTGAAATGGTGCATTACGGCATGACCAAATCGGCGCTGCTCTCCGTCTCTCGCGGGCTGGCCAAAGTGCTCAGCGGCACCCAGGTCACCGTAAATGCCATTCTACCTGGGCCGACCCGTTCAGAAGGCGTGATCAAGATGATGGGGGAAATGGCGGAAAAAGAGGGCATCTCTCAGCAAGAGATGGAAGAACGCTTTGTTAAAGAGAACCGCCCCTCTTCAATTATCCAGCGCTTAGCAACACCCGAAGAAGTCGCGAGTATGAGCGTCTACGCCGCTTCTCCCCAAGCCAGTGCAACCACCGGGGCGGCACTGCGTGTGGAAGGTGGCATTGTGGATACATTAACCTGAACCCTCTAACCTTATCTTTCTAACCCAGGCGCTCTTCTCTCGGCGTCATGCCGAAATGGTGACGGTAGGCGGTAGAAAAGTGCGCGCCTGAGGAAAATCCCGTGGCAAACGCAATATCGCCTACCGGCCGGTCACTATCGCGAAGCTGTTTGCGCGCCTCTTGTAAGCGTAAATCCAGGTAGTAGCGACTAGGGACCGCCTGCAGATACTTCTTAAATAGCCGCTCCAACTGACGCCGAGAGATACCCAGATGTTCGGCCAGTTCCAGGGTCGAGAGCGGCTCCTCAATATTGGCTTCCATAAGCGTGACAGCCTCCACCAGACTTTGCGGCGCATGGCCCAGGCGGCTACGCAGCGGCACATGCTGGCGCTCATCTGCCAAGCGGATGCGGTCGCAGACAAACTGCTCAGACACCTGCTCCGCCAAGCGCGCACCGTGATGCTGGCCAATCAACGTGAGCATCAAATCCATGGCCGCGGTTCCCCCCGCGCAGGTCAGCCTGTCGCGATCAATTTCAAACAGCTGTTGAGAAAGCGTCACTTGCGGATAGGCTTGAGAAAAGGCCTCAAAACGCTGCCAGGGCAGCGTCGCACGATAGCCTTCAAGCAACCCACAGCGTGCCAACACTTCAGTGCCCCCTGCCAACCCACCCAGTGCCACACCGCGCCCCTGGTGCCCACGGAGCCACTCATTCAACTTTGCAGGAAGCGTATAGGGCAGCGGTGTTGGTGCGCATATCAACAGCAGGTCAAGCGGGCCTAATGCGGTACTTAGTGCGTGCTGAGCAATGAGCGAAAGCTGAGCACCGCTGCGCACGGGCTCGTCATTGAGACTTAATGTGACGGTGTGGTAAAGCATCTGCCCACTCAGCTGGTTAGCCATTTGTAGCGGTTCCAGTGCGCTGGCGTGGGTCAATAACGAAAAACCTGGCAGCAGCAAAAAGGCCACCCGCCGACGCGGTAGCGCTGCCTGTGAGGCTAACGGGTTGGGCTGCATGATAACTGATTGAGTTGCATGAAAAGATGCATGAAAGACCGCCATCGACATAGATAAACGATCATCTTACCCAATTGCGTAGAGGATGGCAGCGTTATGACCACTGCAACAAAAACGTGACGCATGAATGCAAATTGCCGGGCGCAAGGCCCGGCAAAAAAGAGAGAATGGTTAAGTACTAATTACCGCGGTTAATAATGCCTAACACGACGATACTAACCACAATCACGCCGACAATGATCACCACTAGCGGGAGTAGCTTATACAGCCCGCCTGGCCGCTTCTTGGCTTCAGGCTGTAGATGAGGTTTTGAGGTTTCATAATCCTCAGGTATCCGCTCATTGATAATATGCTGCTTCTCTTCTTCCGGGGTTTTGCTTTCCCTAGTGTCCATAAACACCTCCAGCGTTCCGGTCGAATTGGGCGGCGCTACCGCCTCTGTGAATGGCTTACAGATTCACGACATCAAACGTAACCTCTGGATTGACGTCGGCATCGTAATCGACATCGTCACGCTCAAAGCCAAACAGCTTCAAGAACTCGTGCTTATAACCAGCATAGTCGGTAATCTCGAATAAGTTTTCAGTCGTCACTTCAGGCCAAAGATCCTGACACGCTTGCTGAACGTCATCGCGCAGTTCCCAGTCATCCAAACGCAGGCGCCCTACCTCATCAGTGACCATTTCACCGCGCTTGCCTTGGGCTGAGTAGAGCTGCTCGCCGAATAGACGGTTCAATTGATCGATCGTGCCTTCGTGCAGACCCTGCTCTTTCATGATGCGGTAGACCATGGCGATATAAAGCGGCATTACCGGAATGGCCGCGCTCGCTTGGGTGACCACCGACTTGAGTACCGCCACATTGGCACCGCCACCGGTCTCTTTCAGCTTGGCGTCGATAGCCGCTGCGGCGCGGTCGAGGTCTTCCTTGGCTTTACCCAGCGCACCATGCCAGTAGATCGGCCAGGTGATTTCAGTGCCGATATAGCTAAACGCCACGCTACGCGCACCTTTTGCCAGCACACCTGCTTGGTCAAGTGCTTCCATCCACAGTTCCCAATCTTCGCCACCCATTACCGTAATGGTGTCGTCGATTTCCTGCTGGGTGGCTGGCTCTACTTCTGCTTCGATAATCGCGTCTTTATTGGTATCGATAGCAGTGGCGCGGTAAGTTTCGCCAATTGGTTTGAGGCTCGAACGCTTAAGCTCGCCGCTATCCGGCAGCTTGCGAACGGGTGATGCCAGCGAGTACACCACCAGATCGATCTCGCCCATGTCCTGCTTGATCAGTTCAATGGCTTTTTCCCGCGCTTCATGGGAGAACGCATCGCCGTTAATCGATTTGCTGTACAGCCCTTCCTGCTTGGCAAACTTATCGAAGGCGGCACTGTTGTACCAGCCTGCGGTGCCGGGTTTCTTATCGGTGGCAGGCTTTTCAAAGAAAACGCCCAGGGTATCGGCGCCGTAGCCAAAAGCTGCGGTAATACGGGCTGCCAACCCATAGCCACTTGAAGCCCCAATGACGAGTACTTTTTTTGGGCCAGCCTGCTTATCCAAACCGCGAGCACGGGTCGCTTCAATCTGTTCGCGAACATTCTGCTCGCAGCCGATGGGATGAGTAGTGGTACAAATAAAGCCGCGTACTTTGGGTTTAATAATCACAGAGAACCTCTTTATCGGATTGATTTAGCTTTTAATATCGTAACTGGCAACATCATAACTAGCGACACCGTTTTGCCATAGCTTTTGGCATAGTTTGTGGCATAGCAGTGTCATGACTCATAGAGGCTATTCTAGCTGCCTCCGTGCGCTCTGTCCGCTCCTGAGCTATCGTCCTCCCATGAGCGACTCTCCATCCTTGAGCTCCTGCCCGCCCTTGAGCTCGGGGCGCATTCGCGTCACGATAGCTGCCAAAGTACTTATATCAGCAACGACTTCCCACGAGGCGATCATGAATGCACAGCAGCTAGTAGATGAACGCGGCGATCTATGGCTAGCGCTAGCCCCGCTGTGGCTGGATCGTGAACCCAGCGAACGCGATTACGCGCGTATGGTCGAAGTCATAGAGCGTTATGATATGACGCTTAACGAGCTCGAATGGATGTTTCGCCTGGAAATGGCACCGGTGATGTCTCGCCATCAGCTTTCAATCGCCAGCGAGTGGCGACAATTTGACGACTATAAGCTGATGAAGCAGTTGGTCAATCACAATATGCGCTTGAAGGGCTGGCGCCGCAAAAGCTGGGCGCTGTTTTCAGGCTTAACGACCATGATGGTGCGTCACCGCTGGAACGCACTCATGAATCGTGTAGCAGTCGCGCGGGGCGAGCAGGTATAGAGGGATAGTGCCCTGTGGGGCTATGGGTATGTTTGATCCAAGGCTTCTTCTAATGCCAGGCGTAGCGGGCGCCCGTGATAGCGCGGCCCAAATCGGGCTATCACCTTGCCATCACGGCCCACCAGGAACTTGGTAAAATTCCATTTGATCAGCTGTGTGCCTAGGACTCCAGGCGCCTCGCGCTTGAGCAGCACAAACAGTGGATGGGCATCACTCCCATTGACATTGACCTTTTCCAGTAGCGGAAAACTGACTCCAAACTGCTGCTCGCCAAACTGGCAAAACGCTTGAGCACTTTCCGGCGACTGGCGGCCAAACTGATTACACGGGAAACCGAGCACAGTGAAGCCACGATCCCGGTAGCGCTGAAAAAGGGTTTCGAGTTCGCTTAGCTGCGGGGTAAAGCCACACTGGCTGGCAACGTTAACCACCAGCAGCACTTGGCCGCGTAGCGCACGTAAATTGAACGGCAGCCCTTGGTGGGTATAGCAGTCTTGATCGTATATTTGCATCAATCAGCCCCACAAAACCCCAAACGGCATGGGTATCACCATGCCACGGCTATGCTTTTTACACCAGCGGTCCGGCGACCACTCGTAGCGCCAGCGCGATTAACAGTACGCCCGTGATGCGGTTAATCCAATGGGCACGCCGCTGTAGCCAGGGCAAAATCTGCGAGTGGGAAAGCACCACCGCCACCAACACGTACCAACCGCCATCAATAATCATCGCCGTTAACACAATGATAGCTTTAGCTACCCCACTCATTTCCGGGGTCACAAACTGGCTCAGTAACGCAACAAAAAACAGAATCAGCTTCGGGTTGCCTAATGCCACCAGCACGCCCTCTTTGGCCGCCTGCCCTCGGCTAGTGACAATCGCATTAGGCTCTAAGGCACCGGCTTTCCCGGCACGCAGCGCTTTAACCCCTAGCCACGCCAAATAAGCCGCGCCGAACCAGGTAATCAGCTGGAACAGTAGCGGAAAACCGGCGATTATCGCGCCTAGCCCCCAAACGGTCAGTAGCGCATAAAAGCCCACCCCAAAGGCATGGAAGATTGCGGCGGTCACCCCAGTAAAACGCCCGCCGCCTAACGTATGGCGCAGCACCAGTGCCAAGCTCGGCCCCGGCGACATAGCGCCCATGGCACAAATCGCGGCGAGCGATAGCCAGAGTGTTAACGGCATGTCTTTTCCTCCTTGAGGGGTCAAAATCAAAATATGAGCAATGATGGCCAGTATACGCCAAGCCAATCAACACTTCGGTAAGCGTCTTAAATAACGCTGTTAGCATGGTACGCTGTTGGGTAAAATTTACTCTTTTTTGCTCTATGCGATTTATTCGCTCTTTTGAAAACATCCGCCCCGCCGCTCATTGCGCGGGGCATATAGCAAACATAGGTCTAGAAAACATAGGACGGCAACATGGGTAGGGCTTTTCAGAACCGTAAGGAATCCATGGCCAAAACGGCCGATGCAAAGACCAAGGTCTACAGCAAATATGGACGCGAGATTTACGTTTGCGCTAAAGCGGGCGGCACCGACCCTAATGGCAATCTGGCGCTGCGCGGCTTAATGGAGCGTGCCAAAAAAGATCAGGTGCCCTCTCACGTTATTGATAAAGCGCTCGACAAAGCCAGCGGTGCCGGTGGTGAGGATTTCTCGCCTGCACGCTATGAAGGCTTCGGCCCTGGCAATGTGATGGTGATTGTCGACTGCCTTACCGACAACCCCAACCGCACCTTTGGCGATGTGCGCGGCTGCTTCACCAAAACCAAGAGTAAAATCGGCACTCCCGGTAGCGTCAGCCATATGTTTGACCACTGCGCTATCTTCTCCTTCGCCGGAAACGATGAAGAAGCCGTGCTTGAAGCGCTGATGGAAGCCGATGTGGATGTCACCGACATTGAGCAAGAAGGCGAACGCATCACTGTTTTCGCCCCGCACACCGACTATGCCAAAGCCAAGCAGGCACTGCTGGATGCGTTCGGTGAGATTGACTTTGAGGCTGACGAGATCCAGTTTCTGCCGCAAACCACTACCCCGGTTGAAGGTGACGACGTGGCAATGTTCGAAAAGTTTCTGGGCATGCTCAACGAGCTGGATGATGTACAAAACGTCTATCACAGCGGTGAATTAACCGAAGAGAGTGATAGCTAATCACCACCTCTTGAGTAAGCTGACCCCACCGCGTTGCGGGTATCCAAGGCCGCATCCGGTGGCAACATTGCTGACTGCACGCCCGCGGCACTCAGCACTTTCTTACCGCGCAAGGTGAGATCGGTAATAAACAGAAACTGCTGACGGGGATCCACCGGATAGGCGCGTATGCGGTAGTGGGTGCCCCAGGGTTTCTCCTCAGCCACCACAATGATCGGCTGGTCGAATTTCAGGTAGGCACTGGTCAGCGCTACATCACGCAGCGCTTTCCGTACCCAACCAGCCTCGTGCTCAGGGTGAAGATAAAAGCTCGCCACGCACTGCAGGCTGGTACCGCCGTTGTTGGCATTATAGACGGCGTGATCCCACAGCTTTAAATGCGGTACATAGACCAAATCATCGTCAGGGGTTTGGATATCTACGGTGCGTAAGCCAACGTGTTTGACCTCGCCGTAGGTATCTTCAATTTGAACCCAGTCGCCTGGCCGATAAGGCAGCTCTATCGCTGAAACAACGCCTGCTATCAAGCTGCTCACGTAATCTTTCATGGCAAAGCCAATGGCTAAGCCCAGTGCACCCAACAGGGTCACCATATTGCGCAGCGACGGCTCAATAATAATCGGTACGATGATGGCGAGTGCAGTAATCAATATCAGTAAGCGCGTCATCGGCACCAGAGCAAAAATACGAAAGCGAACTTGACCATGCATTCGGTTGCCGATCCAGTTCAGCCCCCGTTGGCTGAAAATAATCAGCACAATGGTTGATAGCAGCACTACGCCCAACGTAATCAGCGCTTGGCTATCGATATCGTTAAAAAGCCGCGCATACTTCTGTTGCTCTTCCATGGGTTGCCCTCCGCGGGCCTGTCGCTGATACCGGTGCTACTTACAGAGGATCGACCAGATAATTACGCGACTCTAGTAACTGGCGAACGCTCGCGTAGCTTAACGGTGCGATCTGCCAACGTCCTTCGCAGCTTGAAACAATGCCTTTGCGCTGCAGGGCTAAACGGGCATTGAGTGCTTCATGGTGAGAGAACGGCAGCACTTCCCCCAAAGAGTCGTCATCCAGACCGCCATGAACCAATAACGCATGCATCACCAGCGTGGCGATATCGCCGGTATCAACGGCAAGCTCCGCCTCTGCTAGGGCATCGACCAGCCAGAGGGCCTCTTCATTGTCTGCTTTTGGCTCACGTAACCGCTCGCGCCAGTAGTGCCATGCAAGACCTATATGACCGCGGCAGTGAGCCGCTAAGCGCTGCAGTTCTTTATTAGGCGCTTTACTCTTTTGCTCAGATGCTGAGTCGAACAATACCTGCTTACCGGTTCGCGTGCTGTAAACAGGCGGCGGCTGCCCCGAATGGGCCGCAATTTGTGCAAAATAGCGTGCCAGTTGCTCGCCCTCCATGGATTGAAGGGTAAACACCGGTGCCCCATCGATACCGATCACCCGATGAAGGAAAGCGTAAGTCCAGCTGTCGCAACCAATCACACCTTTACCCAAACGGCCACTTAAAGCACGCTCAAGAAACTCTCGAACGCCCTGAATACCCTGAGTGTGGCGTAAAAAATAACGTTCCAGAGCGGGAATGGCCCATTCTCGTTGATTGACACACTGCTCTATCCACTGAGTGCTACCCTCGGCTATTTCGCTAAGCGTGGGCGGCGCTAAGCAGGCAACATGATGCTTTTCAGCCCAATGAGTTACCACCGAAGCATGACCACTGTAGGGCGTGGTAATAAAGAACGTTACAGGCGCATCCTGGCCTTCTAGCTGTTGCCCCAACGCTCTCGCCGCGGGAGCCCAATCAATAGACGGCACTAAATGTGCTAGCCTAACCCCGGGTAGCGCACGTAGCTCGCTTTCGTCTTTTACCTGCTGCTCAGCATCGTTTTTGCCCCCCAGCCACGACGAGATCGAACGGAACGAACGTCGCCATTGGCTTGCCTGGGTCTGCTCAGGGGTACGAAACTGATCGAGCTCGACGACCGCCCACAGCGGCGTGTCGGCTGATGATGAATGCTCCCCCATGACCTTGTCCCTATGGTTAGCAATAAGCGTTCACTTTAGCACGGTGCGCGCAGCTTCTAACCTCATAGACGAACTTATGGTCTAAAATAAAGTCTTTATAGACAGTCGTTAGCGCACATAACGGATTATTATTTTATTGCGAGAGCAATGGCAAAAGCTAAAGGAGAAAGCAATGAGTGTTGTCCACGTTAGCGAAACAGAACTCCACGCCAAGCTCGAGAAGTGTATTGCCGGTGAGCGGCTACTGATTGAGCATGAGGGCAATCGCTTTAGCGCCAGAATCCAGCACGTTGGGCTAATGGGCGTAAAGGTGATACCTGAAACCGAGATTAAGAACAGCCATCGCACACCGGGTGACGTTGAAGGCGTGATGGTGCCCTACGATGAGATATTGGAGCTTGAAGTAAAAGGCGTGGTCTACAGCCGCTTGCCAGATTAGTCTGCACTTGCACGCCCGGCAAGTGCGCAAGGCGTGCAAACTGTTTGTCTATGACTCACTTCCTCGAAAGTAAGCCAACTGTTTTAAAACGTCAGGCAGATCTTGCCGAAGTGCTGGCCAGATTCCTGGTGGCGGAAAGCGTCGGCGATCTCGGCAAGCGGGAATTCGCGGTCAATGATCGGGTGCATATCGAATGTTTCCAGCGCACGAATCATCTCGATCTGGTGGCGACGACTGCCCACAATCAAGCCTTTCAAACTCGCCTGCTTGGCCATTAATTTAGCCGTCGGTATTTCACCCTCACGCCCAGTGAGGATACCAATCAAAGCGATATGCCCACCGATTTTGATCGCATCAAAGGATTGCGGCAGCGTACCTGGCCCGCCCACTTCGACGATATGATCAACGCCTTCGCCGTTGGTCAGCTCTTTCACGCGCTTACCCCAATCAGGCGTCTCTTTATAGTTGATGGTGTGCTCGGCGCCCATCTCACGCAGCCGCGCCAGCTTTTCGTTAGATGATGAGGTAGCAATTACCCGCGCGCCCATTAATCGGGCAAACTGCAGGGCAAAAATGGATACCCCGCCCGTGCCCATCACCAGCACGCTATCCCCCGCTTTAATGCCACCATCGACGACCAGCGCCCGCCAAGCGGTCAAGCCAGCGGTGGTTAAGGTAGCGGATTCCGCATGGCTATAGCCCTTGGGCTGATGGGTAAACCACTCAGCCGGGCGTACAACCTGCTCACGAGCGTAGCCATCCACGCCGTCACCTGGCGTGGTGCGAAAATCACCGACACGCGCCGGGCCTTCCAACCAGTGGGGAAAGAAGGTCGATACCACGTGGTCGCCCACCGCGAACTCGCTGACACCATCGCCCACGGCTTCGACAACGCCTGCGCCGTCTGACATGGGAATACGCCCATCGTCGGTGGGAATCATCCCAGCGACCACGGCGTAGTCGTGAAAATTCAGAGAGCTGGCGTGTAGACGTACTCGGATTTCACCAGGGCCCGGCTCCCCAGGCGCTTCCATGTCGACAACGTCCAGCTTGTCCAAACCGCCGGGCTGATTCAGCTTGATCGCTTTCATCGTTACCTCAGTATGTACAGTTCGAATATGTACATTGATGTATGTATCTACTGTTGGTTGGGGCCGTTGCCGTCGATATCAAGGCCCAGGAAGCCACCTGACTGGCGCTGCCAAAGGCTGGCATAAATACCGTTGCGTGCAAGCAGTTCCTGGTGCGTGCCACTTTCCACCATGCGCCCTTCATCCACCACAATTAACCGATCGAGCATGGCAATGGTCGACAGCCGATGCGCGATGGCAATCACCGTTTTGCCTTCCATCAGCGTATCCAGCTGCTCTTGAATGGCGGCCTCCACTTCCGAGTCCAGCGCCGAGGTGGCCTCGTCCAGAACCAGAATAGGGGCATTTTTGAGCAGCACCCGGGCGATCGCGATCCGCTGGCGCTGCCCACCGGAAAGCTTCACTCCGCGCTCGCCCACATGGGCATCCAGGCCGCGACGCCCTTTCGGGTCGACCAGATCATTGATAAAGGTATCTGCATGGGCGCGGCACACCGCGTTCCAAACATCTTCGTCACTGGCGTGGGGACTGCCGTAACGGATGTTGTCACGCAGCGAGCGGTGCAGCAGCGAGGTGTCTTGGGTGACCATGCCAATCTGGTGGCGCAAAGAGGTTTGAGTCACCTCGGCAATGTTTTGCCCATCGATCAATATCTGCCCACCTTGCAAGTCATAAAAACGCAGCAGCAGATTGGCCAGGGTGGATTTACCCGCCCCGGAACGGCCGATCAGGCCGATTTTCTCGCCGGGCTTGATGGTCAGGCTGAGTCCATCAAAGACGTTTTTACTCTCCCCTTTCGCCTGGGCGTATTGAAAGCGCAGCGCATCAAACACAATTTCGCCATGGGGAACCTGAAGCGCTTTAGCATTGGGCGCATCGTTGATCGTGGGCTTCTGAGCGATGGTGTTCATGCCATCTTGAACCGTGCCGATATTTTCAAACAACCCGGCGACTTCCCACAATATCCAGTCAGACATAAAGCGGATACGCATAACCAGCGCGATGGCAATCGCCAAAACGCCCAGGGAAATCGCCTCCGTGTACCAGGCGCTGATCGCCATGGCCGCAGTACCCACCAACAGCGCCGTGTTGAGCAGCGTCAAACCCACGCTCATGATCGTCACCAGCCGCATCTGGCGGTGAACGGTGACCATAAAGCCTTCCATAGCATCTTTGGCATAGCGCTGCTCGCGCTCGGTGTCGGCAAACAGCTTGATGGTTTGGATATTGCTGTAGCTGTCCACCACGCGCCCGGTCATTTGGGCACGGGCGTCTGCCTGCGCCATGGAGACATCGCGCAGGCGCGGTACGAAGTAGCGCATGATCGACAGGTAGCCCACCAGCCACAGTCCCAGTGGGATCAGCAGCAAAAGATCCGCCCGGCCCAGCAGGTAGGCCGCACCAGTGAAATAGACGATGGCGTAGACCAATAGATCCATCACCTTGGTGACGGTCTCGCGGATCGCCAGCGCCGTTTGCATCACCTTTTGCGACACCCGCCCGGCAAATTCGTCCTGATAAAATGCCAGGCTCTGGCTAAGCATATGGCGGTGGGATAGCCAGCGGCCGATCATCGGGTAGTTACCGAAAATACTCTGATGGGTGACCAATGACTGCATCAGCACCAACAGCGGCAAACCGATCAGCAGCAATAGCCCCAGGCCAGCAAGCCACAGGCCGTTTTCAGCCCAAAAGCCTGCACGTTCAACGTTGCCCAGCCAATCGACCAGTTGCCCCATGTAGCTAAAGAAAACCACTTCAGCCGCCGAGACCAGCGCCGTGAACAGCGTCATTAGCAGCAACAGCGGCAGCATCGGACGGGAAAAGTGCACAATAAACGGCATTAAGCCCTTAGGCGGCGTTTTAACCTCGCCTTCCGGATAAGGGTTTACCCGCGTTTCGAAGTAACGAAATAGCGGCTGTAAAACACGCGATAGCATGAGGCTTCCTTACGTGACTGGCGTTGGTGTGTCTGAGGTTGATGTGACAGACGTTAACTTATTTATGTAACAGTTTGATTGTTTAAGATTTAAGAAGGAGCGTGGCGCAGCAGCCAACGCGCCCAAAAAGGCGCAATGATCATCAGCGTGACCATGCGCAGCAGGTGATGAAAGGCAACAAACACCGGGTCGATATTGAGCGCGACGGCCAAAATAGCCATTTCGCCAATACCCCCCGGCGCCAGCGCCAGCAGCGCCACATCGCGCCCTACCCCTAGCAGTTGATGAATCAGCTCGGCAAATAGTGCAAGTACCAGCAACGCTAACAGCGTCGCCACACCAGACTGCCATAAATAGCGGCCAAAAAGCTTTCGCGTCATGCCCTTAAAGCGCGAACCAATGGCACTGCCCAGCACCCACAGCATCAGGTTCATCCCCCACTCTGGGAGAGCGAAACTGGCAATATCAACACCGGATAATAGAGCAGCGGCTAGCAGTGGTGCCAGCAGTGCAGGGCTGGGAATTCGCAGCCAGCGTCCTAGCGGCAACAGCAGCGGGATCATCAGAAGCATCCAGCCGTGTTCAAAACTGCTATGAACAGGGCCGATGCCCTCGCCTCCGCCCTCATAGGCCCAAAATAGCGGCGGCAAAAAAAGAATCACTAAAATGATGCGCAGCGACTGCGCGACTGCAATACGCTGGGGGTCGCCACCGCACTTTTCGCCCAACAGAATCATCGCCGTCATCGCGCCGGGCGAGGCACCAAACCAGGCACTGACGGGGTCGAAACCACAGCGCCGGTACCAGGCAGCGGCTACGGCAGTGGAGACGGCTACTCCCAGCAGCAAGAGAGCAGCAGAAACCGGCCAATCCAGTACGCGATGAGCCAGCTGCGGCGTCACCTGGCTACCCAACACCAACCCCATGACGGCTAGAAATACGTTACGCAGTGGCTCAGGCACTTCGACCTTCACGCCTTGTGAAGAGACCACTAGGTTGGCAATAAGAGGGCCAAGCATCCATGCAAGGGGCAAACCGGACAGTTGAAACAGCGTACCGCCAACGGCGCCAACGGTTAGTGATATTGCCAGCGCTTTTGCGCTCCCTGCATTCAACACGACGCCCTTCACATCGACTCCCTAAATCTTAAAATCTGTCCCTATTGACGCAATAATTAACCTGCTAATGACATCCAGTAGTCTAGCACTTAACCAGTGGTTTGGGCTTCAATGATGGCGAAGAGGTATGCTTTTGGTTGCTAAGCTCACCTTTCAAGACGTCATCCATCATCTTAATTTTTTGGTCATGCTATCTGTATCTGTCGGCCAGCCAGCGTATAATGTCTTCCGCCAGTAATGGCGAACTTTCTCAGGGCGGGGTGTAAGTCCCCACCGGTGGTGATGCCATATCTTTATTGATGCGGATAAGCCCACGAGCGCTCAACCAGAGGTGTCACCTAACGGTTGAGGACAGCAGATTCGGTGAGATCCCGAAGCCGACGGTAATAGTCCGGATAAAAGAGAAGGTTTCCTAGTGATATTACCCGTAGCGTTCCAACGCATGCGGGTGCTGTGCTATTGGATGCCTCATGCCCTGGTTCTGGTAACCAATCCCCTTAGGATGACCATGAATCAGACCCAACTTTCTTCATTCCCTCGCGTTGCCTTTATCGAAGCGTCTTGGCATCACGATATTGTTGCCCAAGCCAGAGAAGCATTTATTGCTCAACTTGCCAGTGAGCATGGCTTTTCCGCTGATCAAATAGAAATATTCCAAGTTGCGGGGGCTTATGAAGTGCCTCTTCAAGCTAAGTTGCTAGCCAAAACAGGTCGTTACAGCGCCATTGTGGGTGCGGGCTTTGTTATTGATGGAGGCATCTATCGCCACGACTTCGTTGCTCAGGCAGTGGTTGAAGGCATGATGCAGGTGCAACTGGACACAGAAATTCCCATACTTTCTGTCGTGCTGACGCCGCATCATTTCCATGAACACAGCACACATCATGATTTTTTCTATGACCATTTCCGTGCCAAAGGCAAGGAAGCGGCTGAAGCGTTGGTAATGACTTTGGAAAACCATCGACGGATTCAAGGGCTAAAATAAGTCACTGCTAAAATTGTGGAGATGCTTAGGTAGCGGGCAATCTGAATGTTAGCTCGCTACCTGAGTCAATTCATAGACGTTTGACGCTTAAATAGCCGTTTAGGCTCTTTGCTGCAAAGTAACTCAAGCCTTTTCAACTCATGAGGCTGACCCAAAGTGACGCCCTAACGCTGATAACGTGGGCAATCATGGGTATAGGTAGGTTGGGTAGCGCAGGATCGGATCGATAGGCGTCTATGTAAGGACGTTCGGTTACCATCACCGCTATGTTCGCCGTAGCAGAGGTCAGGTGAGTGCGAAGCTCATGCTGCCGGCCCGGTACTCGCCCGCACCACCAGCTCGGGCGGTATTACCTTCAGAACCGGCGGAAATTGCTCCCCCGCCATACGAGAAAGCAGCAACTCACTGGCACACTGGCCAATTAGGTCAGTGCGTACCCGCACACTGGTCAATGCTGGTGCCGAGTAGGCGGCCGCAGCCATATCATCGAAACCGGTGACAGAAATATCCACACCTGGGCGCACCCCATGCCGGTAGCACGCCGCCAGCACACCAAAGGCAATAATGTCCGAAAAACACATAATTGCGGTCGGTGGTTCCGGCATCGCAAGCAGCCGCTTTAGCATGGCGTCACCGAATTCAAGTGTCGTTGGCCCGTGGTGAACCGAATCACTGGTGACAGGCAAACCGGCAGCATCCATCTGCTGTCGGAAGGAGCATTCTCGATCACGGGCAGTGGACGTATCACCGCCACCACCCAACCAAGCAAAGCGCCGATGCCCTGCTTCATATAAGTGTTCGAATAAAAGACGGATGCCTAGCACATCGTCGTTGATGACTCGATCGAAACTTGTATCAGCGACATCCCGGGAAATTAGCACCAGCGGAAAATCCTGTAGATGCCTTACCTGCGGCCCATCAAGATCTTCTCGGGTGGTACCGGCGACAGGCACCAAAATCAGCCCCGCGGCACCATGCTCGGCCATCTGACGAATGAAGCGCGCCTGGACCAATGGTGTTTCATGGGCATGGCAGAACAGCATCATGCGATCCGCCTCGCGAAAGCGCGCTTCCATGTGCCCAAGGAATTCGGTGAAAAACGGGTTGCTCAGATCATTAAGGCATACTGCTACAGTGCCGCTATCGCCTCTCCGCAACCCCGCCGCATGCCGGTTATAGACGTAACCCAGCTCCTTCGCAGCCTGTTGTATACGCTCCCGTGTCGCTTGGGAAATTCGCAGATCATTACGCAGGGCTAATGATACTGCGGAAACGGTAACGCCTACCTGATCGGCGATCGTTTTAAGTGTCGGACGACTTGCCATATAAAAATCTCAACTCCCATGATTTATAGGCGACGGAACGCGATCTAGTGCGCCAGCCTCTTTTTGGAATTATGAGTAACATACTCTCATAGCGAATTTTTTAGTGATATCGCAAGCCTCATAAGCACGTAATTCCAATTTCATAACGACCAAAGTTGTATTTATTCAATCGATTGAACTGTGTAAAAAATGACAACGAAGGCATCCCAACAACTATCAAAAACGCCGCCAAGATCCCTCGCCACTGCCAGGAGCACGCAGCATGATGAGCACAAATTCGACAACAATAATGACTATCTCACTGGCCCTATGGGCCTCGTTGGCAGCTACTTCCGCCTCAGCCGATAACCCTGAAACCTGTCACTGGCAGCCCGAACGAGCCGTTACCTTCATCGTTCCCTGGGGTACCGGTGGCGGCACCGACGCCAATGCACGTCGGTTGGCCAGCCTGCTCGAAGAAGAAATGGGCGTGCCCTTCAACGTCGTCAACCGTACCGGTGGAAACGGCGTTGTAGGCCACACCTCACTCGCGCGAGGCAAACCTGACGGCTATACCATTGGTGCCGCCACTGTCGAGATCGACACCATGCACTGGCTCGGCCTAACACCGCTGACCTACCAGGACATCACGCCCATCGCATTGATTAACCGCAGCTCGCCTGGGGTAGTGGTACAAAATAATTCACCCTACGAAACGCTTGAGGATCTACTCGACGAGGCACGCCAGAACCCCGGAGAATTGACCGCTTCGGGAACTGCCCAGGGCGGCATCTGGCATCTCGCCCTAGCCGGTATGCTCAAGGCCGAAGGACTGGCTCCCGACGCCATTCGCTGGATCCCCAGCCAAGGTGCTGGGCCTGCACTCAAGGAACTGATGGCAGGGGGCATTGATGTTGCGACACCTTCACTCGCTGAGGCCCGCAACCTGATCGAACAGGGGGAACTAAAGGCACTGGGCTACATGAGCGATACTCCGATGGAACAGATGCCTGAAGTCCCTTTGACAGCTGACACACTGGAGAGTGGATGGACACTGAGTGCCTTTGTGACGGTCAGCGGCCCTGACGGTCTACCGGACGAGATCGCCTGCACCTACGAGCAAGCAATCGAGACAGCTATCAACAGTGAAGCCTGGGCCGAGTTCAAGCGCAGCAGTGGCACTCAGGTAGTGTTCGAAAATCGTCACGAGACCGCTCAACTCCTCGCTGAGGCTGATCGTCAATTGGGCGAAGTGGTCGAAGCGATCGGCCTCGCCAAATAAGCGAGGCCGATTGATAAGCAGGAGGTGTTCATGTGCAATGATCGCTTGTCGGGGAGCCTACTGGTTCTCTTCGGCGCACTGGTGCTCTGGCGCGCCTCAACCTTCCCGTCCCTGGCCGGGCTGGAGTACGGCCCCGGCCTGTTTCCCTCTATCGCGGCGATTGGCCTGATAGTTTGCGGAGCGCTAATCGGCTTTGGGTCGCGGGGGCGGCGGAAGGCGCCGAGCACTTCGACGATGCCACCTCGGCAAACAGGATGGAGGATGGCAGCACGCCCCATGGCCCTGCTGATCGTGATACTCGGCTATGGCCTATTGCTCGATCTCCTGGGCTTTCATATTGCTTCCTTCATGGCAGTCTCCGCCACAGCTCTGATCTTCGGGATGCGTGCTGGGGGCGCAGTGCTGCTAGCACTCCCCCTGGTGATCGGCGTGCATCTGCTGTTCTATTCACTGCTGCGCGTCCCGCTCCCCTGGGGCCTGCTGACGCCAATGGCATGGTGACGCTATGAGCGCCTCGACCCTCACCTCCCTATTCAGTCCAGCCTCCCTAGCGGTCATCGCCGCCTGTACGCTCTATGGCACTTTCATCGGCGCCATGCCGGGCCTAACCGCTACCATGGCGGTGGCCCTTCTGGTGCCCTTTACCTACTTCATGGATCCGTTGATCGCCATCAGCGCCATTGTCGCCACAACTACCACAGCGATTTTCGCTGGCGACGTACCCGGCACCTTGATGCGTATCCCCGGCACGCCCGCCTCCGCGGCCTACGTCGAGGACGCTTACCGCCTGTCACGCGCAGGACGCTCCCGCTCGACGCTGATGGTGTCATTGTTCGCCGCCTGCATTGGAGGCCTGGTGGGTGTCGCCCTTCTAGCGCTCATTGCCCCTCAGTTGGCCCGTGTCGCAGTGCAGTTTTCCAGCTTCGAAACCTTCTGGCTGGCCTGCCTAGGACTGAGTTGCGCGGTACTAACTAGTAACGGTAGCGTCGCCAAGAGCTTTTCCAGCCTCTTCCTCGGCCTATTTATCGCCACTATCGGCATCGATGTCGCCGTCGGCCATCCACGCTTCACCTTCGGCAATTACGAACTGTTCGATGGCATTAGCTTTATTCCCGCCATCATCGGCCTGTTTGCGCTCAGCGAGATTCTGCGCAGTGCACAGATAGGACATCGCGACCAACCTGCCAATGCAGTACAAGAGTCATTTTCCAAAGCGCTGCAT
This sequence comes from Halomonas sp. IOP_14, assembly GCF_021021315.1. Classification (NCBI taxonomy): domain Bacteria; kingdom Pseudomonadati; phylum Pseudomonadota; class Gammaproteobacteria; order Oceanospirillales; family Halomonadaceae; genus Halomonas; species Halomonas sp. IOP_14. The sequence goes on along the minus strand of NZ_JAINWD010000001.1, from coordinate 14,305 downwards.
GAGGCAGCGCTCGTACTGCGCCGCTTCAAGCGCAACATCGCCCGCTCCAGCGTACTTGGCACCCTGATCGGCGCGCTGCCCGGCGCCGGGGCAGATATCGCCGCTTGGATCTGTTATGCGATTTCACGGCGCTTCTCGCGCCATCCCGAACGCTACGGTACGGGGTACATTGAGGGCGTAACCGATGGAGGCTCCGCCAACAATGCCGCTATCGGTGGCGCCTGGACGCCAGCATTGGTGTTCGGTATCCCCGGCGATAGCGTCACGGCTATTGCCATCGGCATCCTGCTACTCAACGGGATGTCACCTGGGCCGCAGATATTTACCGAGTCACCAGAACTGGTACATACCCTTTACGGCGCCTTCGCACTAAGCAATCTCGCGATGATCCCTGCTGGCCTGTTGGTGATCATGGCTTCCAGTCAGGTGGTACGTATCCCGCGTCGGGTCCTCATGCCCTGTGTACTACTGTTCTCGTTGGTGGGAGCTTACGCCATTACCAACTCGGTCATTGCCATCTGGACAGTATTGGCGCTGGGTGTCCTGGGTTACGCCATGGAGGCCAATGGCTTTCCTCTGGCGCCCGCCATACTGGGTATCGTTCTCGGCACAATCGTCGAGGAAAACTTCATGACATCGATGATGAAGGCCCAAGGCGACTTGCTGGCCTTCTTCGATCGCCCCTGGGCGGCGGCGCTAGGCACACTCACCCTGCTGCTCTGGGCGTTGCTGCTGATCCGCGGTATCTATGAGAGTGTTCAGCGTCGTCGCCACCCTAGCCCCTCTTCGGAAACGGAAACCTATCCATGAACCATCGCAACCGTACCAAACTTGCCCTTAAGCAGGGCCGAGCCATTAGCGCCCTGTGGTTGGAAAGCGCCAGCCCCGAACTAGCCGAAATTGCCGTTTGGGCAGGTTGGAAAACTATTCTGATCGACAACGAGCACGGTGTCTCCAGCCTCGAGCATACCGCGCATCTAGTTCGCGCCATCGAAGCAGCAGGTGGTGAAGCGGTTTTACGCATTCCCGCCAACGACCCCACCTACCTGAAGAAGATCCTGGATATGGGGGTACGCTCGATCATGGTGCCGATGGTCAATAGCGCTGCACAGGCTCAAGCTATCGTCGATGCCTGCCGCTACCCTCCTCATGGACAGCGTGGCTATGCGGCTCCTATCGTACGTGCCTCAGGCTACGGCGCTTTCAGTGATTACGCCAGTCAAGCCAACGATGACCTGCTGTTGATCACCCAGATCGAGCATACTGAAGGGGCAGATAACGTCGAGGCGATCGCCGAGGTCGATGGCATAGACATGCTGTTCATCGGCCCCAACGACCTGGCGGGCTCAATGGGTTTGCTCGAACGTCTCGAGGCACCCGAAGTACGCCGTCTGATTGAGGACCTTGAGCGCCGCATCGCCAATAGCGGGTGCTGGATGGGCACCATCACCGGGCCCGGTCGCGATGTCACCACTCTTACCAATAGTGGCTACCGCTTCGTGGCCGGCCCCAACGACATCGCACTGCTCGCCAGCACCCTACGCCACGAGGCGGCACTATGGCGTGAGCAATCCGCTGATTTCGGAGGATCCTGATTCGGATATGGTTCTTAGTGGCCGGGGCGTCACTGCCGCCGGCCTTCTGAAGACGCTAAGATAAAGTGATTAAGATAATGCTGAAAACAAATCGCTGCCGCACTCTATAGCGCTTCTTGTTGACACATCAATCTATCAACCTCTTCCGCCATTGGAATACTACTGGCAGCGCCGCGTTTTTGAACTGCCAGAGCAGCCGCCGCTGTTGCTCTTTGCAAGCACTGTGAAGGCTTTAGGCCAGCTTGCCTAGCAGCAAGGAAGTAACCCACAAAGGTATCGCCTGCGGCCGTTGTATCGATGGCCTTTACCTTTAAAGCCGCTTGAAAAAGAGTCTCACTGCTGCACTGATACCAAGCCCCCTCGCTACCTAGGGTAAGAACCACCTCGACATCGCCAAGCGATTCTTTACAACGCCTTAGCAAATCTGCGGCGCTCGACTCTACCGGCACCTCTAATAAAGCGGCGGCCTCTGTACGGTTAAAAAAAAGCAGTTCACATTGGTCTAGAGGGAGTGATGATACCTTCGAGGTCATTGGTGCTGGGTTAAATATCACCTTGCAGCCGTGGCTCACTGCTAATGGAATAAGCTGATCAAGCCCGTTACATTCGTTCTGAATAAGTATTGTGTCGCCAGGAGCGGTTTGCGCAATAAGAGCCGTCATTTTCTCCTGCGTAAAACCATGATTGGCGCCAGAGAACAAAAGAATAGCGTTTTCACCCAGTGCGTCAATTTGAATAATGGCATGCCCACTTGGCTCTGAGGTCAATTCGACATCTTTCACACCAACACCCGCAGACTCAAGCTCATTGGTCACCCAGGCATCTATCGATGAAACTCGCCCCCAGTGACTCACCCTTCCTTCGGCACGCGCTATTGCCAGTGACTGATTGACGCCTTTTCCACCTAACCCAATATTATAATCACCGCTTTCCAAGGTTTCGCCAGGGCGGACAAAATAGGGTACACGGTAAGTATAATCGATATTGATGGAACCAAAATTAAAGATCATTGACACCCCCTCTTATTCAAAAAGCCAGCCAGCTTTAAAGCTGACTGGCCTCTAGGCAAGTTCCTCTAACACCTACTCTTCTAACGCTTACTCTTCTAAAACCTATTATTCCAACACAAAGGGAGAGGTATAGCTATCTACATTATCTTGAGTAATAAGGAAACAGTCATAAAGCTGTTTTTCACTATCCAACCCTGTTTCTCCGGTATTAATGTAATGATCAGCAATTTTTACTGCATGTTCTGCAAATACGGCCACCGGCTGTAGAACGGTATAGGCCAGTTCACCCGAGCGAACCGCATCAACAGCATCTGGTGAACCGTCAAAACCACCTACTATTACATCGTCTAGCCGCCCCTCCTGCTTTAGAGCCACAATGGCGCCTAAAGCCATTTCGTCGTTACCACTAATGACGCCTCGAATATCAGGATGAGAACGGAGCATACTCTGCATTTTATTGCGCCCTTCCGTCCGATCCCAGTTAGCGATGTCAGACGCAGCAAGGCTAAGATCGGGGTATTGGCTAAGCACCGTCTCATAGCCATTGGATCTTGTCGCAGCATTATTATCAGAAGGGGGTCCCTTTAACTCTATATAGGATCCCTCGCCATCTAGTTGCATTGCCCACTGTTGCGCTCCTAACGCGGCTCCTTGCGCATTATTGGAAACCAGTTGCGCTTTGGCCAATCCCTGCTGGTTAATCTCAGCGTTAATAATAAATACCGGAATTCCCGCCTCGATTGCTCTTCGCACAGCGCCAATGGAACCGTCCGCATTAGCAGGGTCGAGAATGATTGCTTTAGCCCCATTGGTAATTGCCGTATCGACCTGATTGCTTTCAGTGTTGGTGTCACCCACATGGGAACTTACATTTGCATCATAGCCCAATTCTTCTGCTGTACGCTCAGCAATTGTTCCTTCCGTTTGCCAATAGGGGTTTGACATATCATTGACAATAATTGAGATCAGTCCCTTGTCCTGAGCAACTATAGAGCTACTAAAGAGCATCGAGACACTGGCGAGAGCTGTAAAAAGCACTTTTTTACTTTTTGGAAGCATGATTATTACCTCATAGTTATGATTGTTGGTCTTTGAATCGGTAGACCTGAGCAGGCCACACTTCTAAGCAATGCTACGTTAAGTAGCACTTGCTCTAGAACCTTCACGCTTACTTTCTGTCGTTTTCTCGGCTTGTTGAGAGGACTTGTGTTTAGCACTGTATTGGACATTATTTAACATGACAGCAAAGACAATCACGCTACCCGTGAAGACCATTTGCCAATAAGCAGACACACCGATGATGACCAGACCGTCGGCGAGAAAGCCAATTACAAATGCGCCCAATAAAGTATTTCGAACCGTGCCACGTCCCCCCATCAGTGAGGCGCCACCGATAACAACAGCAGCAATCGCTGTCAGCTCATAGGTAGTACCTGCCGTAGGCCCAGCAGAGGTCAACTGTGAGGCAAGCACAATCCCAGCCAGGGCTGCGCACACGCCGGAAATAATGTAGACGGAGAGCTTAACGCGATTGACGGGCACCCCTGATAGCTCTGCAGCACGCGCATTGCCACCGGTAGAGTAAATCCACCGGCCAAACGGCGTACGACTGAGCGCCAACATGCAAATAACCGCAGCACAAAAGAGAATCAAAACACCTACAGGTATACCGAATAGTTTATTAAACCCAAGCCATTCAAACCCAGTATTACCTAATGTAGGGTCACCACTTAAACTATTGAACGTTAACCCATCGGTTAGCAGCAGTGCGGCTCCACGCGCGACATACAACATGCCCAGTGTGGCCACGAAAGCAGGCACTTTGAAGTAGGCAACTAATACGCCATTGATAGCCCCCACGAGGCCGCCCAGTAAGCAGGTAAGGACCACGACGACCCACACTGAAGGAAAGAAAGCCAAATTAAACGCTTCAATCTCCACCCCTTCTAACAACATACCCGCGAACACTCCGCAAAGTGCCAACGTAGAGCCAACCGATAAATCGATACCGCCAGTCAGAATGACAAACAGCATGCCAATGCCTAGCAAGCCAAAAACAGCCACATGCGAAGACATGGTTAAAAAATTACCCGTTGAAAAATAAACAGGCGAGAGTATGGAAAAGACAATAATGATCACGATTAATGCAAAAAAAGCCCTACCTTCCAGCAAAATCTTGACGATATCGATACTGCCTTTTTCAACTTGTAACGCGTTATTGTTGTGATGAGACATAGTCATTACCTATCCGATTGAATAATCATGCAGCAACTGATTCGCCCGAAGCAGCCATAATTTCATCTTTCGTTACACCCGGTTTGAATTCAGCGGAGATCCGTCCTTTGCTCATCACCAGCACTCTGTGTGGAATACTCAAGCACTCGCTCACTTCAGATGTTGTAAAGACAACCGCTAACCCCCGCCGAGCCCCTTGGCTCAATAACTTGAACACTTCGGCCTTGGCACCCACGTCGATACCACGGCTTGGCTCATCAAGTATGATGACGTCTGGATGGGTAGCCAACATCTTACCGATCACCACTTTTTGCTGGTTACCGCCAGACAATGAACCAATGGAAGCCTCCCCGCCGTCTGTTTTAATGTGCACCTTATCGATAGCTGAATTAATCATTTCTGCCTCCAAGCTGGAAGAAGTAAGCCCCTTGCGAGTAAACGCATGGATACTGGCTAGCGACAGATTTCTACCGACTGACAGGGTGGGTACTAACCCATCACGCTGGCGATCCTCAGGCACTAACACCAACCCTCTCTCGATTCGCTGTGCAATGTTGTAATGGGATACGTCAGTTGAGTTGAGCAAGATATCTCCCTTGGACTGCCGGGTTCGCCCTGCCACACACTCCAATAACTCAGTTCTGCCAGCGCCCATTAGCCCATAAATGCAGACAATCTCGCCTGCGCGCACATCAAGAGAAAGATCCTCAACAACATAGCGACCTGCCACTTTATCGTCGCTTATGTAAAGGTTCTGGATAGAGAGCGCGGTGGAGCCCTGCTCATACCCTGTGGGCGGTGAGCCAAGATCGAAACTCTCTCCTACCATATGCCTGACGATCCACTGCAGGTCGATATCACTACGTGGAGCGTAAGCAGTCATGACCCCATCGCGGAGAACAACGGCATGATCGGTAATCTGTAGCGCCTCTTCCAAATGGTGAGAAATATAAACAATCGAGACACCCTTGTTTTTGAGATCCTGGACGACTTTAAATAACGTCTCGACTTCCGTGGCACTCAATGCGGAAGTCGGTTCATCCATAATCAAAATGCGAGAGTTCTTGGACAGCGCTCTCGCGATTTCAACGATTTGTTGCTGCCCAACCCGTAGATCTTCGACCAGGGTAAGAGGGTGGATCGGCTCATCCAGCTCCTCCATTAACAATTCAGCCTGACGCGCCTCCTCTTTATAGTCGACGCTGCCTCTTCCTTTAGTCAGCTCACGCCCCATAAAAATGTTGTCGCGCACATTCAGGTTAGGGGCCAAGCTTAACTCCTGATGAATAATGGTAATCCCCAGCGCTTCAGCATCCGACGGCGACGAAAAGCTGACGCTCTCTCCTTCCAATACAATCTCCCCAGCCGTCTGAGCAATGACACCAGACAAAATTTTCATCAGCGTAGATTTACCAGCTCCATTTTCGCCAAACAGCGTTGTCACCTGTCCTCGATATATATCGAAGTTCACTTCTTTGAGGGCTTGCACGGCACCGAAACGCTTTTCGATATTGCGTGCAGAAAGAATCACCTCGGGTGGAGCCACTTCCACTGTTGATCTATCGATATTCATAGCCGCCCCTCACTCAATGGTCACTATACTCACAGGAGTAATTAGCCAGTTTTTGGGATTTATCATGGTAAAGGAGCCGACTACTTCTAACGTTTTTCCGGTTAACTCTTGCCCGGAAATATCCGCAAGCACTTGACGCTTCATTTCATCATTGAGCGCTGCGCCGACATCTTGGTACTCAATCTGATTGGTAAAGTCGCCAAATTGAATATTGCCGGTTGTATCTCTCAGCGTAGTGCCATTAATGGCTGGGCCTGTTTGCACACGAATGACGATATCTGAAGGCACATCGGCAACCTCTAGGGTGTAAACGCCCCCCCGGCTTTCTACAGCAACTCCGGATAAAGAGACCGGCACAATATGGCCAATGCCGGCAGCGACGCCGTATTTCTCACCTGCCGCTCCGGCATCCTGGAGAACCTCTGGCGCCAATACCGATGCATTTACAGCGTTATTCTCGACATACGCTTGGATCTCTGGAAATGTTTCCTGAGCAAATTGCTGTGGTGAAAACCCCACCGCGCTCTCAAGTTCAGTAAGACTAATGACTTTAGTATCGAGCGCCATGAGTGCAAACAGCACTAACGCAAAAGCAGCTGCCACATAGACCTTTATACGCTTATCACCGGGCACCGAATTTAATGTCGCCGACATAATCACTCCGGTTATCATTGTAGTTATAAAAAAGTTATAAATAAGAAACTTCCACTACCTACTTCCCGTCAGGTATAAGCACAACCTTTAATGCGTTAGGGTCATTGCGCATTAGATCTAGCCCTTGATGGAATTCGGCTAACGGCAGCTTATGGGTCACCACATGATCCGTTGGGAAATCACCATTACCAATGCCTTCAATGACAGGTGGGTAACAATAAGGGCCTAGATGCGCACCCAGCACATCCAGCTCTTTACGATCGCTAATAATGCTCCAATCAACAGTCACTGGCTCTTTGAATACACTAAATTCGACAAAGCGACCCAATTTACGGATCATATAAAGACCTTGCTCTACCGACTGTACCGCACCGCTCGCCTCAATATAGATATCGCAACCATAGCCTTCCGTTATGCCTTTAACGTAGTCAATAACATCAACTTCAGCGGGATTCAGGACAATGTCAGCACCAAACTGTTTAGCAAGTTCTAAGCGCTTGTTATTGAGATCCAGTACGACCAGCTTGGAAGGCCCGGACTTTTTGATCGCACCGATCATTCCTAGCCCTAAGGTGCCTGCCCCGGAGAGGACAACCACATCTCCCAGTTCAATCTGCGCACGCTTAACGGCATGTAACGAACAAGCATAGGGTTCAATAAGAACCGCTTTCTCCATCGGAATCTCATCTGGCAACTTGTGATTAATGGCTTCTTTAGGAAAGACCATATATTCAGCCATACCGCCATTTACGTTGTGCTGAAATCCATACACATCGTGCTTTTCGCACATCCAGTACTGCCCACGGTTACAGAAACGGCACTCCCAGCAAGGCACGATTTGCTCGGAAATAACGCGATCACCGACCTCAAGGTTTTTAACGCCCTCTCCTAAAGCCATCACATGACCAATAAACTCATGGCCTGGAATCATCGGTGCTTTGATATAAGCGGGCTGGGTTTCGTCTCCCCAAAAGCTGGGGGCGCCTTCATAGGCTTTGAGATCGCCTGCGCAGATTCCGCACGCTTCAACCTTTATCAGGACTTCACCCTCTCCTACCTTCGGCACGCCCACCTCTTCAAGACGATAATCACCAGGCGCGTAGGCTACGACGGCTTGCATGGTCAGAGGCAGTTCGGTGTGATTGTTGTTATCGGCGTTATGCATTACTCACTCCTAATATATCTTGTATTGCTTGGCTAGCGACGCACGCTTTACAAAAGATCTTGTTGTGTACATATGAATTAACTGCTTTAAGCATAGCTGAGTCAATCCATAATGGAGCTTTCTAATCTTATACTTTAGACCAATATCATAATTGATTGTTTTTTATACTTAAATTTTAAAAATGGAAACTATTTATTATTACGGCCATGCGAAAGCATCACTTAAAGCCATGCTATATGTTCCAGCATCGTACAAATGTACAAACACCCGCCAAATATCACTGACATCGGAGCGAGGGACAAGGGGGAAACCAAGCATGCCAAAGAGTGCCCACATGCCCAAGAAAAGCCAATAAATGCAACAGAGAAAGTTGGGCCGACCTAAGCGTAAGATGCCGAGAAACCTTAGGTTTTGAATACAAATCAAGCGCGCACTTACCCGGTAGTCGCTTCATCGAGACGCAGAATGGTGTGCGCGTTAGTGACACTAGTCGCCAAGGTATCGATAACCCCGGTACGCAGCGCCCCCAGTATCCCAACCGCTTTAGTATTTTCACTGGCGATAGCAATAACGTCTGGAATACGCGTGAGATCCTGTATATTAAGTCCCACCACACGCCCCTGCATCTGCGTTGCGGAAGGCTTCCCATGGATATCGATAAAGTCATAGCCCATCATATCGCCCACAGTTCCAGAGAGCCGTGCTTCAGCAATCTCCTGGGCGGAAAACCACCCCATCCGCACCATATTACTGTCTTCACTTACGTCACCCACGCCAATCAAAGCGGTATCCGCACGGCGAGCCCGGTCTAGCGTCTGGCGCACGGTAGAGTTTTCATACAATGCATCCCTAAGTTCACCGCTCTGTACCAGCGCAGGGGCATAAAGCGTCTCACTATCACCGCCAAACCTACTCGCCAAACGTCGACAAATATGATCGGGATTCATATGCTCGCCTGCGCGCAGCGAGCCACCAATTGCGCACACAAATGAAACCTTCAACGACTCCGCCAGGAAAACGTTATCCGCCACGGCGGCCACGTTACGACCCATGCCAACGGCTACGATCTGGCCATCGGTCAAACTACGCGACAGATGGTCTGCCACTAGACTAGCGACTGACGAGCGCTGCACATCTGGGTCGGCATTATCCAGAGCAATCAACGCTCGCTTCAGGCCAAAGCGCCGTTTGAGCTCCTGCTCAATCTCAACACTAACGGCGGGATGCAGGCGCACTCGGACATCGACAATTCCTTCTGCCTGGGCACGCTTGAGCAGCCGCCCTATTCTCACACGCGAATGCCCGAGCCTATTTGCGATCGCTTCCTGCGTCTCCCCCTGCACATAGTAGAGCGTTGAAATCTCTGTCATTAAGTCTATATCTGCAGCGTCTTGACCATTCATCCTCGGCATCCAGGGGTTATTGAAGGGCATGTATCATGTCAGCTTGCTTGACACTTTTTCAACACAGGAATCAGCGCCTGAATAATCAGCGCCAATGAAACAGAACCGGCATCAGGCGTACCCACGCTTTTTTCAGCCAATGGTCGTGCGCGGCCAACACGGGGAATTAATTGCCTGGTAGCCTCAGCAGCCTCACTCGCTATGCGTGCAGCGGATTCCCAGCAAGCCAAAGCTCCCTGGCCTTTCTCAGCCTCCCACGACAGGGCATCGGCAAAAGGCACTAGCACGTCGACAAGCGTTTTATCGCCCAATTCAGCTTTACCAAATGCCATGACTTGCTGACGGGCATTGACCACGCCAGCAGCAAGACGCTGTCCTGATAACGGCTTCTCATTGCCAAGCGACTCCCCCATCGCTTTTAAGATAACCCGCCAGATAGCACCAGAGGTACCGCCCGCTTCGTCTGACCAGCGCTGCCCAGCCCACTGCAGCACTGTCTCCGCGCCCGCGCCGCCATCAAGAGCCTCTTTGGCCGCTTCAAGCGCAGCCCTGCTGCCCCGCTGCATACCAATACCGTGATCACCATCCCCAGCCACAGCATCAATCTGGCCCAGCATCTCGCAGTTTTCATTGACCGTATTTGCGAGCACTTCGAGCGCCTCAACGACGCCGCACGCTAATTTTCGCGAGGCATCGCTAGCCTCGGGAATCTCATCTTGCGTAACCACCTCTACCTCGGCAGGATCCAGCGCCTGCGCTGGCGTCACGCTGCCTTTTCGATAGCCCGGCGCATCCGCAGCGGCAGTCCACAGCGGCTCCATGTCTTTATCAAGCCAGAACAACGTCAGCGAAACCCCGGCCATATCAAGACTGGTCACCAGCTCGCCCACATCGGGCTCCACAATGCTTAATCCAGCTTCCTGCAGCAACTCGTCAACCTTGCGATAAATAACGAACAGCTCTTCATACTTAATAGTACCCAGGCCATTGAGTATCGGTGCCACCCGAGCTCCTTTGAGTCTGATACCGTCAGGAACTTCTTCCAATAATCGGGCAACGAGGATTTCTGCCAAGCCATCTGCGGAAGGAATATCCGTCTCACTAATACCCGGCTCGCCGTGAATCCCCAGCCCTATGGCCATCCTGCCTTCGGGCACATGAAAGAGCGAATCGGCTGCACCCGGCAACGTGCATCCCTCAAACGCCACTCCAAAAGAGCGCGTGCAGCGATTTGCCTCTTTCGCCACTTGAACTACTTCTTCCAGTGATAATCCCTTTTCTGCTGCAGCGGCGGCGGCCTTGAAAACGGTTAGATCACCTGCGATGCCCCGGCGCTTATCAATCTCCGCCAAGGGTGCACTGGCGACATCATCAGTGACCAGCACGATTTCACAGGGAATACCGTCCGCAATCAAACGCTCGCGCGCCTCACCAAAATGCAGCACGTCCCCCGCATAATTCCCAAAAGAGAGCAGCACACCACCGCCGTTGTTGGCGGCTTTGGCGACGGAATAAACTTGCTGTGCAGAAGGCGAGCAAAACAGATTTCCCATGACCGCCCCATGGGCCAACCCTTGCCCGACCAACCCCGCAAAGGTGGGGTAATGGCCACTACCACCGCCAACCACGACCGCAACACTATCTGGCTGGCTGCGCGTACTGCGTACGACACCTCCCGGCACAGCCATCAGCTTATCGCGATGAGCAGCTACTAAACCTAAACGAGCTTCTTCAGGGAAATCATTTGGATCATTAAATAGGCGTGTCATTATTATATCCTCTGGAGTGAGGCCAAACTGCGTGATCACAGCTTGCATGCTGTTGTTATTAATCAGCGTCGACGAATATGAGCGATACCACGGTTACGGAGTATTCAATCGAGACTCATATTCGTCAATCTTTGCTATTTTTAATTCGGAATTTCCACCCGAAAAGTTGCTGCCCAAAAAGGTTGCCACTATTGATTTAGCCAACTCTGGCCCAATCACTCTGGATCCCAGCGTGACAATCTGTGCATTATTACTGGTGCGCGCCTTTGCTGCTGAGTAAGTATCGTGTGCCTGCGCAGCGCGGATACCGGGCACCTTATTGGCAGAAATAGCCACTCCGATTCCCGTGCCACATACCAGTACTGCACGATCGAAGCGCCCCTCCTTAATCGCCGTAGCCACCTCAAAGGCAACATCGGGGTACAGCACCGGCTGGGCATTAAAAGTGCCAAAATCTTCAACCTCGTAGCCTAACTCTCGGATATAACCAATGAGAATCTCTTTCAAGTCGTAAGCGGCCTCATCACCGCCAATGGCGACTCTGAGAGAAGACGTCGCACTAGACATTCATGCTCTCCCTTTCTAGGAAATAGAAACGCGGACGACTAACAACGATGAAAACCACCACGCAGTTGCCAGCCGTCTACTGACGCTATTCAATCTATCACCAACTGAGCATTTGTAAACACACCGATCATAAGATCTAGTTGTATTTTTTTGGAGGATTCAAGATAAAAACCAAGAAACAACCAATAATATATTGATAATAAAAGAATTATATGAATATAAAGCATTATCTACCAAGCACTATACTTTTGTTCAATGACCTTAAAATCGATTTAAGTGGCACGCTGATTTGACTAAATCGGTCTAAATGGACAATCATTTGAACACAGAATGTTCATTTTTAAGGAGAGTAGGCAATGTCGCTTCTGGATGGATTACGCGAACACTCACTGGTCGTGGCCGACACGGGCGACTTGGATGCCATAAAGCGCTATCAACCGCAGGACGCTACCACTAACCCCTCATTGATTCTCAAGGCCTTCGAACTGCCTCGTTATCAAGAGTTGATCGACAAGGTGCTTGCTGAATCATGTAGTGATGAGAGCGACCTGAGCCGAATAGTTGACCAACTTTCGGTTGCGATTGGCGGGCAAATTGCCAATGTGGTACCTGGACGAATATCGACAGAAGTGTCCGCACACCTCTCTTTTAATACCCAAGCCAGTATTCACAAGGCCTACGAACTGATTGAGCGCTACGAAAAAATGGGCATTAACCGCAGCCGTGTGCTGATCAAGCTCGCGTCTACCTGGGAAGGGATCCGTGCGGCTCAGCAATTAGAGCGTGAAGGCATCAACTGCAACTTAACGCTCTTGTTCAGCGATGCTCAGGCACAGGCCTGCTTTGATGCTGGGGTGTACCTGATATCGCCCTTCGTTGGCCGCGTTAGCGATTGGTATCAAAAGACAACAGGTGAACAGTTCACACCAGAAGAAGACCCTGGCGTGCTATTTGTAAAGGGGATTTGCGAGAGGGCTGCCGCAGGTCATTATGACACTGTCGTCATGGGGGCAAGTTTTCGTACCACCGATCAAGTATTAGCGTTGGCGGGCTGCCATCGCCTGACCATCTCTCCCGCACTGCTAGAACAGCTTGATAGCATGGAAGGAGAGGTGGCCTCAAAAATCCAGCAGAAAACCGTCACTCGTAAAGCATTCACACCGCTATCAGAAGCTGGCTTTCGTTGGCAGCATAACCAAGATGCAATGGCCAACGAGATGCTGGCTGACGGGATCCGACGCTTCGCCAACGACCAGCGAACATTAGAGTCGTTGATTACTCAACGCTTGACTGCTCGTGCCTAACGAGACGCTACGCAATATAACAACCAAGGTACCACTGCTATGAATAGCCGTTTTGAGCTAGCCAATGCCATTCGCGCCCTGTCCATGGATGCCGTTCAGAAGGCCAAATCCGGACACCCGGGCGCCCCCATGGGTATGGCTGATATCGCCGAGGTGCTATGGAATGACTACCTCAAGCACAATCCCGAAGACCCCAAGTGGGCCGATCGTGACCGCTTTGTGCTCTCCAATGGCCACGGCTCCATGCTGCTTTACTCGCTGCTCCACCTCAGCGGCTACGAGCTAAGCCTGGAACAGCTGCAGAATTTCCGCCAGTTGCACTCGCCTACTGCCGGACACCCGGAATTCGGCTACGCGCCGGGCATTGAGACCACCACTGGCCCGCTGGGTCAGGGCTTTGCCAATGCCGTGGGTTTTGCCATCGCGGAAAAAACTCTGGCGGCGCAGTTTAACCGCCCTGGGCACACCATCGTCGATCACCACACCTGGTGTTTCCTGGGTGACGGCTGCTTAATGGAAGGTATCTCCCACGAAGCGGCCTCACTGGCCGGTACCCAGCAGTTGGGTAAACTGATCGCCCTTTATGACGACAACGGCATCTCTATCGATGGCGAAGTGGAAGGTTGGTTCACCGACGATACCGCCAAGCGTTTTGAAGCTTACGGCTGGCACGTGGTGCCCAATGTGGATGGTCATAAGCCTGAAGAGGTGAAAGCCGCTATTGAGCTGGCCAAGAGCCATGACGATAAGCCGAGCCTGATTATCTGCAAAACCATCATTGGCTTTGGTGCGCCCAATAAGCAGGGCAAAGAGGACGCCCACGGCGCGCCCTTAGGCGATGACGAAGTGGCCCTGGCACGCACCGAGCTCGACTGGCCCCATGCGCCCTTCCATATTCCCGAGCCGATCTACTCCGCCTGGGATGCCCGTGAAGCGGGCAAAGCGGCTCAGCAGGCGTGGGACGCGCGTTTCGCCCGCTACGCGGAAGCCTTCCCCACGGAAGCGCGGGAGTTCACCCGCCGGATGAAAC